>JAFLRP010000122.1 GCA_022511515.1 Acutalibacter sp.
GGTTGATTCTCTTGCCTATTTATGGCATAATGCAACATGGCATAGTGTGGCAGTGAATCGAGGTCGGGCTGCTGGGTTCCGCCTTTTGGATACTGGCTTCTCGAGTAAAAAAGGGAGTGTTTTTTTGGAAGAACAACAAAAGGCAGGAAGGCGGAAAGGTCTGATCCGCCGATTTTTGCCGTATTTCAGGAAATACTGGCCGGTGTTGGTGCTGGATTTGTTCTGCGCGGCGCTGACTACCGTATGCGAGCTGATTATGCTGCTCTTGATGCGCCATATCACCGATCTGGGCATCAACAATCTGGCGGCGCTGACCTTAGAGCTGGTGCTGAAAATCGGCGCGCTGTATCTCTTTTTGTGTCTTGTGGACGCCGGGGCTACCTTTTTCCGGGCATCCGTGGGGCATATTATGGGTACGAAGATGGAAACGGATATGCGCTCCGATCTCTTTGCCCATCTGCAGAAGCTGTCCTTCAACTATTTTGACAACACCAAGGTGGGGCAGATCATGTCCCGCATTACCACAGACCTGTTTGATGTGACGGAATTCGCCCATCACTGCCCGGAAGAGCTGTTCATGGCGGGCATCAAGATCATCGGCTCGTTTGCCATCCTCTGCGGCGTCAATGTGCCGCTGACACTGATCGTGTTCTCCGTGGTGCCTGTCATGGTACTGGTGGCTGCCTGGTTCAACCTGAAAATGCGGGATCAGTTCCGCAGCCAGCGGAAGCAGATCGGCGAGATCAACGCCCAGGTGGAGGATTCTCTTCTTGGCGTGCGGGTGGTAAAGTCCTTTGCCAATGAGGGCTTGGAAACTGATAAATTTGAAAAGGGCAATAAGCTGTTCTACCGCATCAAGCGGAAGCGGTATTTTTATATGGGCGGCTTTGAAGCCTCCAACCGTATTTTCGACGGGCTTATGCACTTCCTTGTGCTGCTGGTGGGGGCGCTGTTCCTGATGAACCGGCAAATTCAGCCCGCTGATCTTGTTGCCTATATGATGTATGTAGGGACTTTGATCTCCTCCATCCGCCAACTGGTGCAGTTCGCGGAGCAGTTCCAGCAGGGCATGACCGGCGTGGAGCGCTTCTTCCAGATCATGGACGCCGACGTGGATATTTTCGACGAGGAAGGCGCAAGGCCCTTGGAGCTCAAAGACGGCGACGTGACATTTGAGGACGTGAGCTTCAGCTACACCCACGATGGGAAAGAGGTGCTGTCGGAAATCAACCTCCATGTGAACGCCGGGGAAAATGTGGCGCTGGTAGGCCCCTCCGGCGGCGGCAAGACCACTTTGTGCAATCTGATCCCCCGGTTCTACGACGTGACCGGCGGCAGAATTCTGGTGGACGGTCAGGATGTGCGGGAAGTGACCCTGAAATCTCTCCGCTCCCAAATCGGCTTTGTCCAGCAGGACGTGTACCTGTTCTCCGGTAGCGTGTTCCAGAATATCGAGTACGGCAAGCCCGGCGCTACCCGGGAAGAAGTGATGGAAGCCGCGAAACGGGCCGGCGCCCACGAATTCATTATGGAGCTTTCCGATGGGTATGATACTTATGTGGGCGAGCGGGGCGTGAAGCTTTCCGGCGGGCAGAAGCAGAGAATCAGCATTGCCCGGGCTTTCCTCAAAGACCCGCCCATTTTGATTCTGGACGAGGCCACCAGCGCTTTGGACAACGAAAGTGAGCGAATCGTCCAGGCGTCTTTGGAGAAACTGGCAAAGGGACGTACCACCTTTACCATTGCCCACCGGCTGACCACCATCAAGAACGCCACCGTGATTCTTGTGCTGACCGAAAACGGCATAGAAGAAAAGGGAACTCATCAGGAATTGATGGCAAAGCAGGGCATTTATTACCAGCTCTACAACAGTTATACAGAAGATGACCCAGCGGAAGAAATCTGATACATATTCAGCGAATGGGAAGTGTTGCAGCGTGACAAGAGAACAGTTTTTTCGGGGACTCAAGGGGAAATCAGTGACCTTTTGCGGTATCGGGAGGAGCCATCTGCCCCTCATCGACCTGTTCCGTGAAAAAGGGGCCATCGTTTCTGCCAGAGACAAGCGCACCCTTGAAGAATTGGGTGAGACCGGCGAGAAATTGCAGGCCCAGGGCATCAACCTGATTTTGGGGGAGAATTATCTGCAAAACCTCAATGAGGACATAATTTTCCGCACCCCCGGCATGAAATACTACTTGCCGGAGCTCATTGAAGCCAGAAAGCGGGGCGCTGCCGTCACCAGTGAGCTGGAGCTGTTCTTTGAGCTTTGTCCCTGCAAGATTTACGGCGTCACCGGCAGCGACGGCAAAACCACCACCACCACGATTTTGTCGGAGTTTTTGAAGGCAGAGAGAAAAACCGTTCACTTAGGCGGCAATATCGGCAGACCTCTCTTACCGGAAATTGAGACCGTTTCTGAAACCGACTGCGCCGTGGTGGAGCTTTCCAGCTTCCAGTTGATTTCTATGCGCAGAAGCCCCGACGTGGCTGTAGTGACCAATCTTTCGCCCAATCATCTGGATATGCACAAGGATATGCAGGAGTATATTGGCGCGAAGAAAAATATTTTCCTGCACCAAAGCGCCTTTTCCCGCACGGTTTTGAACGCCGACAACGACATCACCGCCTCTTTTGCCGAGGAAGTCCGGGGAGATTGCTGGGCCTTCAGCAGGATAAAAAAGCCTGAACGGGGCGTCTGGTGCGACGGAGAAAGTATCTTTGTGAACGGAGAAAAGCTGATGTCCGTTTCCGAAATCAAAATCCCCGGCTGGCACAATGTGGAGAATTATATGGCCGCCATCGGCGCGGTATGGGGAGAGGTATCCTCGGAAAACATTCTGTCTGTGGCAAAGAATTTCGGCGGCGTGGAGCACCGGGCGGAGCTTGTCCGGGAAGTTTCGGGCGTGAGATATTATAATGATTCCATCGCAAGCTCTCCCACCAGAACCATGTCCGGCACGTTGTCTTTGTACCCGCAGAAAATCATTTTGATCTGCGGCGGCTATGACAAGCACATTCCCTATGACCCTCTGGGGCCTGTCATCTGCGACAAGGTAAAAACTTTGATCGTCATGGGCGACACCGGGCCGAAAATTGAGGAAGCGGTGCGAAACGCGGAAAATTACCGGGAAAACGCGCCGGAAATTCTGCGGGTGAAGACCATGGAGGAAGCGGTTGCCACAGCTCAGGAGAAAAGCAAGGCGGGGGATATCGTATCCCTGTCGCCCGCGTCCGCAGCCTTTGACCTCTATCCCAATTTTGAAGTGCGGGGCAGGCATTTTAAGGAGCTTGTGAACAACCTGCCAGAAAAAGAAAAGGAATAGTATAGGATATGGAAAGAAGAAAAGACGGTGCGCCCTTTCACCATTCCCGCTATGACAATCACAGCGGGAATCGGCGGAATGCAGAGGAGCCTTTTGAGCTGCCCAGCGCAGCGGAAACTGCAGAAGAAAAGCAGATCGTTGCGGCATTGAAGCGCTGCGGCAGAAACGGCGTACCCATCAGAGCTCTGATGCGGGAGGCCCGCATTCAAAACGAAACCCTTTATTCCGCCGCCATCCGCAGGTTGGAAGAGGCGGGGCAAGTTTCTATCGACAAAGACCAGTGGGTACATCTCTCTCCCCGCACGGGGGTGGAGGCCACCCTCGTATCCCTTTCGGAAAATTTCGGCTTTGCCCGCCCGAAAATCGGCAATGAGGATTTCTTTGTTCCCGGCAGCGGGCTGAACGGCGCGTTCGTAGGGGACGAGGTTTTGCTCACCGATTTACGGAAAGCGGACAAGGGCCCCAGCGGCAGAGTCAAACGGATTTTGTCCCGAGGAAAGGAATCCGTCACCGGGACGGTACACATCGACGAAACCGGCGCTCACGTCACTCCGGACGGGGCCATCCGATACGATTTTGAGATTTCTCCCATCCATCTCCACGGCGCGAAGGACGGGGACAAGGTGCTGCTCCAGCCCAAATGCGACGGCAGGGGCGAATGGCGCACGGCAGAGGTCAAAACTGTGTTCGGCAGCGGAGACCGTGCCCGAGTGTGCGCCGACGCCATCATTGAGCGCTGCGGCATTCCCACCGAGTTTCCCGAGGCGGTTTTGCGGGAAGCGGCCGCCATTGGAAATTTGCCGGTCACTCAGGAGGACATTGACTGCCGTCTGGATTTGCGGGACGAGCCGGTATTCACTATCGACAGCGCCGACGCCAAAGATTTGGACGACGCGATTTCCGTTTTGAAAACCGAGGACGGCTACTCCCTCGGGGTGCACATTGCCGACGTGTCCCATTATGTGAAAGCCGGCAGCGCCATTGACAGAGAAGCATTCCAAAGGGGCACCTCCGTCTATTTCGCGGACCGGGTGATCCCCATGCTGCCGGAAAACCTGTCAAACGGGGTTTGCTCCTTGAATGCCGGCGCAGACAAGCTGACCTTTTCCGCCCTGATCGATTTTGATTCTGAGGGCAATATTCTTGATTTTCTGTTCCGTAAAACCGTCATCCATTCCAAGGTGCGGGGCGTGTATGCCGAGGTCAATGAGATTTTAGCGGGTACGGCTTCCAAAGAGCTTTTGCGGAAATATGAGCCGGTGATGGAAAGCCTGACAGCCGCCAAAGAGCTGGCAGATGTTCTGGAGCGAAACGGCCAGCGCCGGGGCGAGCTGGATTTGTCCAGCGACGAGACGACCTTTGTGCTGGATAAAAACGGCGTGTGCGTTGACCTGCTTCCCCGGACCACCGGGCAGGCGGAAGCGCTGATCGAGCAGATGATGGTGTCCGCCAATATCTGTGCCGCCAAAGCGGCGCTTCAGGCGGAAATTCCGTTCTTATACCGCATTCACGAGCGTCCCAGCGCCGACCGGGTGATAGAACTCACCGAGCTGTTGGACCGGCTGGGAATCCCCTGCGGAGAATTGAAAAAGGGAACGCCCACCGCAGCAGATTTTTCCGCTGTTTTGGAGCGGGTCAAGGACGGCCCCCGGGGCTCTCTTGTGAATCAGCGAATTCTCCGCACCATGGAAAAAGCCCGCTATGCCGATAAAGAGCTTGGGCATTTCGGTTTGGCGCTGCCGGAGTACAGCCATTTCACATCGCCCATTCGGCGCTATCCCGACACCTCTATCCACCGTATTTTGAGCGACCTTGTGACAGGTGTTGACAAGAAGATCATTGCCAAGCGCTACCGTGTTTTTGCCGGGGAATCGGCGGCGGAATCGTCCAAAAATGAGATCCGCGCCGTCACCGGAGAACGGGCGGCGGAGGATTGCTACACCGCCGAGTATATGAAGTCCCACTTGGGCGAGCGCCATGTGGGTATCATCAGCGGCGTGACTCCCAGGGGCATTTTCGTGAAGCTCAAAAACAACGCCGAGGGCTTTGTGAGCCTGAATGATTTTGAAAACGCCGATTTTGAATTTGACGGAGAGATCACCCATCACGACCTGCGCACCGGCAGAGTCCTGATGATGGGGGAGGAGATCGGCATCATCGTGGCCGGGGCGGACGTGGCCACCGGGCGCATCGATTTTGTACCCCAAGAGCCGTAGGGCGGGCCGTTGATCTGCCAGCATAATCGGGGCTGTCCTTTCATACCATGAGACAGTGGACAAAGTCTATGATCTCTGCGGAAAAGAAAGGACAATACCTATGAAAAATTTTCTTATTTCGGCTTTTTTGGGATTTGCGGCCATGGCGCTTTTGAACCTGACCGCCTCGTATACCGGGATCGCGCTGCCGGTCAGCCGTCTGAGCGTGGCGGCGTCGGGGCTTTTGGGAATACCGGGGGTCACGCTGATGGTGCTCCTAAACGCGATATTATAACGATTCGATAAAAACAGGACGTAGAAAGGATGAGGGCAGTGTTTCTGATCCATGCAAACTATCTGGACAAGGATTTTCGGCTGGTACAGGGCGACCTGAAGCTGGAGGACGGCAAAATCAAGGCGGTGGGGGAGTCTCTGCCGTATTCACAGGACGACATCGCCATCGACTGCGAGGGATACACCATCGTTCCGGGTTTTGTGGACGTTCACATCCACGGATGCGGGGGCGCGGATACCTGTGACGGCACACGGGAAGCCATCGACACCATGGCACATTTTTTGATCAAACACGGTGTGACTTCCTTTTGTCCCACCACCATGACCACAGACCGAGACACCATCGAAAAAGCGCTTCTCGCCGCAAAGGAATGCATGGACTCTCCTGCGGAAGACGGCGCAAGAGTGGTGGGCGTCAATATGGAGGGCCCCTTCATCTCAAAAGAGCGCAAAGGCGCGCAGTTGGAAGAAGCCGTCCTGCCGCCGGATATGGAATTGTTTCGCCATTTTTACGACCTCAGCGGCGGAATGGTAAAGCTCATTGCGCTGGCTCCGGAACAGCCCGGAGGCTATGAGTTTGCCAAACAGGCAAAGGAACTTTGTGCGGTATCCATCGCCCACACCACGGCAAATTACGACGAAGCAAAGAAATCCTTTGACTGCGGCATTACTCACGCCACCCATCTGTTCAATGCCATGTCCGGGTTTGCGCACCGAAACCCCGGCACGGTGGGAGCTGTTTTCGACGATCAACGCGTGCTGGCAGAGCTGATCTGTGACGGGCTGCACATTCACCCGGCAGTGCTGCGCACGGCGTTCCGGGTACTGGGGGACAGAGCGCTGATCGTCAGCGATTCCATGCGGGCAAACGGCCTGCCGGAAGGGGAAGCCTTCGATTTGGGCGGGCAGATGGTCACCGTGAAAAACGGTAAAGCCACTCTCGCAGACGGCACCATCGCCGGATCGGTTACCAATCTCCATCAGGAGATCAAAAATCTGGTGAGTTTCGGCATTCCGCTGGAACAGGCCGTGAAAGCCGCCTCGCTGATTCCCGCTAAGTCCATCGGCATGGACAGCGAAATCGGCAGTATCGAGCTCGGGAAGCGCGCCGATTTGGTGGTGCTGGACGAGGAATTGAACATTGTGGGCGTGTATCACTAAAAGCATTTTGACAGAAAAGGAACAGCGGCAGACCAACACGGTCTGCCGCTGTATTGCTGTCCCAATTTATTTGAAAATGAGAATGGTGTTCAGCGGTCTGCCTTGAGGTCCTCTCAGCCAGTAGCCATTCACATAGAGATTGGCAGAGCCGCCGCCGTCAAGGTTGATGGCGTCCGTACAGCCCAGACTCACCATGACCTTTGACAGTTGCTGGAGCGTGGTATAGGAGGAGACGATGACGATACTGCCGTCCGCCTTGATGCCGAGGCACATCCGCACGGCGCTGTAGGTGGTGATGTTGGGATCGGTGTAGCCCTCCGCACGGTAGGTGTCGATGCCCCCGTAGACGACGCCGTCCTTTACAAGGCGGGGCCCCGCGCCGATGGAAATCATCATGTCCTCGGTGTTGTCCCCCTCAAACCGGCGCTCGATATCCAGTACTGTGCCTACCTTGCAGGAATCGAAGAAATCGCCTTCGTAGGTCCGCCGGGAGCGCTGGGCCAGCACATAGCCGTGTTCGGGAATTTCCGCGTCGGCATAGTGCGTGACGTAAGTCACCAGCCCGTTCTCGTCGAGGATCACTGCGTCTCTGGCGGGAAAGCCCAGAGAAGTGCCCCAATCCCGGGTATAGAGAATGCGGGTGGCGTCGGTGGCGCTGCTGGGCCATCTGTTGACGGTGACATTGTTGAGCACGCTGTCCGTGCCGTCGTCCTTGTGGAGGGTGACCGTATGGGAGGTGCTGAAATTCCGAATCGAGAGTTTCCCCGCAGAATCCACCACCAGAGCGGACCTTGCCGGGGCGTATTGGTCAAACACCGTCACCACACGCCCGTCTTTGATGAGCGTGCCCAACGGGACATAGGAATCCAAGTCGAAAAAGGCGGCGTTCACGGCGATTTTCGCGCCGGTACGTTCCACCACAGAGGCGGCAGATTCACTGCCGGTCACGCGGTCATGTCCCAACACCAACTGAGGACTGTAGGTGGAGCCGGAGAACTCCACTGCCCGCACTGCGGTGCCCAAAATGCGCTTTCTGGTGATTTTGTAGTCCGGGTGGAAATTGCACCGTTTGAGGAAATTGGAATACATGGTGGCGGCCTCCGCGCGGGAGGCAGTGCTTTTCGGGCGGAACGTTCCCTCGGTGTCGCCGGAAAGCACTCCGGCCCGCTGGCAGATGCGCACGCTGTTTGCGGCGTAGCCCGCGATTTTTCCGCTGTCCGTAAAGGAGACGGCGTCCCGTATGGCCGTCATCTGTCTGCCGGTGGCTTTGGAAAAATTGACCAGCATCACCGCCATGTCCTGACGGGAGACAGGACTGTCCGGCTTAAAGAGGCTGTTTCCCACGCCGCTGACAATGCCCGCTTCGTACGCCCAGTTGATATAGCGGTACGCCCAGTGGGAAGTGGTCACGTCTTTGAAATCTCCCTGAAATGTGTATTGCTTCAGGTCTTCCGCGGAAAGGGCGGACTGCGCCATCATGGTGACCAGTTGGGCGCGGGACAGCTTCCCGTCCGGGGAAAAGGTGGTTTCGCTGGTACCGTGAATAATACCCTGCCCCACCAAATCATATACATAGTCCTTGTACCAGGCATTTTCCGGAACGTCCGTAAAGCTCGCGGCTGCGGCAGACTGGGGCAGTGCTGTCACGAACAGCGCCAAAACAAGCAGCGCGGAAAGCAGTCTGAGTTTTTTTCGTTTCATATCCCCAAATTCCTCCGATTCTTTCGTAACTTTACATAATATAGCACTTTTTTCAGAAGAAGTCCACCGAATAGCAAAAATTTCCAGGATAGAATGTCGTTGGGGAGGACAAAAAGGGGAAAACAGAGGAAGTTCTACCGGCGAACCTTGCATTTTTTGTCGTTTTCTGCTAAAGTAAGCAATACAATAAATTCTTGAAAGAATAATTGGAGGGTATTATTATGACTGGTCCTACTTACGGAGAGCCTGTGCTTTCCAGCAATCCCGTCTTGAACGTGATTAAGAAACTGGGTTCTTCGCCTCTGTTTCTGGCGGCAGCGATCCTCTATTCCGTCTCTGTGATGCTGGGTATTATCACCAACATATCCGGCGCGGTCCTGCCTTCCTATGTCTATGACATCCTGGCAAATGCGGGTATGGATTATGACACCATTCGCTACATTATCAATTCCTCTTCCGGCACTTCTGCCGTTTCGTCAGGCCTGAGCGCTGTTCCCAGCATTTTGCTCTGTGTCGCCATGTGGATGATATACGCCACCTGCCGGGACAGACAAACGGGGAACATCTCCACTGCCGGTCTGACCATCTGCAAGGTCATCACCACTATCATGCTGGTGGCGCTTTGCATTGCGGCGGCAGGCGTGGTGATAATCGCTATTGCCGGTTTTGCAGGCGGTTTTGACTATATTATCAGGTACGGCGCCCGCAGCTATTATGGCTACGGCGACGGTATAATGGCACTGGTCATGTTTCTTTGCATTATTGTCCTTGCCATTGTCGTGCTGTTGATCGCTTTTTACGCAAGCCTTGTCAGAGCCATCAACCGCATGAAAAACTGTGCCCTTACCGGCATGCCGGATCACCGCATTTCCAAGTTCCTGACTGTTATGCTGTGGATCTCCGGCGTAATCGGCTGTCTCAACAGTCTCAGCAGTCTCTTCCTGTCTCCTCTGGTAGGACTTGAAGTGCTGGCAGCGGCAGTGTGTTCCATTCTGTTTGCTGTTCTGCTGGGCCGTCTGCGCCAGCAGATGACGATTCTTGCATTCCCGCCGGTGCAGCCCGTGTATCCCGCTGCCCCTCCGGTACAGCCTGTTTATCAGCCCGTACAGCCCCAGCAGCCGGTATATCCCCAGCAAGCTCCTGCTTCTACGCCCGAGCCCGTTCCCACGCCTGAATCCACTCCGGCTCCTGTTTCCGAACCGACTGAGGACACGCCAGAGGAATAAGGGTAAAAATTTTATTGCATAGTAAAGCCGCCCTGTTTCACGAAAACAGGGCGGCTTTTTGCTGTCTTTTGTATAGAAAAATCACCGGATCACCCGGCAGCGAATGATGGGTTCCAACTGCTTCAGACTTTCTACGGCTTCCTCAGAAATTTCGCCGGAAACGTCCAGAATCGTGTAGGCGTACTCGTTTTTCGATTTGCTCTGCATGGTTTCGATGTTGATTCCCGCCTTGCCGCAGGCGGCAGCCAGCACCGCGATGGTGTTGGGAATATTCCGATGGAACAGGCAGATGCGCACGGTGTCGGGTTCCCGAGGCATGGAGACATTGGCCAGATTCACGGCGTTGCGGACATTGCCGGTCTCCAGATATTCCCGGAGCTGATCCGCCGCCATCACAGCGCAGTTTTCCTCGCTTTCCGGCGTAGAAGCGCCCAGATGGGGGAGGGCGACGACGTTTTCCGCGCCGATCAGGCTGTCATCGGGGAAATCCGTGGCGTAGGCGGCAATTTTTTCCGTCTGCAGGGATTCCAAAACAGCAGCGGGGTCTATGAGTTCGCCTCTGGCAAAATTCAGAATGCGCACGCCGTCTTTCATTTTGGCGATGGCGCCGCTATCGATCATACCCTTTGTCTCAGGAGTAAGGGGGAGATGAAGAGTGATATAATCGCAGTTCGCGCAGATATCATCAAAGGAGGGGGAGTGCCTCACCGCGCTGGAAAGCCGCCAGGCGGAATCCACCGACAGGAAGGGGTCAAAGCCGTATACGGTCATGCCTAACTGTTCCGCGGCGTTTGCCACCAGAATACCGATGGCTCCCAGCCCCACCACGCCTAGGGACTTCCCCAAAATTTCCGGACCCGAAAAAGCGCTTTTCCCTTGCTCCACCAATTTTCCCACATCAGTCCCGTGTCCTTTCAGGGTTTTTACCCAGTCGGCGGAGGCCATGATCTTTCGAGAAGTCAAAAAGAGACTGCAAAGCACCAGCTCCTTTACGGCGTTGGCGTTTGCCCCCGGCGTGTTGAATACCACAATGCCCTGTGCGGAGCAGTTGTCCACGGGAATATTGTTGACCCCCGCTCCGGCCCGGGCAATGGCCAAGAGACTGTCCGGCAGTTCCATACCGTGCATGGAAGCGGAACGCACCAAAATACCGTCCGGCCGGGCGGCGTCCTCAGAAATGGAATAACCGCTGCCGAAGCGCTCCAGCCCCAGAGGACTGATTGAATTGAGGCACTTGATTTGAACCATCTTACATCACCCTTTTCTCAAACTCTTTCATAAACTCCACCAGCTTTTCCACGCCCTCTTTGGGCATGGCATTGTAAATGGAAGCCCGCATACCGCCCACACTGCGGTGGCCTTTCAAATTGACAAAGCCCGCTTCCGTGCTTTCTTTGACGAATTTTGCGTCCAGCTCCGGATCGCCCGTCACAAAGGTCACGTTCATCAGGGAGCGGTCCTCCTTCCTTGCGCAGCCCCGGAACAGCTTGGAAGAATCCAGAAAATCGTAGAGGATCCCGGCCTTTTTCATATTGCGCTGTTCCATGGCCTGCAAGCCGCCTATCTCATCCCGCAGCCATTCCAGCACCAGCTTGCAAAGGTAGATGGACCAGCAAGGCGGCGTGTTATACATGGAATCGTTTTCCGCCATCACGTCGTACCGCAGCATGGTGGGGGTGGTTTCCTGCGGCTCGCCGATCAAATCTTCCCGAAGGATGACAATGGTCAGTCCGGCGGGAGCCACGTTCTTTTGGGCTCCGGCGTAGAGCAGTCCGAATTTGGAAACGTCCAGCGGGCGGCTCAAAATACAGGAGGAAATATCCGCCGCAAGAGGAACGTCCCCCGTGTCCGGCAGTTCCTGCCACACAGTGCCGTAAATAGTGTTGTTCAGACAGATGTGAAAATAGTCCGCGTCGGGGCGGAATTCTTCTTCGCGCAGCAGGGGAATGCGGGAGAAATTGTCTTCTTTTGAGGAAGCCACCGCCTTGCAGTCCCCGAACTTGCAGCCCTCCTGATAGGCTTTTGTGGAGAACTGCCCGGACAGCACGTAATCGGCCTTTCCCGATTTCGTCATGAGATTCATGGGCACTGCGGCAAATTGGCTGGAAGCGCCGCCCTGTAAAAACAAAATACGATAATTGTCGGGAATTCCCATGACCTCTCGGAGCAGCGATTTGGCGGACTGGAAAATTTCCTCAAACTCTTTGGAGCGATGGGACATCTCCATCACGCTCTGTCCGCTGCCGCCGTACTCCATGATTTCCCGTCCTGCCCGCCGCAGAACGGATTCCGGCAGCATGGAAGGGCCGGCGGAGAAGTTGTAAACTCGTGACATGAAAGGACCTCCTGCATTTCTAATCGATTTTCTCATTATATATCCTATTATTCCCAAAAGGCAAGACGGAACGCAGAAGTGAGGCTTTTACACATCTTTCCGGGAGCGGATGAATATAGTTGAAAGAAGGGACAGGCCGATGGGGAAGGACATACGCAAAACAGTATATGAGCGGGCGAAGGGAGGTTATGAAACACACTTTTTTGCCCCATCTTTCTCAGCCTTTTTCCAGTTTTGCAGAAATTTGGACAGAAAATAACTGGAAATTGCCAAAATGTCCAAAATGATTCTTTTAAAGAATTATAAATCGACAGGGTTCAAGTATAATAGACACCAAGACTGGGCGAGTGCCGCTCAGAGCTACAAAAAACTTATGCTCCAAAAAATATAAGGGAGGAAAAGCAATGCGCAAACGTATCAGTTCGCTGCCGTTCCATGACACTCCGGAACAGGCAAAGAAGCTCGACGCCGTGATCGAAGGACTGAAGGGACAGGCAGGCGCTGTCATGCCCGCCTTACACGAAGCCCAGGACATCTACGGCTATCTGCCCACTGAAGTGCAGAAAAAGATCGCCGATGGGCTGGGCGTATCCTTGGAGGAGGTGTACGGCGTTTCCACGTTCTACACCCAGTTCTCTCTGACCCCCAAGGGGAAGAATCACATTTCTGTCTGCTTGGGCACGGCGTGCTATGTCAAGGGCGCTGACAAGGTACTGGATAAGATCGTCCAGAAGCTGGGAATTCAGCCGGAGGAATGCACCGAAGACGGCGTGTTCTCTCTCACCGCCTGCCGCTGCATCGGCGCTTGCGGTCTGGCCCCGGTCATGACGGTAAACGAGGAAGTTTACGGCCGTCTTGTGCCGGAGGATATCGACGGCATTCTGGATAAGTATATGGCTTAACCTGATAGGGCAACGGGGGTCGAACCCCTAACCGCCTCACAGCGGCTCTTTTGGTCGCTTTTTGCCCTTTCTTCTTTGACGGGCGTTAGCCCGCCGGCATCAGAAACGACAAAAATCACCTCAAAAATCCTCGCTGTGAGGTGCTTCGCAGTTTTTCCGGAGCAGATTTTTGTCGAGATAAGGCAAACGCCGCAG
>JAFLRP010000200.1 GCA_022511515.1 Acutalibacter sp.
CGTTTAAGAGGCTCATATCGCCGCCGATATGCCCTCCCCCGCCGGACATAATGATGTCCAGCACATCTTGACGCAAGTCCCAGCTCAGGAGTTCAAGCTCTTTCAAGTTCATCTCATTCACCTCTGAGATAGGCTTTCACCTGTTCCTCGATGGGGTCGTACAAATCGGGCGTAATGCCCAAATATTTGCAGGATTCATACAGCACCGGCACCACGTCCTTGTGAATGCCCACGCAGTGGTGGATGTACGGCCCCTCCACGATTTTCGCTTCCAAGCGCTTGATGTTCTCCACTTCGATCCAGAGATACGTGCCCATGCCCTTGGGACCGTCCACGCCCTTGGCGTTGCCCAGCAGCAGGCTGTACTCGCCGTTGTCTCCGTCAAAGCGGGCGAGGGTCAAGTCGCCTTTCTTGGCTTCGGCGGTAATCGCGCCGGGATAGTCAAAGGCCAAGGGATATGTAATGCAGGGCTTGCAGTCCGCCACGCTTAACGGCCAGGGGCCGCAGTGCTGCAAAAGCTCTCCGTTTTCGATGTCGGGGTGGCGGATGGTCCAGTCGGCGAAGAAACTGCGCGTGCCGTCATTGGCGGCAGCTTCCACCAGCAGAGCGGTGATGGCCCCGTGGATATCCGTCTCGCAGACGATGGGAATGCCCTTATCGTTCAAAATCGCGTTTGCCGCGCAGGGCATAATGCCCAATTCGCTCTGCAAAGCGTTCCAGCATTGGATCGCCCCGGCGTTGCAGTGATACTTCTCGATCAAACGCTCCATGGCAACGGCAAGCCCCGCCACATTGGTGAGCTGCTCGTCCGTGACATTGATGTCCATATGCTCCCGGCAGTAGGCCATGGTCTTCTGCACATCTTCCCCATCGGCGATGGCTTTCTCCACCTCAGCGGTCAACTCCGGCAGCGGAATGGGCGAAAGCTGCACGTTGAAGCGCTCCAACAGCTCGCCCTCGTTACACATGGTGGACCAGAAGTCAAAAGGCCGAGGACCGATCTGCAAAATGCGGATATTTTTGAAGGTCTTCACTACACGGCAGACTGCAAGAAAATCATTGAGGCCCCGCTCGAAAACCGGGTCGTTCAACCGGCAGTTTGTCATGTAGGTAAAGGGCACACGGAAGCGCCTGAGCACCTTGCCCGTGGCGAACAGCCCGCATTGGGTATCGCGAAGGCGCACACCGTTGGGCTCGGGTCTTTCGTCCAGCGGGCCCCACAGAAGCACCGGCACGCCCAAATCTTTGGCAAGCCGGGCGCAGACGTACTCCGTGCCGAAATTGCAGTGGGGCAGGAACAGTCCGTCTACGCCTTCCGCCCGAAATTTTTCCAGAACCTTCAGGCGGTCGTCCTCGTTGTAGAGCAGGCCTTCCTCGTTGATATCGTCGATGTCCACGAATTCAACGCCCAACTCCCGCAGACGGTCCGCCGTGAGACCCCGGTACTTGATGGCGTCCGGCGCGGAAAAGATACTCCGGCGGGTGGGGGCATAGCCGATCTTGATTTTTTGCATATGGATTCCTCCTCTTTATGAAAATGATTTTCTGTTTATTTTCTATGCAGCGCCAGTACAGCGTCCGTACCCTTGCCAGGCACTTCCACCAGTAAGGTGCCGTTTTTCACCTGAACCTCCATGGTTGTTTTGAAGCCTGTTGCGGGGTCCATTCTGTAGCCGGTGTAGGTGCCGTCCTGCAGGCCGTGCAGCGCAAAGCTGCGCCAAGCAACGGTATTGCGGTTCTCATCTGCCGTCAGCAGAGGCGAAGCGTCCGGCAGGGGCGAAAGGCAGCCAATAGCCCACAAGTTCCACGTCCAGAAAAGGATTTTTAACCTCCAATGCAGCCGTTAACGTGATGAGATTACTTTGCCAACAGGAAATTTGCATACGGATTGCTCTCTTCTGATTTCTACCCTGCTTTTTGTCACTTAAATCGTAACAGAAGCGACTGCTTGACCGGATGTAACTTTCAGAGTGATTTCCCCCGCTCCGGTACGCTGCAAAATTGCCAGCGCGCAGCCGTCGGCGGCGGTGGTGGCGGGATGGGCATAACCCCTGTTATGCTTGGCGGTCTCACTGCCAAAGCCTAAAAGTTTTGCCGGGCCGGTGAGCTCCAATTCCAGTGTGTCGTTGATAAAGACCCGGCGGCCTTCGCTGTCGCGCAATTCCATATTGACAAAGATCAAAGACTCTCCGGTTTCAATGTCAATATGAACTTCTGCGGTTTCGCCGGCGGTTGACAATGCGCACCGTCCGATCTCCCCGCCGTTTTCATAGGCCACAGCCACCAGATCGCCCGGTTCGTAAACGGTGTTGTATTGGACTTCAAATTCCGTGTCTTTCCCGCAGGGTTTCCTGCCCAGAGACTTGCCGTTTTGGAACAGCTCTACCGTGTCGCCGCCGGCGTACACCTGTATCATGATCGGCTTGCCTTCCGCGCCGGGATAGGCATAGTTGAAAGTACAGTCGGTATACTGCCAGGGGCCGAAGTTCCGGTCGCAGCCGTAGCGGACAGGATCCTGTACGGCGATCACCGGGCCTTTTTGCAGCCCGAAGACGATTTCCCGGTAATACGAGACCGGCCGCCGCACGCCGATGGCGGTGAGATCTCCCGCCGGGCTCATCAGATTGGGGCAAGGCGGCATGACCTCGCCCAGATAATCCCAACCGGTCCACGTGAAATCTCCCAGCACCGCCGAAGACTGCAGGATCGCCCCCCAGTTTTCGGCAATCTGCTTGGGGTAGGTCTCGCTGCCCACCATCAGGCGGTCGGGGTTATTTTCCGTATCAGACAAATACCGGGCGGTCATATAGTTGTAGCCCAGCACGTCCATAGTGGTCTCCAAACGCTCCAAAATATCGCCCACCACTTTGTGCTTTGTGATCGCCGGCATCTGCGTCGCCATCATGCCCATGAAGACGTTCACGTCTCCCTTGCCGGGTTCTTGACCGGTCAGGTCCTTGACGATCTGTGTAATGCCGTCGCCTGCGGCAAAAGCGCCGTTGATGCCGTTGGTGGTGTAGCGGGTGGGGTCGAGCTGATGGAATTTCTCCCCCAACATACGGCTGACTTCAATGCCGCGCTCCGTGGCGATCTCGAAAATTTCGTTGCCGGTGGAGTACAGCACCACCGAGGGATGATTGTAATCGGCGGTCACGATGCCCTCCACATCTTTTTCCCAACTGTGGACGAAATCGATGGAGTAGTCGTAGCTCTTTTTGCTCTTGTTCCATACGTCCACCAGCTCATCCATCACGTAGAGTCCCAAGCGGT
This sequence comes from Acutalibacter sp., assembly GCA_022511515.1. Lineage (GTDB taxonomy): Bacteria > Bacillota > Clostridia > Oscillospirales > Acutalibacteraceae > Acutalibacter. The sequence continues at coordinate 3,271 of JAFLRP010000200.1, forward strand.
CACAGGCGTTCAGCAGCGCTTGGGAAGCGTGATTGTGCGCCGAACGCACGGCGTTGAAACCGGCTTCCTTCAGACGCTTGACCCGCCGGTACTCGTAGTCATCGTAGGTTGCCGCGCCCAGAATGGACTGGTCATGGTGCAGGCATGCGCCCCGGAGTTTTACGGTCTTTCCGTTGACCTGCAGGCCGTGGCGGCTGTCCAAGGTCAGTTTCCGGATACCGGAAATGACCTGCTCGCTGTCAGTGCCGCCACTTTCATCGGTGACCTTTACAGTGATCTCGTAGAGGTCGGGCGTGTCTTCGCTCCAGAGCTTGGCGTTTTGGATAAAAAGATTTTTGCGCAGTTCCAGTTCCTGATTGCCCTTGATACGCAAGGGGTATGTATGCTCCCCTTTGATTTCACCGTTTTTCTCCTGCACGGTGACGGTGACAGAAAGATTTTTGGCGGTCAAGCTGTCATTGCAGATTTTTGCCTCCACGCTGACTGCCGCGCCGTCGGGCTGCAGATCAAGCGTGGTAAATCGCAGGCTGCCGGGCTCAATGCGCACCGCCGGGCTGTGCAGCAGCCACACGTCACGATAAATGCCTGCGCCGCTGTACCAGCGGCTGTTGCGGGTGCCGCATTTCACGGTGACCAAAATCTCGTTTTCTTCGCCGAACTTCAGGTAATCCTGAATCTCTACGCAAAACTCAGAGTAGCCAAAGGCGTTCTCCCCTGCCAGAGACTGATTGACAAACACACCGGCGTGGCTGTACACGCCCTCAAAGAGCAGCATCACTTTGCCCTGCCGGTACTCCTCCGGTACGAAGAAACTCTTGTAGTATTTGTACTCGCCGCCGTCGAGAAAGCCGGTGCTGCCGCCGTTTACGCTGTCGGGAGACTATTCCTCGGCAAACATGGCGTCGTGGGGAACGGTCACGTCCAGCGCTTCCGCCGGGACGTGAAACACCAACTCAAAGGGGTCGTTGTCCTTCCAGAATTTCCAGTTGTCGTGAAACTTGATACGCTTCATAAAAAACCTCCCAAAATATTGTTGTTCTTGAAACTGATACCACATATAAAATCATGATAAATTCCTTCTGCATTCTCGATCACAGAAATGGTATCGCAGTAAAACGATGAATGAACGCAATCGCGTTTTCTTTTTCACCGGGCAGACGCTCACCGGTCCGGTCATAGGCAATGGAATACCGGCTGCATTTTTTCATAGGTGCAAAAGCTCTTAAAACCAATCTCCTTCAACTGGTCTTTCGCCTCCTGGAGATACGTTCCCAGGTGCGCCGGTGCGTGGCTGTCGCTTCCGATGGTAATGATGCTGCCGCCCAGATCTTTGTAGAGCCGCAAGATCTCCGGCGATGGCATGGGATCCGTCAGACCGTATCGGTGCCAGGAAGTGTTTACCTCGATCCCCTTGCCGTCAGCGATCACGATCTTCAAAATCTCCGCAATGATGGGTTTGAGCTTTTCAAACGGATAGATTCCTTCCTCATCGTACCGTTTCATCAGATCCATGTGGCCCAACACGCTGTAATTTTTATAGGCTTTGACCACACCCAGCATTTCCTCATAATATCGCTCGTTATACTCCCGCTGGGTGCGCCCCCGCTGGAAGTCCTGTGTCCAGAACTCCTTGTCTTCCACTTGGTGGATCGACAGGATGATAAAGTCAAAAGGATATCGCCCAAACAGCGCCTCGTACTGGGGAATGGTGTGGGTCTGCACACCGAACTCCATTCCCATTTTGATCGCGATCCGGCTTCCATACAAATCCCGCAGCCGTTTGAGGTCCGCCGCCCAGCGGGGATAGTCCACGTTGGCAATCGGTTCTCCGTGGAAATAACGGATCTCCTCCCCGCTGTCCCAATCCACCTTGACGCCATAATCCACATGGTCGGTAATGCAAATCTCATCCAACCCCAGACGGATGGCGTTCTTCACGACTTCCTCCATAGGGTAAACGGAATCGTCGCTGTACACCGTATGTACATGATAATCTGCGAACATGGCAAAACCTCCTTGTATTCGCTTCCATGATGCAGCGCGGCAAAATACTGAATTCCCGACTGTCACGGACAACCGGAGCCGAACTCAGCCTGTGCAGCAGACTGCTCACCGGGTGGCTTCCGCAGCCTTGCCGCCTGTGGTCTCGCGGTACAGCTCCACAATGTCGTGCAGGATGTCGACGCGGGAAAAATCCTTGTTGTATGCCAGACTGATCTCCCGGGTCATGCTCAAGCTTTCGATGGGCAGGGCCGTCAGTTTGCCCTTGCGAAGCTCGTCCATACAGGCGCTTTGAGGCAGCACCGAAATGCCCATGCCCTTGCGGATCAAGTCCTTAATGGTAGAAATATTGTCCACCTCGATGGTGATGTTGAAGTTCTCGATGGTTTCGCCGATGCTGGTCAGGGTGGCTTCAAACAGCCGGCGAGTGGCCGAAGAGGGAAGCCGCAGGATCATGTGCTCGTCCTTGAGCTCCTCCACGCTCACCATAGACCGCTGGGCCAGCCGGTGTTCCGTGTCCAGTACGCATACCAGGGTGTCGGTATCCAGCATCAGATAGTTGAAGCCCGTCCCAGGATGACGGCTCTCCACCACAGCGATGTCGATCTCAAAATTTTCCAGCATTTGATAAAGATTTTTAATGGTATCTGTAATAATAGTGATACTTACGTTATCATTCAGACTGCCGTACTTGGCCAGAATTTCCGTGATGGTATTACTCTCCGAGGTGTGGGTGATCCCCACCCGGATGCGCGTCATATGACGGCCGCGATCGGCGATATCCTGCATCATTTTCCGTTGCATGGCCTTGAGTCTCCGGGCATACCGCAAGGCGATCTCCCCTTCGGGCGTCAGATCGAACGAACCTTTCCCCCGGTTGAAAAGCCGCGCGCCCAGCTCCTTTTCCAACTGCCCGATGTGATGGCTCACCGCCGGTTGGGTGATGTCCAAGATCTCCGCAGCGCGGGTGAAGTTTCTGCACTCTGCCACGGTGAGCAGCGTTTCCAATTTTGCGTCCAGCATAGAGGCTCCTCCTTATAATGAAACTCTATAGGTAAAGAAAGAAATATGATTTGCATTTATTCTGAAAAAATACTATCATATTCATAAGGATTTTACAAGGGGTTGGGGTGAATCTATTGAATTTCTTTGCGGTCCTTTTCAGCGGGCTCTCCCCTGCAGCGGCGATCATTGTCTCGGTGGCGGCAATGCTGTTGGCAGGCTATTTGATGACCCGCCTTACCAAAAAACTCAAGCTGCCTAACGTGACAGGTTACATACTGGCGGGTATCCTCATGGGACCTTACGTGCTGAATGTGGTGCCCGAGTTTGTGGTACGGGGCTCGGAGTTCCTGCCGGACATCGCGCTGGCCTTTATCGCGTTCAGCGCGGGGCAGTTTTTCCGTCTTGAGACCTTGAAAAAGAACGGCGCTAAAGTGATGATCATCACTCTGCTGGAATCGCTGGCGGCCAGCCTGCTGGTGTTTGTGTTCACCTTCTGGGTGCTGCGGTTAAATCTGGCCTTCTCGGTGGTGCTGGCCTCTTTAGCGGCGGCCACGGCCCCGGCCTCTACGCTGATGACCATCCGCCAGACCGGCGCCAAGGGCGACTTCGTGGACACCCTTTTGCAGGTGGTGGCTCTGGACGACGTGGTGGGTCTGGTGGCCTACAGTGTGGCGATCTCCATTGCGTTGGCTTCCGCCGCGGGACAGGGATTCAGCTTTTCGGGACTGATCCTGCCCATTGTGCAGAACCTGCTGGTGATGGCTTTGGGCGGCCTGTTCGGCCTGTTCATGAAGTGGATGAATCAAAACCGCCACTCCACCGATAACCGTCTGATCATTGCGGTGGCGCTGCTGTTCTCGTTCTGCGGCATCTGCACCGCAGTGGATATTTCCCCGCTGCTGGGCTGTATGGCCATGGGCATGGTGTATATCAACCTCACCGAAGACGACAAGCTGTTTAAGCAACTGGGATATTTCAGTCCGCCCATTCTGCTGCTGTTCTTTGTGCGGTCCGGCCTTTCCTTTGATCTGGGGGCGCTTTTGAGCCCCTCGGGGTCCATCGGTTCAGCGCCGCTGCTGCTGGTGGGCGTGGGGTACTTTGCCGTGCGGCTGATCGGCAAATATATCGGCGCCTTTCTGGGTTGTCTTGCGGTGAAAAAGCCTCCGAAGGTCAGAAACTTCCTGGGGCTGGCCCTGGTGCCTCAGGCAGGGGTGGCCATTGGTCTGGCGGCCTTGGGCGCCCGCACTCTGGGCGGCGAAATGGGCGAAGCGTTGGAAACCATCATTCTGGCTTCCAGCGTGCTGTATGAGCTCATCGGCCCGGCCTGCGCCAAGCTTTCCCTGTACCTGTCCGGGTCCTACTCCAACAAGCTGGAAGAAGTGGCCGTGGTGTCGGAAATCACCGAAGACGGCCAGCAGAAAACGCCTCTGGAATTGCTGGTGGAGCGCATCCATAAAATTCAGGAGGAGATTCCGAACCATGAGATCAGCGAGGAAGAACAGGCCTTTACCGAGGCTGCGGAGGAGCACTATCACGCAATAGCCGGTCCCAGAATCCGGGCTCGACACTAATAAAAGACACTGAATGAATTAGGAAAGGCGGCGGTACGGTTATGCCCTATACTGATCCTATTGTAACGCTGCTGGGCCCTTGGTCCGCCCAGCTCACTTTTGAAACGATCCTGCTGCGCATGGGGGTCTCTCTGGTGCTTTCGGCTATCATCGGCTGTGAGCGCTCCAGCAAGCGGCACTCGGCTGGTCTGCGCACCTTTATTCTGGTTAGCCTGGCCTGCACCACCGCCATGTTGGTAGATACCTACCTGTGCACCACCATGGGCAGCAACCTGTTTTTGATCTCCGCCGCAGCGGTGGTTTCCCTGTCGGTGATCTCCGTCAACTCCACGCTGTTCAGTTCCCGCAGCCAGATCAAGGGCCTGACCACCTCGGTGGGCCTGTGGTTCTGCGGAATTATCGGCTTAGCGCTGGGCGGCGGGTATTACACCGTTACCCTCGTGGGCTTTGTGGTGCTCATGTGCGGGTTGGCGCTGTTCCCCTCGCTGGAACTGTACCTGAAAAATCGGTCTAATCACTTTGAAGTGCATCTGGAGCTGAAAAATCGCCAGTATTTGCAGGATTTTGTGACCACCATCCGCCGGCTGGGGCTGATCATCGATGACATTGAGCTGAACCCCGCCTATATCCACTCGGGCCTGAGCGTGTACTCCATTGCGATTTCCATCAGCAGCCAGGAGCTGCGCAAGTACAAGACCCACAGCCAGATCATTGAGGCGCTGGCGACTCTGGACTACGTGTATCACATTGAAGAAATGAAAGGCTGAGCCCCATACCCTTCGCTTTCTTTCACAAAGTGGATAGAAAATACGGCCCCTCGCGGGGCCGTATTTTTTTGCTTTCCGTTGGGCAACGGGAGTCGAAGCCCGTTGCCTTAGTCCAAGTCCTCTCCGTTGGAAGAGATGACTTTCTTATACCAGAAGAAGCTTTCCTTGCGCTCACGAGAGAGGTCGCCGGTGCCGTCGTCAAACTTGTTGACGTAGATGAAGCCGTAGCGTTTGGCCATTTCGCCGCCGGAAGCGGACACCAAATCGATACAGCCCCAGGGGGTGTAGCCCATCAGGTCCACGCCGTCCTTTACGGCCTCGCCCATCTGCTGAATGTGCTGGCGCAGATAATCGATGCGGTAGGAGTCGTGCACCATGCCGTCTTCGCCCTTTTCGTCAAAGGCGCCCAGACCGTTTTCCACCACCATCAGCGGAATGCGATAGCGGTCGTAGATCTCATTTAAGGCCCAGCGCAGGCCCTCCGGGTCGATCTGCCAGCCCCAGTCGCTGGCCTTGAGGTAAGGATTTTTCTTGCCGAAGGAAATCACATTGCCGCTGATCCCCTCAGCCTCGGGGGCGGCGGAGACGCAGTTGGACATGTAGTAACTGAAGGTGTAGAAGTCCACCGTACCCTCTTTGAGGAGCTCCAGATCGCCGGGCTCCATCTTCAGCTCAACGCCCATTTCCTTCCACATTCTGGGAGCGTAAGCCGGGTACTCGCCGCGGACCTGCACGTCGGAGCAGTACCAGTTCATGCTGCGGCTGGAATGTTGGGCCAGCAGCAGGTCGGCGGGGTTGCAGGTCAGGGGGTACAACGCGCCAAAGGCGATCATATTGCCCATTTTGAACTGGGGATAGTGCTCGTGGGCATACTTCACGCACATGGCGGAAGCCACAAACTGATGGTGCAGCGCCTGGAAGCGCTCCTGGGGCTTGTCGGGCAGCTCAAAAATGGGACCGTCGAAGCCGCGCACCGTGCCGGTGGAAAGAGCTGCGCCAAAAGGCATGGTGCCGGCATTGATCTCGTTGAAGGTGAGCCAGTACTTCACCTTGTCCTGATAGCGGGCGAAGATGGTCTTGTAGTAGTTTTCAAAGCAGCCGATGAGCTCCCGGCCCTCCCAGCCGTTGTACTTTTCCACCAGAGCGTAGGGCATCTCGTAGTGGCTGATGGTCACCAGAGGCTCGATGCCGTGCCGCTTGCAGCAGTCAAAGACCTTGTCGTAGAAGGCCAGACCGGCCTCATTGGGCTCGCTCTCCTCCCCGGTGGGGAAAATGCGGGTCCAGTTGATGGAAAGCCGGAAGACGTTAAAGCCCATCTCGGCAAAGAGGGCAATGTCCTCCTCATAGTGATGGTAGAAGTCGATGGCCTCGTGGCTGGGATACAAGCGGTCGGGATGGAAGTGGTTGGTGACCCACTTGGGAGTGGTGTGGTTGCCGTTGGTGCACATGTCGGGGACGCTGGGGCCTTTGCCGTCCACATCCCAAGCGCCCTCACACTGGTTGGCGGCTACCGCGCCGCCCCATAAAAAGTTTTTGGGAAATACGCTCATGTTCCTTCATTCCTTTCCAAACGATAATGATGTGCAGTAAACTTCAAAAGATCCGTAGTTTACTTCATTGTTTGCCCTGCTATCGAAATGCCGATTCCGAAAATTATTATGGAAGCCGAAGCAAAGCCCGTAAAAAATTCTTTTGGCCGACTTTTCTTGTAAGAAAAGTCGGGAAAGGAATACGGCCCCCGTAAGACAGGGGGCCTATTCTCAATCTGTGCTCTTTAGTCTAAATCCTCTCCGTTGGACTTGCAGACCTTCTGATACCAGAAGAAGGAATCCTTGCGGCTGCGGGCCATGGTGCCGGTGCCGTCATCATGCTTATCCACATAGATGAAGCCGTAGCGCTTGCGCATTTCGCCGGTGCCGGCGCTCACCAGATCGATGGGGCCCCACATGGTGTAGCCCATCAGGTCAACGCCTTCCTCAATGGCTTTCTTCATCTCGATGATGTGCTGGCGCATGTAGTCGATGCGGTAGGGATCGTGGATGGAACCGTCCTCTTCCACGGTGTCCAGAGCGCCCAAACCGTTCTCCACCACAAACAGCGGGATCTCATAGCGATCGGTCAGAGTGCGCAATGCAATGCGCAGGCCCACAGGGTCGATCTGCCAGCCCCAGTCGTTGGCCTTCAGATAGGGATTGCGGTTGTCCTCGCCCTCGTGGGTAGTGACGGCGCGGGTGGAATAGTAGCTGAAGGAGTAGAAGTCCACCTTGCCCTTGAGGAGGATCTCCTCGTCTCCGGGCTGCATCTTGATATCGATGTTGTGATTCTTGAAATAGGCCTTGGCAAAGCTGGGATACTTACCCCGAACATGCACGTCACTGGGCAGGTAGGAACCCATCTCCATGGCCTCCAGCGCGGCCAACTGATCGGCCGGATCGCCGGAAAGGGGATAAATGGGATGGTAGGCCACCATGGAGCCGATCTTCAGCTCGGGATACTTCTCGTGGCAGTAAGCCACCGCTTTGGCGGAAGCCACCAGCAGATTGTGCTCGCACTGATAGCGCATCTCGGGGGTGAAGAGCACGCCGCCGGTGCCGTGATCGGGATGGGCCTCTTCAAAGATACCGGCCGCCATAGCGCCGCCGAAGGGGGTCATAAACATGTTGATCTCGTTGATGGTCAGCCAGTACTTCACCTTGTCCTTGTAGCGGTCCAACACGGTCTTGGCAAACTTCTCATAGTGGTCGATCATCTCACGGTTGAGCCAGCCGCCTCTTTTCAGCAGCTCTAAGGGCGTCTCAAAGTGATAGATGGTCACCAGGGGCTCGATGCCGTACTTGTTGAGCTCATCAAACACCTTGTCGTAGAAGGCCAGGCCGGCCTCATTGGGCTCGCTCTCCAATCCCGTGGGATAGATGCGGGGCCAGGCGATGGACATACGGAAGGTGGTAAAGCCCATTTCCGCAAACAGGGCAATGTCCTCTTTGTAGTGATGGTAAAAGTCGATGCCGTCATGGTTGGGATATACCGTGCCCTCTTCCAGCACCGGAGTCCAGCGGCGGGGGGTGTCCTTGGTGCCGCCAGTGGAAATGTCAAAGACGCTCATGCCTTTGCCGTCCACATCCCAGGCGCCTTCAAACTGATTGGCAGCAGTAGCGCCGCCCCACAAAAAACCTTTGGGAAATCCGCTCATTGTCTTTTCCTCCTTGGATTTGATAAATGATAAAAATATACGGGCAAGCGCAGTCGCCTGCGCAGAGCCTTGCTTCGGTTACTTGCAGGCTTTGATTACCTGCATAAAGTTGTCCAGAGTGCGGTTGGCCACCAGCTCATGGGGGAAATGGATCTCCTCCAGCATCTGCACGGCCCGCTCCACATGACCCACATACCAGGCGCTGTGGGCGTCGGAACTCACCACGATCTGCACGCCCAGCTCCGCGCATTTTAGGGCGATCCGCCGGCACTCGTCGGTCACGGCGCTGGGAGAATCAAAGGAATGGTCGTTGACCTCCAACATTTTGCCGTGGGCCTTTGCGCATTTGCACACCTCGTCAATGTCAAACCGCAGCCCTGCCCGGCCGGGGTGACCGATGATATGGATGCGGGGATTCTCCAGCACCCTGCAGTACATCTCGGTGTTTTTGGCGACGGTATTTTCTTCCATGCCGGGGAAGCGGTGGACGCTGGCGATGGCGTAATCGCGGCTTTCCAGCAGCGGCTCGTTGGGAGAGATATCTCTGGTATCGCCGGGGCGCTTAAAGGGCATCACCTTGTCCCAGTAGGCCAGATGGCCTTCAAAATCCATAATGTCGATCTCCACGCTGGCCAAAACGGTCACTCCGTCGATGACCCGGGGCAGGGCCGCCATGTTCATCATGCTGCCCCAGCCCGGCAGATCGCCGCCGGAGAAAAGGGAGCTGTAATGGTCCGCTAAGCCTATGGCTTCCAGCCCCATTTGCTTGGCATAAGCGGCGTTTTCGCCGATGGTGCTGAAAGCATGGCCGGAAAACAGCGTGTGTGTATGGGGGTCTACTTTGATCTCAAGCATTGTTATTTCCTTCCTATTGTTACGAAAACTTGGACTTTCCTTGACTTTTTGTCGGAGAACAAATAAAATTTGAATACTACTTTACTGAAATTGCGGGGTAAAAACCTGTGAAACGATTTTTTAAGAAAAACTTCGGGCGCACGCTGTTTCTTTCCTACGCGCTGCTGCTGATCCTCTCCCTCACCGTGCTGCTGGTGCAGATGCGCTCGTCTCTTGCCCAATTAGAGCAGAGTACTGAGCAGTTCAGCCGCATTGCCCTCAATCAGGTCAGCAACTCCATGGAGAGCACCTACGCCGGTATTTTAGGCCAGATGGATCAGGTGCACTCCCGTCAGGAATATACTTCGCTGGTGTACGCCGACGCCGATTTAAGCAGCTACAAGCTGCTCAAGGTGGGCAAACTGGAGGACGAGATGGTCCGTCAGGTGTCTTACAGCGGCGCCATTACCCGCATGTATATCTGGTTTGAACACCCTCAGGTCGCCGCCACCACTTCCGGGTTCCTTCGCACGGCCCCGGCCTTTGACCGCGCCCTGCAGCGGGACTTGAATATCACTCTGGAGGAAGTGGAGACCTTGGCCCGGGGCAACGGCCTTACCTTTTTTGCCATCGGCCCGGCCGGTCCCAAACAGAAGCTGATCGCCGTGCTGGCCAGCGGCAAAAGCGCCAACCCGGAGCGTAGCTGGACAACCATCGAAATTTTGGAGCTGGACCGCAGCGTCTTTTTCAGTCCCTTGGGAGCCCGCACCGCCGAAGGCTATACCACCGAGTTTTGGGCAGTTACCCCGGAGGGGTCGCTGCTGGCGGATTCCGCCCAAGTGGCGGCACTGGCCGCCGACGTAAAGGAAAAAGAACTGACGCCGGAGACTGTCTCCCGGATCCCCTTTGAGGGCACCGATTACGCGGTGATGGGCACCACCACCCGTGACGGTCTGGCCGTGTATTCCGCGGCAGATTTCACCCTCTGGTCCAGAACTCAGTCCCAATACAGGACCACCGTACTGGTGTACTGCGCAGTCTACCTTTTGGTGGGCTTGGGAGTGGCATTCCTGTTCTCCCGGCGCAATTCCCAACCCGTGGAGCGCTTGAGCAGCCTGATCTCCGAAAAACTTTCCGACTATTCCCAAGAAGGGGATTTCGCCAGCCTGGAGGCGGGTATCAATTCCCTGCTGCGCTACTGGCAGGATTATGCCAGTGCCCGGGGCCGTCAGGAGCGCCAGCAGACCGAGCAGAATCTGTACGACCTGCTTTCCGGGAAACTGGGAGAGCAGGAGTACCGGGAGATCATCGAGCGCCATGGGGTGCATTTCCCGTCGGAGCAGTTTGCCGTGGCAGGTATCAATCTGCGCAGCCTTACCGGCAGCTTCTTGGACGGCAAAGCCCCCGATGACCGCAAGACCTTGGAGATCGCCCGGTTTGCCATCGGTTCGGTGGCAGGCGAGCTGCTTGGCGAATGCGGCGCGGCCTATACCTGCCGCCACGAAGATCGTATCTGGGTGCTGGTGTGCCCTGCGCTGCAAAAAGGCGCTACGGAGAAAGAGATCACCGAGGAGCTGATGGACTGCCTGAACCGTGCGGAAGTCTTTCTGCGGGAGCAGATCGGCATTGAGACCGCAGCCTATTTGAGCCGTTTCGTCTCCCAGTGGAACAACATCTCCACGGCTTTCCGAGAAGCCGCCTGGGGCCTGGAGCAGATCGAAGGCTACAACATTCCCGGCGCGCTGTTCGACCTGTACACCGTGGAGAAGTTCCTCTCCCCCGAGGATAAGGACCGGCCGGTGGAAGACCACACCGAAAAGCGGCGCAGCTTCTTCTCCGCCGTGGTCGCCGGCGACTTTGACGAGGCCCGCAGGCTCTACTTGGAGCTCCGCCGGCAGGACTTGGCTTTTGCAGACGAATCCTTTGCGGCGATCCGGGTGCAGACTTCCATCCTGCTGGGTTATCTGGTCTCCAATCTGCCCCCGGAGTACCGGGAGGCCCACAGTCAGGAGATCGAATCCTACGTCATCGCTGTACGTATGGAACGCCACGAGGAGCAGCTCACCGATCTGATGTGCCGCTGGATGCGGGAATTCAACCGCATGTACCGCGAGGCTCAGGAGGAAGGCCGGGAAGAGAAGACCGACGTGGCTCAAAACGCAGTCAGTTATATCAACGACCACTTTGCCGACCGCGAGGTGAGCGTCACCTCGGTGGCGGAGAGCCTGAACGTGAGTCCTTCGTATTTGTCCCGGGTGTTCCGCAAAAAGTACGAGTTAAGCGTTCTGGACTATATCCACCGCCGGCGTATCGAAACTGCCAAGCTGCTTTTACGGGAAAGCGATTTGACCGTGGAAAACGTGGCGGGTCAGGTGGGCTATGCCAATGCCCTGGCACTGATCCGGGCCTTCCGCAAGGCGGAAAACTGCACGCCAACGGAATACCGGAAATCCCTCAAGCTGGGATAAGAAAACAAAAAGTGAAAAAGGTCTCATCAACAATTCAGCGGAGCAAATCGGCTCCGCTGAATCTTTTTGATAGTGGTTAACCCTTCACGGAACCAATCATAACGCCGGTAACGAAATACTTCTGAACGAAGGGATAGATGACCATCATGGGAATGACCGACACCATGATGGTGGCATATTTAATCAACGGTCGGTATATTTCTACGTCTTGCCCATCCGCGTCCGCCACGATGGCGTTTTCAGAGCTCAGCAGCACAATCTCACGCAGGGTCAACTGCAGGGGATAGAGATTGCGATCCGCATGGGGCAGATAGATGGAGGCGTTGAACCAGGCGTTCCACACCTGAATGGCGTAGAACAGCACGATGACCGCGATGATGGCCTTACTGACGGGGATCACGATCTGCCACAGAATGCGGAAGTTCCCCGCGCCGTCAATGCGGGCCGCCTCGTAGAGCTCCTCGGGAATCTCCGAGAAAGAGGTACGCATCAAAATGATGTTATAGGCCGTCAGACAGCCGGGAATGATCAGCGCCCAGCGGGTGTCCAGCATGCCCAGATCCCGCACCACCATGAAGGTGGGAATCAGACCGCCGTTGAAGATCATGGTGAACAGCACTACGAAAGCGAAGAAGCTCTTAAAATAGAGCTGCTTTCTGGAGAGCACAAAGGCCGCCAGAATGTTCAGGATCAGGCCCAGCGTCGTGGAAGCCACCACATAGATGATGGTGTTCATGTAAGAGATCCAGATGCTGTTATTTTGCATGACCAGCCGGTAGCCGCCCAGGGTGGGCTTACCCAGAGGGGTAAGGATCAGGCCGCTGGAGGCGGCAACCTTTAACGGATCGCTGATAGAGCCCATGGCCACGTGCCAGACGGGAAGAATAAAGATGATCGACAACAGGATCAAGCCAATGGTGTTGAACACCGCAAATACTTTTTGTCCTTTTGTGCGTTGCAGCATATTTTCTTTCCCTCCTTACCACAGACTGGTGTCGCTGATCTTGCGGCTGATGGTATTGCCCAAGAACAGAATGATAAAGTTGACGACGGAGTTAAACAGGTTGATGGCTGTGGAGTAAGAATAGTTTCCGTCGATGATACCCACACGGTACACATAGCTAGAGATCACATCGCCGGTGTCGAACGTGGTGGGGCCGTACATGAGGATGATCTTCTCATAGCCCACGTTCATGATCTGGCCCAGACGCAGGATCAGCAGCACCACGATGGTGGAGGCGATACCCGGCAGGGTGATGTACAGTGTCTGCTTCCAGCGGCCCGCACCGTCGATGACCGCCGCCTCATACAGCTCGGGATCGATGGCCGCCAGCGCCGAAATAAAGATGATGGCGTTGTAGCCCAGATGCTGCCACATGTTGGAGCCGATGAACAGCGTCCGGAACCACTCGGGCCGGGAGATCAGCGCGCCGCCGGTGTCGCCGAAAGCGGCAGCCAACTGGGTGAGCACGCCATTGGCCTTGCAGAAGTCATTCAAAATGGAGACGACGACCACCACAGAGATAAAGTAGGGCAGGTAGGAGATGGTCTGGGTGACCTTCTTGAACTTCTTGTTCCGCACCTCGTTGAGACACAGTGCAAAGATGATCGGGAACGGGAAAGAGAAGGCCAGACCGTAAATGCTGATCAGCAGCGTGTTACGGAACGTGCGCCAGAAGTTGGGGCCGTTGAAATAGCGGATAAACTGTTCCATTCCCACCCATTTGCTGCCCCACAGACCCTTTTTGATGCTGAAGTCCTGGAAGGCCATCAGAATACCGCCCATGGGGATATAATTGAAGATGATGAAATACGCCAGGGGAAACAGGGCCATGATATAGATGCTCCAGTTGTTGCGCAGGTCACGCTTGATGAGCCTGCCCCGTGAGACCTTGATCTCGCCCACAGCGGAAGTATTCTTCTTCAAGTTTTTTCCTCCTCTCGCAAAAATAACAGAAAAGCGGGCCCCTTTCAGAATAATCTGCAAGAGGCCCGCTTCCCATTAAATCCTAAATGTTATGCAGCCCTCAAAAAAGGCTTAGCGGTCATTGTAACGATCCAGAGCAGCCTGCTGCAGCGCCATGCAATCTTCGATGCCCATAGCACGCAACTGATCGCGATAAGCGTCGTACTCGTCCAGAGAACGCTGGCCCATGATAAAGGCGGCGTTGGCCTCCTGCACATATGCCTCGATGTCGGCATACTTGGCAGCATAGGAGGTGTTCTCCTCGGCGGTCATGGTGACGCGGCTGGGGATCAGGTTGGAGGGGAAGTACTCGGACCACACGGTGTAGCCGGACTTCAGCTCGTCAGCCATCTGCTCGATCTGAGAAGCCTCAACACGTACGGGCGGGTTCTTGGTCCAGAACTGCACCAGCACGGTGGCGGAGGAAATTCCGTCGGGATTGGAATAGCGGAAGTCATAGTCGCCCACACGGTGGCCGTCTGCAGCGGCGTGCCACACGGTGCCCTCTTCGCTCTCCAGGCCGTAGTTGGCATTCAGATAAACGTCTTCCGCATAGAAGCCGTCCACCCAGCGGATAGCGGTCTCCAGATTTTCGCCTTCGACGTTAAACACATGGCAAACGCCGCTGTGATGATCGGTAGCTGCCCAGGAACGCCAGGCAGGATCCACAGCGTCAGCACCGGACTTGACGGGCTGCTTGGCGGGAACCATGAAGAAATCGGGGTTGGTAGCGCCGCGGGTCAGGTAAGTCGGGCCCATACGGGTGCCCCAGTCAACCAGAGCACCAACCTTGTCGTTGAGCATCATGTCGTTGTCAGCGGCAACGCCGGTGGACTGACGGGTGGCAAAGTCGGGATCCAGCAGGCCGCGCTTGTACCAGTCGGCGAGCAGGGTCAGATAATCCTTATACTGGTCATCCAGAGGACCGTACTGGACCTTGCCGTCTCTCATATACCAATAGGGAGCGGTATCATAACCGGCCATGAACTCGCCGTAGTCGATGCCGTACTTGGAGGTATACAGAGGAGCCTCAACGCCCAACTGCTCCTTGAATGCGGTGAGCACAGCGTCCCAATCGTCATAGGTGACGGGCACGTCCATGCCAACAGCGTCCAGGAAGTCCTTGCGGATGGAGATGCCCTGGTCGGCCACGGCGTATTCGCCCATGGTGTCCCAGAGACCCCACATGCCGTACATCTTGCCGGTATCGCTCTTAGCGGCGCGGCCGAAGTCCTCGAGGGAGTTGAGCCAGCTCACATAGTTGGGAGCAATGTCCAGATGATCCATCATATCGGCAAAGTAGCCGTCCTCGATAGCGGCGTCCTGACCGGTGCGATAGGTATGACTGGAGGGGTTGGTATACAGCATGTCGGGCATATCGTCGGAAGCGAACAGCAGGTTGAACGCTTCGGACTCGGTGCCGGAGGCAGGTACGATAAACTCAACGTGAACATTGGTCTTTTCTTCGTACCACTGCCAGAATTCGCCGTCGTTAAAGTCGGCGAGCTCGCCCTGGGAACCGGCCATGGGATACCAGTAGCTCAGGGTGACCTTTTCGCTTACCAGGGGGTAGGTCTGGCCATTGGTCTCGCCCTTGTAAACGGTGGAGACGGGATAGCCATTCTCGTTGAGCTCGACATCGCCGTTGTTCACGTCGGAATCTACGGGCTCTTTCCCATCATCCGAAGTGGAAACGGGAGTGCTGTTGTCGGCCTTGGAGTTGGGAGTGCTGTTGTCGTTGCCGCCTCCGCAAGCTGCGAAAACGGACAGGATCAGCATGGCAGCCAAGACCAGCGCAAGTGCTTTCTTGAACTTCATTTCTCGATACTTCCTCTCTAAGCATAATGAATTCGACGTGCTCCCGCACTTTCCCCGTGCAGTCTGCGGCTGCCTATTATTATAGGTAGGAACCGCGCCCGCTGCCTCGGAAACCGCGCAGAAAGCCGTCTTTATGCTTCCAGTATACCTGTCATTTCTTGGAAAAGCAAGTATCAAAATTGTAACAAAGCATATCAAAATGTGAACTAATCAAAAAATGATATTGTTTTCAATACCACAAAGGCTGCTTTCACATTTTTCAACGATTTTATGGAAACTGCCCAAAAGAAATTTGATCGACCGATAAACAGTTGTGTTCAGATATTTACGCCGTCCCACAAGGCTATTGCAAAACCCCTTGGACAAGCCAAGGGGTTTTTTCAATTCCTATATTCTGTCTTTTCCTTACCGGAAAAGGATCAGAATACCCAGGCATTTCCGCCCTCTTCGTCCTCGTCGTCAGCAGGACCGAAATCGAAGTGGAAGGGCGGCTTATACTGCTGCAGCAGAGGCAGGATCTCGTCTTGCAGCCCGACCTTGGTGTAGCACTGATCGTCAAAGACCATGGTGACCGTCTTGCCGTCCTCGCACTTATCCCACTGGGGCAGGCCTTCCGCGTTGGGATTGCCGGTGCGGGCAAAGTTCACGAAGGAGGCGGACATCACTCTGTCCAGCATCTCGCCGTTTTCCTGATGGCAGATGGGAATCATTTCCCCGTTGTGGAAGAAATAGGGAATATCGGAGCAGTGCCATGCCGCACGGCCGCCGTCGTAGTCGAAGATCTTGGCGAAAATGTAGTTATAAACCGGGGCGCTGGCCTCTTTGGCTTTCTTCTCAACGTACTCTACCGTGGCAGGCAGGAACATGGTATCCAGATCTATCGCATACACCTCGTTCTTGCCGGGATAGGCCTTGCGGTACGCAGCGAGGATCTTCTCGCCGCCTTCGCTGCCGTAGAACTCCTTGACGATCTGCTCTCTGCGCTCGGCGGTCAGCTTCGATCTGTCGCCGTAATCGTGGACCATGCCAAACTCGGCCACCACCGTTCCCACCATCGTGGGGATTGTCAGAGAATGAGGCGTGAAATCTCCCTCCAGCGGATCGCAGACATAATAATCATTGGGCTGGGGTGCCCAGCCGATCCGCTTGCCCTGCTTGTAGAATTCAGCAGAGACCTTGTTGATCGCCCAAATAAACTGGGGCACCGGCACCTTTTCCAGCTTTTCCACTTCCGCCTCGGGAATGTTCAGCTTCGCGAGAACAGCCTGCACAAATTCCTTGGGATCGCAGTTAGAATCGAAATCTCCGGCGGGGATCACGCCGGACATGACGATCATCTTGTGGAACAGCCCCTCGGCTTCGGGGATCTGCCCCAGCACGGTGACCTTCCCGCCGCCGCCGGACTGGCCGAAGATGGTGACGTTATTGGGGTCGCCGCCGAACTGGGCGATATTGTCCCGCACCCAGCGCAGAGCTTCCACCAAGTCGGCCATGCCCACATTTACACTGTTTTTGTATTTCTCGCCGAAAGCGGACAGATCCAGATAGCCAAAGGCATTCAGGCGGTGATTGACGGAAACTACCACCACGTCATCCAGCTTTGCCAGGTTGAAACCATCGTAGCATTCCTGCTCAATGGACGAGCCGGCGGAATAGCCGCCGCCGTGGATCCAGAACATGACCGGCTTCTTTGCGGAGGGATCGCATTTCGCAGTCCACACGTTCAAATACTGGCAATGCTCCGAGGAGGGCCAGAAGCGGTGAGGGGTCATCACTTCGCCCATGGGCATGGGCTCACTCAAAACCGGGCAGATCATGCCGTAGCTGCCTGCGTCCTTTACGCCCTCCCAAGGTGCCACCGGTTCCGGCATCTGGAAACGCTTTGCTTTCGCGTAGCGGATGCCGTAGAAATGATCCACTCCGTCAAAGTGGAAGCCGCGCAGCTTGCCGGCCTTGGTCTCCACGATGGGGGAATCCTTCGTCATGTAAAATGCTTTTTTCACAAAAACTGCCTCCTTCATTTTTATTTACATTTATTTTACCGGAAACTTAGGTATTTTTCAATAAAAAAAATTACACTTCTATACTTTTTCTGCATCTTATGTTACAATGATTATAAATAAGGGAAAGGGGCGGCTTTCGTGCAGCAACTCCATATCATCAACCCGGCGGCCGGGAATGGGCTGGCCGAACAAACGGTTATGCAAAAAATCCCCGCCGGACAGGCGCGGTATCTGACCACCGGCGTGGGCGACGCAGAGCGCATCGTGCTGGAAACCTGCCGCAGTGACCCAAATACGCATTTTGTCGTCTACGGCGGCGACGGCACCGTACAGGAAGCGGCCGCCGGAATCATAAAGGCCGGGGCGGGGAAAACTGCCCTGCTCTCCGTCGTACCGGTGGGGACGGGGAACGACCTGCTGCGCACTTTCCCGGAACAGGGGAAGCTCCATGTCATCGACGCGCTGAAGTGCGGGGAGACCTACGGGCTGAACATCGTCAATTTCGGCTTTGACAGCTTGGTCGTAGAAAAGACCGAGCGATATAAAAAGCGGTTCCCGGGCAGTGC
Organism: Acutalibacter sp.; assembly: GCA_022511515.1. Classification (GTDB taxonomy): domain Bacteria; phylum Bacillota; class Clostridia; order Oscillospirales; family Acutalibacteraceae; genus Acutalibacter. The sequence goes on from JAFLRP010000200.1 coordinate 21,460, forward strand.
GGCATACATCTTCGGGCTCGTTGACACTCTGTTTCACAAAATCGGGCAGCAGTGGAAAATTGAACTCGAGGACGAGCACGGAAACACCGAGACCCTTTCGGGGGAATTCACTCTTGCGCTGGCAGCGAACTGCCAGTATTACGGCGGCGGATTCCACGCCGCTCCCCTTGCCGACCCCACCGACGGGCTCATCGATTTTCTGGCGGTCAAGGCTGTCTCGCGCCTGACATTTCTGCGGCTGGTGGGCGACTATAAAAAAGGAACGCACTTTGACCCCGCCGCTGGGAAAGTGCGTGAGAAATTTCAGAGCTATGTCTGTTATCGCCGCTGCCGGCGCGTGAAACTTTCCGGCATCGGCAGTTTCTGCGTGGACGGCGAAGTCCGCCCCAGGGCGGAGTTGGAGCTTTCTGTCGTGCCTCAGGCGCTGCGTCTGCAAACCTAAGGCAGCAGACGGCGCTTATCATAACATGATGGCAAATAGAAAAACTGGGAGGTACAGCTATGGAAATCAAAAATTGGACTTACGAGGAATTCCCGGAGTTCACCGATGCGGTCGAAGGCGTGGAGGTCATCAATACTACCGGGGACGAGGTCGGGATCTCCTATCTTCACGATGTGGAGTATGCCAATGTGGACGGCACGCCGCTTCACCTGCAGCTCCTGATCCCAACCTGCAGAAATGACAGATTCGACTTCATGGGGGAACAGACCCGGGCTTTGCCCTGTTTCGTGTTCGTACAGGGTTCCGCGTGGATGAAACAGTATGTCTACGGCAATGTGGCGGAAATCGCCAAGCTGGCCCGCAAGGGCTATGTGTGCGCCATCGTCGAATACCGCCATTCTGAAATCGCTCCTTTCCCGGCCCAGGCCATCGATACCCGCAACGCCATTCGTTATCTCAGAACGAAGGCAAAGCGGTTCGGGATCGATCCGGAGCGCATGGTGGTGGCGGGAGATTCTTCCGGCGGACATACCGCTATGTGGGCAGGTCTGCGCCACAACGATGACGACCCCAAAGAGAACCTCTTCCCCGGCATTTCGGCGGAGGTAAAGGGCATCGTCAACTACTACGGCTCCGTCAGCGTGATGCTGGAAGACGGCAATCCCAGCACGATCAACCATCATCTCCCCGACAGTCCGGAGGGTCTTGAAATGGGCGGCGTCAATCTGAGAGAGCACCCCGAGCTGTGCCGCGCCCTCTCGGTGGAGGAAAACATCGACAAGGACACCGATGTGGCCCCGGTGCTGATGTTCCACGGGACAAAGGACCGCGTCGTGAACACAAGGGAAAGCGTGCTGCTCTACAACGCTTTAAAGGCTGCCGGCAAGGATGTGGCCTTCTACCTTGTCAAAGGCGCGGACCACGGCGGATCGGAATTCTGGACAGACCGGATCCTCGACATCGTGGACAATTTCATGAAAAAGGTACTTGCTTGACACAAAACCTGACATAAAAATGGTGAGGCAATCAGCCTCACCATTTTTGCATTTATGATTTTTCCTTTCCGATAGTCGATAAAACGATTCTGGCAAGGAACAGGAAAACAACGGTATAAAACAGCAAAATTCCCCATGAGGCCAACAAATGAGAGGAAGTGAACTCAAAGAACGATTCCGCTTCGTGGGGGATCATAACGCCTTCCTGCTGTAATCTGAGGGTCAGCTCATTCAAGTTTGCCGTGGTGCCGTAGCCCTCCATGCTCCAGCGGCAGACCGCGATCCAGGAAACCATTTCCGTTGCGCCGCTCAGTTTGAAGATCAAGCCGGAGAACAGGATCTGCGGCATCAGCAGGATCGGCGCCAGAGTCATGGCTCTGTCCGCGTTGGTAAACAGCGACGAGACAAACAGTCCCGTTGCGGTGGAAGCGATGGCTGTGATAAAGGTGGTGATCAGCAGCTCCAAAAACGGATGGATCAGAATTCCTTCTTCGGGCAGACCCACCATGACGCTGAACACCCCGGTGATCAGCACGCTTTGAATCAGGCACAAAACACCCAGAACGATGATCTTGGAAGATACATAGGCGCTCAAGGACAGACCTGTCATGTATTCCCGCTTCATGATGGTGCGCTCTTTACAGATCTCCTGAATGGCATTCAGCATGCCGACCCAGAAAGCGGAACAGGATAGGGCAAAGAGCAGGCTCTTTGTCATCTCGTACTGGTCGAACTGATTGCCGTCCGCAACAAAGGAGATCAGCAGCGCCAGCAGCGGGGCCTGCACTAAGAGCAAAAGAAGCCGCTGTTTGTCGTTGACTACCAGCTTCAAATACCGTGCGCTCAGGACGCGAAGCTGCTTGAACCGGTTTTTCTTGGCCTTCCCGGAGGCCGCGGCACTTTGGCGCACTTTTCCGGAAACGGCTCTGGACTGTTCAAACTTCTCGCTCCACTGCTTCGGCTGTTCCGTGATCATGTTGTATACGTCGACAACATCGGAAACGCCGAAGAAATCGAGGGCGTCGTCGTGAGAGCCGTAGAAGCAGAGATTGCCGCCCTTCCCCATGAATACGATCTTATCGCACATTTTGAGTTGCAGCGTGCTGTGGGTGACGAGGATCACCGTCTTTCCGCCGTCGGCCATGTTCCGCAGGGATTGCATCAGATTGCGCTCTGTGCCGGGATCCAAACCGGAGGCAGGCTCGTCCAAGAACAACAAATTCGGATCGGACAAAAGCTCCACGGCAATGCTGGCCCTTTTGCGTTGGCCGCCGCTGAGAGATTTGATCAGACTGTCGCGCTTCTCCGGCAGCTCCACCATATTGATCGCTCTGGTAATGGCAGCTTCCCGCTCCTCAGGGGTGGTATCCTTCGGAAGACGGAGCTTTGCGGTATACAGCAACATATCGTGAAGCGTCAAATTATCGTACACGATATCGGATTGAGGTACATAGCCCACCAGCTTTTTGAGGGAATCAAAATTCTGATACAGATTGACGCCGTTGATGAACACCTCGCCCAGTGTGGGCTTCAGATAGCCGCACATGCAATTTAGTATGGTGGATTTTCCCGCGCCGGAGCCGCCGATAATGGCGATCAGCTCGCCCGGTCTGACATTCAGGCTCACATGATTGCTGGTGACAAACGATTTCCTGCCCTTTCCGCGCCGGATCACGATGTCGGATGCGTCCACCGAAATGCCGCTCTTATAGCAGCAGTAGGAGATCATCGTCGAGGTGAAGATCAGCTTGGAGTTCGTGATGGCGATGACGTCCTTCTCGTGAAGCTTTTCTTTGCCGGAAACCCGCTTGTTGTTGACGATGACGCCGTTGGTGCTGCCGCTGTCCACTATGTAGTAGCCGTCCTGTTCCAGAACGATCTTTGCATGGCATTTGGAAACGGAAATGTGAGGGAGCGTAATATCGCAGCTTTCCTCCCGGCCGACGGTCAATTCCTGCTGCCCGGCAAGGGCCATCGATTGCCACTTATTGTCCGAATCGTCGGAGGAAAAGACAAAGAGCACACCTTCGGAAATCGTCTCCACGCCGTCGTCGATGCGGATAAAATCGCCGTCGCTGAGGGAACGGGACGTGATGGAGGTGTTGTTGTAGATCAGCCCGTTTGTACTGCCGGTCTGTTGATAGACCGCCTTGTCCTCGATGGTCCAATGGCCGTTCCGCAGGCTGAAGCGGCCGTGCTCGTTGGAGACAAGGGGCGAGGTCAGAACAATGTCATTTGCCGCGCCTCGGCCGAAGGATACGACCCCTTTCCGATAGTCGGCCAATCGGATGGTTTTCGGTTGGGTATCCCCGTCAAAGATGGTAACAAGCAGATTGCCGGAAATGCCCGTTACAGGTTGAGAATATGGTATTCGTGTTGTTTTATCAAATTCGTCCATGTGTGTCCTCCTGTGTGTGCTGAAGCCGGATAGTATAGATCATCAAAGTGAGAGTTATTTCCGCATTTAATCAAAGTTTGCTTTAATCGATAAGAATGCGCTCGGCATATTCCGAACAGTGGGCAATACTCCCATCTGAATTATAAACGTTGAATCTGATTTCATTGCCCGCCACATCATAGACATACTCATACCAAAAAGAAATGCTCCCATCTGAATGGTATCCTATCTCTTTTGTTTGATTCTCTGCTGCATCGTATTCATACTCATACCAACTGTTAATACTCCCATCTGAATTGTAAATTGTCAATTTTACCTGATTTCCTGCCTCATCGTATTCATACTCCATACCGTAATCAATACTCCCGTCGGAATTATACCTTGTCCACTTTATTTTATTTCCCGCTGCATCATATTCATACTTGTCCCAGTCATCAATGCTCCCGTCGGAATTATACCTTGTCCACTTTATTTCATTTCCCGCTGCATCATATTCATATTCGTGACACTGCGAAATGCTCCCATCTGAATTGTAAGTTGTCAATTTTACCTGATTTCCTGCCTCATCGTATTCATACTCCGTACCGTAATCAATACTCCCGTCTGAATTATATCGTATCGTTCTTTTTTCATTTCCTGCTGCATCGTATTGAGATTCATCCCAGAAATTAATGCTCCCATCTAAATTATAGCTTGTCCACTTTATTTCATTTCCCACCGCATCATATTCATACTCGTCCCAATCGCTAATGCCCCCTTCTGAATAGTATATTTCCTTTATTTCATTCCCTACTGAATCATAACCATATTGCCTATACTTCGTGCCGTCGGAACGATACCAAGTACGCGTTTCATTCCCTGCGCGGTCATATTCCCGCTCACACCAGCAGTCCAGCGTGTCATCCGCCAGATAGAATGTGGTTTTTACCGCGTTGCCGGCGGAATCGTACTCGTTTTCCGCATAGAGGCCCACATTCCCGTCCGTGTCATACCAAAAATCCGTCACTCGATTTTCCGAATTGTCGAACTCCCTCTTCCAGGAATAGTACAACTGATCATCCGCTGTATACCGTTGTTCACTGACCGCAATCTTACCCAAATACTCTATCTTCTTCCAACTCCCGTCTTCCTCCTGCTCTATTTCAAAGGATGGACTCGTTCCACCCAATAATTTTGAAATCCCAAACACTCCGCCGCCTACCAGCAGTGCAACCACCAGCACCGCCGCGATGATCACCGGAAGCTTTGATTTCTTCTTTCCAAACGTGTTCACTTCTCTCTGCGCCTCGGGCGCTTTGCGGACGGAAACCGTGCGGTTCGGGTCTTGCGTCTCCGCGGGCCGGCAAATGGGAACGGTTTTGTTCAGGGGGTCCTCCCTGACGGCTTGGGGGCTGCTCCCCACGCTCATCAGCGCATTTTTCATAGCCGTAGCCGAAGCAAAACGCATATTGGGATCATAGGCGCAGGCGCAGAGAATCACAGACGCCATGGCGGGGGACGCGTCGCAGGGGGCGGGAAGGGGTTCGCCGTTCATTCTGCGGCGCAGTGCCGCCGTGCGCTCATTGGGGTTCTTTTGCTGCTGTTCTGTATCCAAAAACGGCAGACGGTTTTTATTCAGAAGCCGGTAGAGCACCAGCCCCAGAGAATACAGGTCCACCGTGGCGCCGTAATGAGGGCCTCTTTCCACTTCCGGGGCCATGTAGTTATAGGTCCCCTTCTGCGAGAGGCCGCCCGTCACGTTTTCCAGCTTCCGCGCGATGCCGAAGTCTCCCAGCTTGTAATAGCCGAACTGATTGACAAAAATGTTTTCCGGCTTGATGTCCCGGTGGATGACATTGCGCTGCGCGCAGAGCTCCAAGGCCGTGCAGATATCACAGCCCAATTTAATGACTTCCTGTTCCGACAACGCCTTATCCCGGATGTAAGTGTTGAACGGCGTCAGCAGTTCCATGCGGATATAGATGTCCCAGCCGATCCCGTCCGCCTTTTCGACCACCTTGTAATCTTCAATGCTCACGATGTTCGGAACGCCCTTGAAAGAGTCCATGAGCTGAATTTCGCCCACAAATTCATTGACAACGCCCTGGAAATATTCTCTTGTGTCTCCCTCAGACATTCCCTCAGACCGCAGGGAATCGACCTCCGACTCATTCTGCGGGATGGAGATCACCTTGATCGCGGCGTAGCTTTCCACATTGTTATCTCTGCGGACAGCCTTGTAAACCGCGCCGAAGGAACCGGTCCCCAGCGGTTTTTCGTCCGCTTCCCATTCCGGCCACGGCCAAGTTTGTTTTACAGTCTCCATTCCCATTTTTTATCCCTCTTTCTTTTCTGATTGGCGCTTCCGTTTGAAAAACCATCCGGATTCACGCTCGATTTTACATAGAATGATAGTGATATTGTCCCGGCCTCCGTTGGAGAGAGCTTTCTGAAGCAATTCCGTACAGGCCTTTTCAAGAGACTTTGAAAGAAGCACCTCGGCTATTTCTTCTGTTGTCACCATATCCGTCAGCCCGTCGGAGCAGATGAGGTAGATATCCCCATCCCGGCACGCGCCCTGCGCCAAATACGGACTGATCGCCATTTCCGTCGGCGGAATGCCCAGATTTTGGGAAAGCGGCGGCTTCACGCCAAAGGGAGCCGCTGCAACATGGTCTTCCGAAATCTGTTCCAATTTGCCGGCGCTGAGAAGAAAAATCTTGCTGTCCCCAATGTTGCAAAGGGTCACGCTGTTGTCTGCAAAGGCAAGCATTGCCGCAGTGGTCCCCATGGAAGAAACTTCATTTTCCCGGGCATACCTGCAAATATCCTCGTTTGCTTTTTGGCAGAACCGCGACAGATCGGACAAAGTATCTTTTCCCAGCTCCAAGGCGGAAGAATCCTTTGCGGCAATGTACGACGCGACTTCGCCGCATTCCTCTCCGCCCATGCCGTCGAAAACGCCAAACAGAGAAATTTCCTTGGAAGATTTTTCCCCGCATAACGAAGACTTCATGGGTTCGCTGTTTGTCTCCATGTACTGCCCGTCGCAGATATAATTATCCTGATTGATCTTTCGGACCTTGCCGATATGGCTGATGCATGAATATCGTATGCTGTAATGCATATGTCCCTCCTTTTGTTCAGGCTTTACGATGAGTCACCGAACCTGAAAATCGTGCTCAAAGCCGCTTTTAGGGTCTTACACTGGACAGGAACTCCCGCTTTACATACCCGTAAGTGGTTCCGTATCTCACTCTGGCAAAGATGCTGTCAGCGTTTTCGATGAATTCCACTTCCGTGCCGAGAGCCAGTGTATCAAGAATATTATCGCTGCGCTCCTCGGGAGAGCTTCTCAAATATGCGGCAACGGGAACATTTGTGATGTATTGATAGGAAGATCCCGCGCTGTACGGCGGCACAGAGGACAGGAATTCCTGCTTCACATAGCCGATTTTACTGCCATATTTCACCTTGGCAAAAATGCTGTTGGCGTTTTCGATGAATCCCACTTCCGTGCCAAGATATATGGTATCCAAAATATTATTATCCAGTTCCTCCGGCGTGCTTCTGAGATAGGCGGCGGTCGGAACATTGAAAATATACCGATAAGAGACAACGGTGGTGTTGGGGGGCGAAGCGGAAAGGAATTCGCGCTTTACATAGCCAAACAGATCGTTGTATTTTACTTTCGCGAAGATACTGTTGGTGTTTTCGATAAAGCCGACTTCCGTATTCACTGCCACCGTGCCCAAAATATTGTCTTCCCGCTCCTCCGGAGAGCTTCTCAAATATGCCGAAACCGGAACATTGGTAATATATTGATAGGAAGCGACCGTTGTGTTCGGCATGACAGAAGACAGAAAAGCTTGTTTGACATAGCCGTACATCCCACTGTATTCCACATACGCAAAGACATCGTCCGCATTTTCAATAAATCCCACTTTAGTGCCCAAAAGCAAGGTGCTCAGGATATTGTCGCTGCCCTCTTCCGGCGTGCTGTAAAGCTCAACGGAATCCGGTACATTATCCACATATTTGAGAGAAACCACTGTGGTATTCGCCGGAGGATCATCGGTTGATCCCTCCAGGCCGTCATCAAAAGATGACCCGAATAAACCGTACTGTCCCTCCTCCAGATACTCCGTATAGTCGTCGAAGATCCATCTCCTATCCTTCTTTTCCCCGTACAGGACATACGTGTTTTCCGTACTGCCCTCTTTCCAGTGAACTGTCAAAAAGCAGGTGTTGGCCTCCGCCATGTCGATTTGATAGTCGGGCTCAAACAACGTCAAGTCAACGCTGGGTGCGGAAGACAGCGGAAGAAGCAGGGGATCGTCCTCTTTTGAGACCCCCAGCCGAAGCATACAGCTTGCCACATAGCGGTCAGAGAAAAAAGTGCCCAGCAATTCAGCCATTGTCTCTCCGTTATGTACATGCATTTGAGTGACCGTATCAATCTGGTCGATCGCGGTCTGCGCTGTGCCGGTTCGGCCGTCTATCCAGCTTCGGTATACCGTGTAAGCATCCAGGAAATCGGAAATGACCTCTTGCTCGCTGTCTGAATACGCCCCAATCAGCTCATCTTCTGATTCTTCCGGCTGGCTGGAGATCGCTGAGCTCTCATCGCCGAGGCTCCCGTCATGGTCTTTGCCATTGGAAAAATACCAGAACGCAAAGAGCCCGCCCAGAATCAGCACAGCGAGAAGCACCGCTGAAAGGATCAGCGGGGTCTTGGACTTCTTTGCCCCGAAAGTATTCACAGGGGACGCCGGCTGCTGCGTCTCGGGCGCTTTCCGAACGGAAACCGTCGCGTCAAGATCCTGCTGTTTCTGCGGACGGCGCACTGCCGTTGTTTTTTCCAATTCCTCTTTGGGGTTGTAAATGCCGCCGGAAACGTTCATCAGGGCATGTTTCATTGCCGTTGCCGAGGCAAATCGCCTGGTCGGATCCGGCTCACAGGCGCAGAGAATGACTGCCGCCATATCCGGAGACGCGTTGCAGGGCGGCGGCAGCGGCTCACCGTCCAGTCTCCGGCGATTGGCAGCTTCCCGCTCGCTGGGGCTGAGCAGTTGTTTTTCCGTCTCGATAAACGGAAGACGGTTATTGTTCATAAGGCGGTACAGGACAACTCCCAGAGAATACAGATCGACGGTGTCATCGTATTCCAAACCCTTCTCAATTTCCGGGGCCATATAGCTATACGTTCCTTTTTGAGAAAGCCCGCTCGTAATATTCTCCAGTTTCCGGGCAATTCCGAAATCGCCCAATTTGAAATCGCCGAACTGATTGATAAAGATGTTTTCCGGCTTGATGTCCCGATGGATCACATTCCGTTTCTTACACAGCTCTAGGGCTGTGCATATGTCAATACCCAGCTTCATGATCTCTTTTTCCGACAGCATTTTATCGTAAGAATACGTGGTAAACGGAGTCAGCAATTCCATACGGATATAGATGTCCCAGCCGATCTCACCCTCCTTTTCAACCACCTTATAGTCTTCCACGCTCACAATGTTCTGAACGCCTTTAAAAGACTCCATGAGCTGAATTTCACTGACAAAATCACTCACTACGCCCTGCAGATAGGCCTTTGTTTCATCCAAAGATAATCCTTCAAACCGCAGGGATTCGATCTCAGATTCATTTTGAGGGATGGAGATAACCTTAATTGCCGCCGTGCTTTCCACTTCGTGGTCTTTCCGAAAAGCCTTATATACGACACCGTATGACCCCTGTCCGATGGGCTTGCTTTCTACCTGCCACTCCGGCCATACTTTTCCCAAAAAATCAATCGCTGCCATTTTAGCACCTCTTTCAGACGGAAAATTCCGCAATTCGTCATTTTATATTGTATTCCTTTGCCTAAACAATAGCAAGACAGATTTCCCCAAAAAATGCAAAACAGATTTCACCGATTACACCGCAGCATCGACGATCCCTGCCAAAGGCGGGTCATTGTCGGCAAAGGGAAGTCCGATTGCAGCCGCCTTTTCTCTTTTAGAACGATACAGACCCTATTGACATTTCCGTTTATACTGTATATAATAAGCATATACAGTATAAACGGAAGTGACAGCGTGAATATTTTAATTGACAACAAAAGCGGGGCTCCGATCTACGATCAGATCTATGCCCAAATCAAAAGCCAGATCATCAGCGGCGTATTGCAGGAAGATGAAATGCTGCCGTCCATTCGGGGACTCGCCAAGGACCTTCGCATCAGCTTTATTACCACCAAGCGGGCCTATGAGGAGCTGGAGAAGGACGGCTTTCTCTACACGCTTCCCGGCAAGGGCTGTTATGTGGCTCCGAAAAATGTAGAGCTGCTGCGGGAAGAATATCTGAAGGAAATTGAGGGGCATATGGAGGAGATCGCCCGGCTTGCTGTTTGCTGCAATTTGAGCAAGCAGGATATCATAGAAATGATCACTTTCAGTCTGGAGGAACAAGAATGAACGCACTGGAACTAAAGAACCTGTCGAAAACATATCCCGGATTTCTGTTGGATCATTTGAATTTGACACTGCCAAGTGGGTGTATCATGGGGCTGATCGGGGAGAACGGCGCCGGGAAAAGCACTACGATCAAGCTTGTTCTCGATATGATTCACAAGGACAGCGGGACGATCACAATACTCGGCAAAGACAATGAGGACAGCATCCATCTGACCAAAGAGGAGATCGGCGTTGTGATGGACGAGGTGGGTATTCCCGATTGCCTAACCGTAAAGCAGGTCGGAAAAGTGATGAAGAATACGTTCCGCTGCTGGGACAACGACGAGTATTCCCGTTTGACAGCGAAACTCCGGCTGCCGGACAAAAAGCCGTTCAAGGAGTTCTCCCGCGGTATGAAGATGAAACTGGGCATTGCCATTGCCATGTCCCACAACAGTAAGCTGCTGCTGCTCGACGAAGCCACCTCCGGGCTTGATCCGGTGGTCCGGGACGAGGTGATCGAAATGCTTCTCGATTTTACCCGGGATGAAGATCACTCCATTCTCATTTCCTCACATATTGTCAGCGATCTTGAAAAACTCTGCGACTATGTGGCATTTCTGCATGAAGGGAAATTGCTGCTCTGCGAAGAGAAAGATCAGTTGCTTTCCGAATACGGCTTGATCCACTGCACTGCCGAGGAACTGCAAACTCTTCCGCCACAGGCAGTCCGATACAAAAAGGAAAATCCCTATGGCATAGAAGCCATGGTGCAGAAAAGCGCTATGCCGCGGGGAGCAAAGATCAGTCCCATCAGCATAGAGGAACTCTTCTTATTCATGGTAAAGGAGGCCGGATGAAATGAAAGGTCTGCTCTTAAAAGACTGGTATATGGTGAAGAAATATTGCAAAGTCTACCTTGTAATCGCCGCCTTTTTCATTGCCGCGTCCTTTGCAAGCGACGACAATCTGTTCTTTGTGTTTTACCCCTGCCTGCTCTGCGGCATGATCCCGGTGAACCTGCTGGGCTACGATGAACGCAGCAGATGGGTCCAGTACAGCGGCACGCTGCCGTATACAAAGGCCCAGTTCGTGTCCGCCAAGTATTTGGTCGGTTTGCTCGCCCAGGCCGCCATGCTGCTGGTTACAGGTATTGCCCAGGGAATCAAAATGAGCGTAAACGGCAATTTTGTATCTCATGATTTTCTCATGCTCATGCTGCTGCTTCTGACTGTCGCCACGGTCACCTCTTCCATTTCCCTGCCGTTTATTTTCAAGTTGGGCGTGGAAAAAGGGCGGATCGCCTACTATGCCATGGTGGGCTTTATCTGCGCGGCAAGCGCCGCGTCCGCCCTTGTGTTCAAAGGGCAGCAGCAGGCGGCGCTGCAGCAAAATGTCCTTCTCGCCGTATCGGCCCTTGCGGCCATCGGCATTTATCTCCTTTCCTGGTATTTGTCCATCGTCTTTTACAAAAATCGGGAAATAACGTGAAGTTCGCCGTGCCCCGTCAGGCAGTATGGCCTGCCTGGATGTGACGAACGGCGGCCCTTTCGCAAATAAAGAGCAGACCTTCCGCAGAGGGTCTGCTCTTTCGCACTGTAAAAGCGGCTGTTTCTTATTCTTTCTTTTCCGGGAGTTGCGTCTCAGATTGTTCCGGCTCCTTCTCTGCGGCGCTCTCCGGCTGCGGAGCAATAACTTCGGGCGCTTGGGGCAGTCCGTTTGCCGGCCGATTCTTTTTGCGCTTTTTTGCGGAACGCCTGACCAAGAACAGGATCACAACGGCGAGGACGCCCAGTATGATGAGCACAGGCAGCGCGCCCACCAAGAAGACAAACAAATCTTCAAAGAACACGCCCATGCCCTGAAGCGTATTCAGGAACGCGTCTCCGGCGCGCGAACCGAGATTTCCTTCCGAAGCAGTGACAGCCTCCGCCTTTACCACTTCTCTGAGCTCAATGCGTACAGTGGAATATTCGATCCGGTTGTCGATGTGCCGCTTGCTCCCCTTGAGGACATCCAGCTCATAGAGGATCTGGCTCATTTCGTTTTCCAGCTCGATGATGTCACTCATCTCCGTGGCACGTTCCATATGCTCTTCAAACTTGGCATAGCGCTTTTCCAGCATTTCGATGCGCGCCTCTACATCGTAATACTCGTCTGTCACATCGTCCACATTCATGCTCCTCGAGGTGATCCTGCCCACCTCGTTCAGGGTCTGCATGAATTCTTCAAATTTATCTGTGGGGATGCGGGCTTCCATATAGCTGTTTCTGCCCACATCGCCATAGTGCTGGGGCACAGCGCCCCTGACTTCCTCGTTGGAAACGTATCCCCCCACCGCTTTCACGCTCTGCACTAAGGCGCTGTAATCCGTTTCGTAAGCTTCCGTTTCGATGGAAACCTCAGCGGTGTAGATCAGCTTTCTTGTGGGGTCGGCGGCTATCACGACAGCATCGGCTGAGATCCCGCCAGGCAATTCCGTATTCTCCACCGCCCCGTCATAGTCGTAGCCGTAGTCACTCCCTGCCGCGTCAGAAATCGACGTTCCCTGGGACCCTTTGCCTTGGGACCCGCAGCCGGACAAACTCACCAGACAAAAACAAAGAGCCAGTAATAGACAAAGATATCTTTTCATGTTATCCCTCCTGTACTTTCTCGGTTAGACGGACAATTTCGGAAAACTCTGTCTCTTCTAACTGATTTTACCTCTTTTGTCCCCTTTTCGCAAGCCGCCGGATTACTTCCAGACACATTCTGCCGTTGTGGTACGGGCACTTCCAGGGTTCTACAATTGGCCTTTCCATGGGCGTACCGCCTTCGGTTAAGCACCAGTACCATTCAGAGCCGGGCCGTGGGTCGACAAGCACATTTTGAATGTACTCCCACTGGGTATTTACCGCGTCAAAATAGCGCTGTTCCCCGGTCTTCTGCCAGGCGCTTAAAAAGCCCATCAGCGCCTCGGCCTGTACCCACCAGATACGGGTGGTATCCACATGATCGCCCTCGCCCTCATTGGCAAAGCCGTGATCGGTGAAAGCGACTTCCAAAGTGCGGTCAGCCAGGGAGAGCAGCAGGGGACGGATCCGTGCGGTGAGTTCCTCATCGCCCAGCACCTCCAAGGTGTGGTCCGCCAGCCAGGAGGTCTCAATGTCGTGGCCGAAGCTGTGCAGGTCCAGGAGGGAATGGTAATCCAAATCGAAGAAAACCTCCTGCCGGCGCTTCTCCGGGTTATAGAATTGATCCGCCCATAAATTCAGAATGAAAACCAGCTTCTCCCGCACCTTTTCGCTGCGGCTGGCTTCAAACAGGCCGGTATAGCCCTCCAGCACATGGAGCAAAGTGTTCATCGTGCGCTTTGCCTGCAATCCACCTCCGCCGAGCTTTTCATTTCCCGCAGGCTGCCAATCCACAGTGAAAGCTTCCAAATAGCCTTTGCCGTCAAAGCAGCGGTTTTCCACCAACTCAAACAGCGAAAGGGCCTGCTGCAGCGGCTCCTCTTTGCCGCTTGCCCGGGAATATGCCGAAAGGGCGTAAATGGCAAAAGCCTGATTGTAGGTGTGCTTCGTACCGTCAAACACCGTGCCGTCGGCGTTCAGCGCCCAGTAGACGCCGCCGTGTTCTTCGTCGATCATGCGGCATAGCATTTTGTAGGCGTGATGGGCTTCTTCCAGAAGCTTGGAATCGCCCAGAGTTCTGTAAGCCTCGGAGAAAAACCACAAAATACGGCTGTTCAGGATGCACCCTTTGGGGGCGTCCGGCCGCCGGGTCAGGTCGAAATCCACTTGGCCGATATATCCGCCCCGTTCGTCGTCACGCAGGCCCATCCAAAAGGGCAGGATACGGTCTGTCAGCTCCCGGCGAACTTCGGAAACAAGTTTTGTCATACTTGGCCCTCCCAGATAAAACGCCTTATTTTTTCTGGGCGGCAAGCCATTCCAGCAGAGTGACTTCTCTGCCGTTCTTGACCACGGGTTTTCCGTCGAAGTCTACACGGCAGTCATCGTTCAGCATGGGGATCCACGCAAAATGCCCGATATACTCAAAGGGTTTTCCTTCCGCGTCCGTAAAGCCCTCGTGAATGTCCTCGATCTTATCCCAGAACGTGAAATGGGTGTCCTTTGCCCCGGCGGCAATGAGCCGCTTGTAGGTGGGGACAACGGTCTCGTCGGGCTTGACCACCGGGTCATTCTTGGCATGGGTAAACCAGATGGGCAGGTGGACGATCTTTTTGAGCGCTTCATCGGTGATGGTGCCGTCGTAGAGCGCCTCGCAGACCGGGAATGCCGCCGCAAAATAGTCGGGGTAGTCCAGCACCATGCGCATGGTCATAAAGCCGCCGTTGCTGTCGCCGCCGATATAGATACGGTCGCGGTCAATGCCGGGATTCTTTTCCACGAACTCGTCGATACAGGATTTCAGCGCCTTCCCATACATGCTCTTTCCGCTGCGTCCGTACTGGCCGGAGCCGTCGTTCATCCAGAAGGTCTTGGTCTGGGGAGCGAGGACATACGCGCCGCCGAACAGCGCCTGCACCTTGTCCGAAACCAGCGCCACCACCTTATTCCCGGTGTAGGCGATGGTGGGGTCCACGCCGCCCTCCCCCGCGCCGTGAAGCCAGATGATCAGCGGCCGGGGCCCGGCATTTCGCACCTGCGGGATAAAATATCCGTAATTCAGGGGTTCCTCCGGATCGCTGGACGTACCGTTCTGAAAGCCTGCCGCGTCGGGAGAGCAGTTTCCCAGCGGATAGTCGTAGAGAAGTCCAGTCAGCGTCCCATTGTCGCTTTCGATGGGGGCGGTCTGGGTGACGGTGTAGCGCATTTTCACATAGACGTTGAGACCTTGGGGCGCGGAAATACAGGACGAAAGCTGCGCCATGGGGCCGTATGCCATATCCAGCGTGATGTATTCGCCCTCACTCAGAGCGTTTCCGTCCCCATCCGAGGGGTATGCCGCTTTTACCTGCACATAGCCCTGGCTTGGCTCTTTGTCATCCTGGGCCATCCAGCTTTTCGGCAGGAGAAGCAGTTCCCCCCTGTCGTCCATGCGCTCCACATAGACGGAGAATTTCTCCTGTGACACCGCCGCGGCCTTTACCTTTCCGCTGACGGGCAGGATCACCTTGGTCACGTAAGGACCGTAATCGGTGATGCGTGTGATGGTGTAATAGCCTCTGCTCATTTTCTTTTCCTCCTGACTTTTTTATTTCAGGAGCCGAAATATGCCCTGTGTCTTTTCGTCTGGATCGGGAATATCGGCTCGTTTGTACTTTTTCTTCGCCTTACAGTTGCTCCAGCGCCGTTTTGAGCCTGTTCAATCCGTCCAGCAGCACAGATCGGGGACAGGCGGTGTTCAGCCGCAGGAACTTTTTCCCGTTGCCCCGGTACTGACTGCCGGAAGAGAGATAAAGCCCGGTTTTTTCCCGGATCTGTTTTGCCAGCGCGTCGGTGTCCTCTGCATACTTGGAGCAGTCCAGCCACAACAGATAGGTGGCGTGTTGGGGCACACAGTGCACCAAGGGCAGCTCCTTTTTCAAGAATTCATAGACCGTTCTTTTGTTCTCCATAAGATAAGCCCGCAGCGCGTCCAGCCATTCTCCGCCCCGGGTAAAGGCAGCCTCGGCGGCGGCCACGGCAAAGGCGTTAGGCTCGGCCACCTCGTCGGTGTTCAGGGCACGGTTCATCTTGAAGCGCAGGGCTTCATTGGGCACGCACACCGCAGCGGTCTGTAAACCGGCGATATTGAAGGCCTTGGTGGGCGCGAGACAGGTCACGCTGATCTCCCGGCAGGTCTCGGAAGCGGACGCAAAGGGCACGTACTCAAAACCGGGATCGGTGAGATCGCAGTGGATCTCGTCGGAGAGTACCGTCACGTGATGTTTTTTGCACAGCTCGCCGATTTTCGCCAGAGTCTCCCTGTCCCAGATGGCGCCCACGGGATTGTGGGGATTGCAGAGGATCATCAGGGTGGTCTGGGAATCGGACAGCTTTTCCTCCAAATCGGCAAAGTCCATAACGTACTTCTCGCCGTCGTAAGTCAACGGGCTCTCCAGCGGTACACGGCCGTTGTTGAGAATAGAGTTGAAAAAGATGTTGTATACCGGGGTCTGCACCACCACCTTTTCCGCCGGGGTGGTCAGTTTCCGCACCGCCGTGGAAATAGCGGGAATCACGCCGGTGGTGAAGATCAGCCAGTCGGGGTTTATGACAAAGCCGTGGCGCCCTCTCCACCAGCCGATATAGGCTTCCGCCCAACTGTCGGGAAGATCGGAATACCCGAACACGCCGTGGGCTACCCGATCGGCCAACGCCTCCCGAACGGCGGGCGCGGTCTCAAAATCCATATCGGCCACCCACATGGGCAACTCGTTTTCCGCCACGTTCCACTTCATGGAATCCGTGCCCCGGCGGTCCACGATTTTATCGAAATCAAAGGTCATCCTACTCTCCCTCCCAGCACACGCATTTCAAAGGTGTCTCCGGCTCGCGGCAGATGATATGCACCTTGTCCACGTCCACCTTATCCCGTTCCAAGATCAGCTCGCCGATGGAATCCGCAGTAATGGTGCCGGAAGTGGGGTTGATCACGCTGTCGATGTGCCCGGTAATGTCCGCCTCCACGGTGGAATACTCAAATGCCAGCGTGGTATTGATCAGCTTACAGTTGACCATTTTGAGATTTTCAATATAGCACATGCCCTGCAAACTCTCGATGGTGCAGTTCACCAGCGTCAAATTTTTGGCGTTCCAGCCCAGATATTCACCGGAAATAAAGGAATCGTACACGGTCACGTTGCCGCTGTTCCAGAAAGCGTCCTTGGAGAGCAGCTTGGAATTCCGGATGGTCACGTTCCGCACGCCGTCAAAGGAATAATTGCCGTACAAGGTGAGATTGTCCACTTCCATATCACCGCAGTTCATGGCGAAGTAGTCGCCGTGGGCGGTGATATTTTTCAGCGTGACGCCGTCGCAGTGCCACAATGTCTCGGCGGCGTTGGGGATGGACACGTCCTCCAGCGTAAGGCCGGTGCAGCGGCGGAAATTTTTCGGCGCCGCCACCGGGGTGTTTTTCACCGTGACATTTTTGGAATACCACACTCCCGCCCGGGCGCCGTCAAACCAGGTGCAGTTTTCGGCGGTGACATTCTCCGCATACCACAGCGGATATTTCCACCGGAACATACAGCCGTGAAGCTCAATATTCCGGCTTTCCTTCAGGGGCGACTCGCCGTCGTCAAAAATGGTGTCAAAAATCAATAGGTCTTTCCCCTGAAACAATGCGCGCTCGCCGGTCAAAAATTGACGGCGGATCTCCTGTTTCATGTCAGATGCTCTCCTTTTTTCAGTCAATATTTGGAATCGTCAAGCCTATTCGGCTTTTTTGATTTCGTGTTCGATTTCAAAGAAATAGATGTGAAGCCCGTCCTCTTTGATGTGTCCCTCTCCCTCAAACTGATTGCGGTGCAGGTAAGGAGCCAGCGCTTCGCTGTCTGTGTAGAAGGTCGGCACGGTGTGGAAGGGCATGGAGCGGTGCTTCTCTTCAAACCAACCGTTGTTTTCCACATAGATATGGGCGTCTTTCCCCGTGCTGTCCTTGCCGGTCAGCATATACCGGGCACTCATATGGCGCACACCGGCGGCGTTTACCACCTGGGTATCTACGCCGCAGGGCTCTACAATGCCCCGGAACAACTCACAGTCCACACTGCCTTTGAAGGGGATCATCTCCACCTCGCCATTTTCGCTTTTCAGGTGCAGGGCCTCCCCCATCATCTCAATTTTGATATCCAGAATCGGTTTTCTTGCCATGCTTTTCTCTCCTCTCTGTTATAAAGTATACCGCATAACGCAAAAAAGCGCAAATGCCAATCTTGCATGAAAAGCCATGCTCAGCAGGCATGAAATACAATTTTGCGTCCCTTGCGGCGGACGCCAAAGGTCCGTGGGAGACTTTGTGTTCCCACGGACCTGCATCCCTGCGGATACTTTGGACGTTTACTCCCGGAAAAATGCCAGCATTTCCGGGTCATTGGTGAACACCGGAATCACGGTGAGGGGGGCGTCGGCCTCCACCGTGCGGCCGCCTTCCAGCTTTTCGCCTGTCCACACGTTGTACCAAGTGCCGTCAGGGAGATAGACGGCCTTTTTCCGCGCGCCCGCTTCCATGACCGGGGCCACCAGGAGCTTTTCGCCGAACATATACTGCTCCATGGGTTCCCAAGTCTTGGAATCACCCGGGAAATCGTAGAACATGGGACGGATCACGGGGCTGCCCTTTTCGTGGGCATTACGCATCACTTCGGTGATATAGGGCTTCAGTTTTTCCCGGAGGAAGATATACTTGCGGCACATTTCGTAGACCGTTTCCCCGTAGGACCAAATCTCATTGGGTCCGCCGGAAGGCATTCTGCCGCCGCCCACCGTGCTCATGGGCGGCGTGTGGGGCTCCCGGTCGCCGTGGAGGCGCATGACCGGGCAGAACGTACCGTACTGGAACCAGCGGGCAAAGACCTCCCGGAAGCTTTCGTCCCGGGGATCGCCTCCGTGGAATCCGCCGATATCCGTGGTCCACCAGGGGATGCCCGCAATGCCCATGTGCAGTCCGGCGGCAAACTGATTCCGCATACTTTCAAAGCTGGAATGGATATCTCCCGACCACACAAGAGCTCCGTACTTCTGAGAACCCGCCCAGGCACAGCGCAGGAGGTTAAGGACGTTTTTCTGCCCCTCTGCCGTCATGCCGTCAAAGAAAGTCCGGGCGTAGCACTTGGGGTACACGTTGCCGATCTGCACGTTGGGGCCCAGATGATAACGGTAATTGTCGAAATCGTAAAAGCTGTACTCCGGCTCGGCCTCGTCCAGCCAAAAGACCTGAATACCCTTGTCGTAGTAGTTTTTCTTGATCTCGCTCCACACAAAGTCTCTTGCCTCGGGATTTGTGGCGTCAAAATGCAGTGTGTCATCTATGCAGTGCAGCCCTACAGGGTAGCCGCGCTCCACATTGATGAGCAGCCCCCGCTCCCGCATTTCCCGGTAATTCTTGGATTTGTGGTCCACTGTGGGCCAGACGGAGACCATCAGTTCCACGCCCATTTCTTTGAGTTCCCTGATCATCCCATCGGGGTCGGGCCAGTATTGGGGATCAAACCGCCACTCGCCCTCCAGCGGCCAGTGGAAGAAATCCACCACAATGACAGACAGCGGCACGCCCCGGCGCTTGTATTCTCTGGCTACCTCCAGCAGTTCTTCCTGCGTCCGGTACCGCAGCTTGCACTGCCAGAAGCCCATGGCCCAGTCGGGCATCATGGGGGCAGTTCCCGTGACGGCAGCGTAATGTTCCTCGATCTCCGCCGGAGTATCCCCTGCCGTGATCCAATAGTCGATCACCTTGGTGGACACCGATTTCCAGGAAGTGATGTTCGTGCCGAAGGTCACAGAGCCGATGGCGGGATTGTTCCACAAAAAGCCGTAGCCCAGAGAGGAAAGGACAAAGGGCACGCTGGCCTGAGAATTGCGGTGAGCCAGCTCCAATTCGCAGCCTTTCAGATTTATCAGGGGCTGCTGGTACTGCCCCATGCCGAACAATTTCTCTGTGGGATCGGATTCAAACCGCAGCGTGACGGAATAGTCCCCGCCCAAAATAGGCTTCATTTCTCTAGCGTCCACGTCCAGCGCGCTGCACTTGGGGGATCTGATATCCCGGCGGTTTCTCACGAATTCTTCCAGAAGCAGCTTCCCGTTTTGATTGTAGAAAGCGATCTTCCCAATCTTGTTTATCTTGGCAGTGATCTTTCCGTTGGTGACGGTGGCCTCCTGCTCCCCTACGGTGACCTGGGCGGTTTCACTCACCGGTTCTTCCAGCGCCCAAACCTCCTCGGGCATCTTTGCCTGCCGGGCGGCACGCACACGCAGCGCGTCTTTGCCCCAAGCCTCAATCCAGACCTTTTCGTTGTTGTCCGTCATGATGAGACGGCCGTTCTCGCTTTTGAAAATAGCCATACCATTTTATCCTTTCTCAACTTTTGTTTGATAGAATTCCCTGACTACAGCTTCCGCGGGCTTTTGATAGATGTCGTATCCATATTTCATGTGTTCTCCGGCGAGCTTTCCGCTCCAGGACCAGATGGCAAATCCCTGCACCCAATCCCTCTTTCCGCCGGCGGTCAGCATTTCGCGGAACCAATCCGCCTGCTCCTCCGGGGCATACTCCCCCCTGACCCGCCAATCATTGGGAACAGCGGCGGAGCCCGCCACGGACATGCAGCCCGTTTCGGCAAAAAAGAACGGTTTTTGAAACTTCTTGACCACCTTCTCGATCCGATCCAACTGGTTTTCCCAATCGCCGGCGGGATAGTAGCCGCTGGAAGAAATGACGTCCACCGCGTCCCACCAGGTCACATTGTGTTCCTGATATTTGTCCGTGTTGTAGGACACCGGCCCGTGATAGACTTCCTTGATGTCGGAAATCAGCTTCCTCCACTCTGCGTCCCGATGCTCGCTCATCACCATTTCACAGCCGGCGATGAACATCTCGCACCCCTTTTTTTGAGCAATGGCCGCATAATGCAGTTGAAACTCCGTATATGCTTTGAACCAGTTCCCCCATTTCGGCTCACAGGGCACATCCTCGTCAAAGAAGCTGATGTGTGCCCGCCAGGTGCCGTTTTTGCAATTTACCGTGGGCTTCAGCGCCACCATAAGCCCCAATCCCTTGGCGCAGTCGATCATGGCTTCCAGTTCGTCGTCGCCCATCTGAATGCCGTCACCGTACTCGATGGTTTCAGACTGGGGCGTCTCCTGGAGCCCGCTGGGCACGAAAATCACAAAATTTGCGGCCGTGCGCTCCTTCATCAGGCGAAGGCTCTCCTTTGTCTCCTCTGTGCAGAAGCTCCCTTTCCTCGCAAAAGGGGCAAATGTGAGCCCGCACAAGTATTTCATCCTGCTTTCTCCTCCCATCCGATTCTTGCTGTCTCTATTGTAAAGGATAAACTGCCGGATGCCAACAGAAAGTTATGAATATTTCCTGAATTTTTTGAATTTGCTTCCGCTCTCGGAATATCGATCGGGAAGGGCTGTTTTCGGGCTCTGAATCTCTCTGATTGAATATTTATACAATTTTTTGCAAAAAACTATTGACACGAGATAAAAGAATATGCTAAGATATCCACAGTTTTCGAGATTTGCCAAAAACGGCGAATGAATAAATTTGCATAAAAGGAGAAACGAACATGAAAAAGATTTTTGCGTGCCTTCTGGCTGCGGCCCTGATGCTGTCTCTGACCGCCTGCGGCGGCGGGAGCAGCGAGGACGCCAAGTACAATACCGTGGAGAGCGGCAAGCTGATCATGTCTACCAACGCCGAATTTCCTCCCTATGAGATGCAGGCGGACGGTGAAGGGGTCTACACCGGCGCTGACAGTGTGAAATTTGAGGGTATCGATGTGGAGATCGCCCTGGCACTGGCCGAGAAGCTGGGCTTGGAGCTGGTCATTGATGACATGGACTTTGACGCTGCCTTGATCGCCGTACAACAGGGCAAGAGCGACATGGTGCTGGCAGGTCTGACCTATCGCGAGGACCGGGATGAACTCATGGATTTCTCCACCAGTTATGCCACCGGCGTGCAGGTCGTCATTGTCCGGGATGATTCTGACATCACCGATCTGGACGATCTGGAAAACGACAAGATGATCGGCACCCAGCGGGGTACCACCGGCTATATCTACGCCTCCGATACGCCGGAGAACGGCGGTTACGGAGAGGACCATGTGCTGGCCTACGACAACGGCGCGCTGGCGGTTCAGGCTCTGCTCAACGGGCAGATCGACGCGGTCATCATCGATAACGCACCCGCTCAGGCCTATGTGGCCTCCAATGACGGTCTGCACATCCTGCCTGCCGAGTGGGTCACCGAGGACTATTGCCTGGCGGTAAATGAGGGCAACACAGAACTTCTGGATGCGCTGAACAGCGCGCTGGAAAAATTGATCAACGATGGGACGGTTCAGATCATCCTCGACAAGTACATCACCGAATAAGTATTTCATTCCGCAAAAAAGGCGGTCAGTATGACCGCCTTTTTTAAACGGGAAGAAAGCGAGAAAATCATATGAATATCGATCAGCTTTTTGAAAGTCTTTCCAGCATTCCCAAAGCAGACCTCACTTTCTGGCAGAGGATCTTTCTGCGGTTCTACCGGGCTTGGTTCGAGGCAGATCGTTGGCAGTCTTATTTTAAAGGTCTGGGGGTCACCCTGCAAGTCACCGTCATC
This sequence comes from Acutalibacter sp., assembly GCA_022511515.1. Classification (GTDB taxonomy): domain Bacteria; phylum Bacillota; class Clostridia; order Oscillospirales; family Acutalibacteraceae; genus Acutalibacter. Next base: position 43,981 of record JAFLRP010000200.1, read on the forward strand.
GCGCTGTCCATCGGGGTGGCGCTGGGTATTTTGGTAGCCATTATCCGCGTGGCTCACGACCAGCAGCGTCCCGGCAGCCGTTCTCTTTTGCTGGGCGCCGTAAACTGGGTCTGCAAAATATACGTCACCGTCATCCGAGGTACGCCTATGACGGTCCAGCTTTTGATCTGGGGCTTGGTCATCTTTGCCTCCAGCCGGGAATTCAATCTGGTGGGCGCGCTGGGACTGGGCATCAACTCCGGCGCCTACGTGGCCGAGATCATCCGAGGCGGTCTGATGTCCCTGGATCCCGGTCAGGCGGAGGCAGGCCGGTCTCTGGGATTGGGATACATAGACACCATGCGTTTTATCGTTATCCCTCAGGCCTTTAAGGCGGTCCTGCCCGCTTTGGGCAACGAATTCATCGTCCTGCTGAAGGATACCTCCCTGCTCACAATCATTGCCGGCAAGGAGATCGTCTACTTTGCCAAAAGCATCGGCGCCAACACCTACGACTACATGTTCCCTCTCCTGATCACGGCAATCATGTACCTGTGCCTGGTGCTAATCCTGAGCTGGCTTCAAAGTAAAATGGAAGGGAGGCTGCGCGCAAGTGATCGACGTTAAGCATCTTACCAAAACTTTTGGCGACCACACCGTGCTGGACGACATTTCCGAGCACATCGATCCCGGAGAAAAAGTGGTCATCATCGGGCCCTCCGGTTCCGGAAAATCCACCTTTCTCCGGTGTCTGAACCTGCTGGAAAACCCCACAAAAGGCTCTGTTTCTTTTGAGGGGCAGGACATCACCGATCCTAAAACGGATGTGGACCTGATCCGCCGTCAAATGGGCATGGTGTTCCAGCATTTTAATCTGTTCCCCAACATGACCATCCGCAAAAACATCACCCTTGCCCCGGTCCGTACCAAGCTGATGACCCAAAAAGAGGCGGACGAAACGGCGGAATCTCTCCTGACCCGGGTCGGGCTTCTGGATAAGATCGACGCCTACCCCGCCCAGCTTTCCGGCGGCCAGAAACAGCGTGTGGCCATCGTTCGCGCTTTGGCCATGCGGCCCAAGCTGATGCTCTTTGACGAGCCCACCTCCGCCTTGGATCCGGAAATGGTGGGTGAAGTGCTGGACGTTATGAAGGAACTGGCAAGTGAGGGAATGACCATGGTGGTGGTCACTCACGAAATGGGCTTTGCCCGGGAAGTGGGCAGCCGCATTTTCTTCATGGACGAGGGAAAAATCATGGAACAGGGCACGCCTGAGGCGGTTTTCGGCAATCCTCAGCACCCCCGTCTGCAGGAATTTTTGAGCAAGGTACTATAAAGCCCTGCTCATCGGACGATATAGAGCCATTCCATGCCCGCTGCAAAGCACCCCTGCCGGGGAGTCCCGGCAGGGGTGCTGCTGTTTCGTGATTGCTTACTCTTCTTCTTGTCCCGGTTTTTCTTCTTCGTCTCCGCCGGGCTTCTGCTCTTCCTGTTGATCCTCTTCCACAGGATTTTCCACCCAATTACAGAAGCTGGACATGATTCTGGCCATTTCGGCGCGGGTCAGGTTGTTCTTGGGTCGGAAGGAGCCGTCATCATAGCCGGAGATCAGATTGTTGATCTGGCCCCAGGTGACCGCTTTCACCGCCCAGGAATCCACGTTCTTTCCGTCGGCAAAGCTCATGGTATAGCCGGGTTTCACTTCCGTGTTCGCTTTCACATAGCCGGCGTAGCGGTACATGATGGCGATCATCTCTTCCCGGGTAACGTATCGATCCGGCCGGAATTTGCCGTCCTCATAGCCGGCAACGATCTTGTTCTTCACCGCCCAGTTGATCGCGGGGGTGTACCACTTGGTTTCCGCCACATCGGAGAATTTGTTGTTCCCCTCGGGCGGAGCGCCGCACATACGCCAAAGCACTGCCACCACTTCAGCTCTGGTGGTCTTGTTCATGGGGCTCATGGTGTTGGTAGTGGTGCCGGCCAGCAGTCCGCGATAGTACATATCCGTCAGGAATTTATAATACCACGCTTTCTCGGAAACGTCGGTGAACTGAGGAGGAAGCTTCTTGTCCGTGTTATCGGGATCGTCCTTGCTGGGATCGTCCTTACCCGGATCATCCTTGCCGGGATCGTCCTTACCGGGGTCGTCCTTGCCGGGATCATCCTTACCGGGATCTTCTTCCTCCCCCGCAACCTTACCGCAACGGATACACTTGCCGTCTTCATAGGTATGGCCGAGGGCGGGAATCACTTCGCTGACGCTCAGCACTTCGCCGCAAATTTTGCACTTGTAGCCATCGGTATGACCGTCGTTCTCGCAATCCGCAGCTTTATAGGGGGTGTAGTCGTTTTCTTTGTCGATTTCGTGTTTGCAGACTTCGGGGGTCTCAACGGCCTCACCCCGCTCCTCCTCAGCCTGCTTGATGCTCTCAGGAACGAAAGCCACGTTGAGAACGGCGCTGACGCCTGCCACATCATCATAAGTCAGGCTGAATTCCTTGTTCCCATCGGGCGTGATCTCGCCCTCGCCGGTGAAGGTGATGGAATCGATCACATAGCCGGTTTTGGGAGTGATCTTGAAGGTATGGGTCGCATTTTCCACAAACTTGACCATATCCTTGGACTCGTTTTCCCCAACGGTGACATCGGTGGCCTCAACCGTGCCGTTTCCGTCGCTGGAAAGGATCACATAGCGATCGGTGTCGGGCTCAAGGTCTTCCACCTTGTTGGAATCCAGAGCCACGATCTCAAAGGGAGAGAAGGACTTGCAGGTGATGACCAGGCCCTGTTCCGTCACCGTGCAGGGGATCTCCTCCACGGAGTAAATTTCGCCGGTGTGGACATGAGTCGGATCCTTTTTGTAGGTAGGATCTTCCTTTGCCTTCGCAACCTCAGAACAGCTCCTATCGATATCGCGGGTGAAGTGGTATGCCTTAAAGACAAGGCCTGCCATGCTGGCGTCGATCCCGGGAGGGAATCCCACGCAAAGCCGCAGGGTCTGTCCCGTCTCAACGACCGTACATCTGCAGACACGGGCAAAGTCGATCTCAAACAGGGAACTGCTCAGAACGGCGTCAGCGGGAACCTCCACATCTCCGCTTTCGCTGATGGCGTTGGCAAGCTCTTCGTTCCTGTCCCGGTTGCCGTCCACATTCTCGACCACCAGCATCAGGCGGCCGTTCATGTCGTTGGGGTCGGTGTTCGTGCGGCCGTACAACTCCATCAGGCTCTCTACACTGCCGTCCACGCCCTGCACCGACAGGGCGCCCAAATCCAGGTTATTGGGATTGTCCAGCGCCTGGGGCTGTCCCCACAAATTCCACTGATAACCGGAATAAAGAGGACAGGTCCAGAAGGGATATTTGTGTTCGAACACGTAGCTCCAATGGTTCGGGCGTTTGTTGGACTTTCTGCCCACAAGGCCGGTGAAATAGAACTCGTGCTGCACGCTGTCGTCAGCCCACATGTCACTGGGGGTAAAATCGTACTCCAACCCGGAAATCTCACAATCTGCGCCGACGGCGCTCAGGTCGTCGTGGGTCTCATGGGTCTCACAGAACAGGACAAGATTCTCAGGGGAGGGCTTTTTGGAAAATACGTGAGGCTGACGCCCATTCATACCCCAGTCATAAGTCGTGCCCTTGAAGTCCATGGTCACTTCTTCCGCCATGGCGTCTTTTGCTTCGTTGATTTTGTTCTCCGGTGTGTTCTTCAGGCTCTCTTCCGTGGGGTGATACAGATTGTCCGAGAACTCTATGTGGATGCGGTGCGACTTATCAGCACTGATGCTCGTGTTGAAGCCCGGGGACGCGTTCTTGATATACGGAGGCGGTTCGTAACTGCCGTTGACATTGAACAGCATGCCGGATTCCGCCACCAAATTGGAGTAATCTCCCTTGTAATACCCGTCCATTTCCGGCTTGAGCAAATCCTCGGCGCTCTGCCAATCAGGCGGGGCAATCGTTGTCACGGCAAACTCGACATAGTCGCAGTTAGACACGTTCATGACGAGATACCCATCGGTGTCCCGATAATGCTCATTGCCGGTGTTCTGGAAGTCGTTGTCCGGTTTGAATTCGTCCTGCACCATGTGCAGTCCGTGAACGACGTAATACCAATCGTCAAATTGGTTAACCGAACCGTCGGCTCTTACCTTGTACATCTTGTTCAGGAGATAATAGCCATTCTTCGCGGCTTCCACCAAACCGTCGCCGTTAAAGCTGACGCGGTATACCGTAGATTTCGTTCCCTCCATCAGGCCTGTGTCGTACTCGACCTTCAAGCCGTTATCTGCGACCGCCCCGGAGCCGTAAGAGTACTCGGCGATCTCGGGATAGTGGAACTCCATGGTCCCGGTGGAAACATAGCCGGAGGGCTGCCAGTTGTTGGCCAAAACATTCTGTCCGACCAGCAGATAGGTCTCGACCTCATAGCCGTCGTTGCCGTTTGAGCCGGTTTTCATGACATTGCCGTTGCTGTCCACGCGGACGGGGTCGTCCCAAGTGGCGTCTACCACATACCATTTGGTTTCTTTCGTGTTGGGGTCGGCAAGCTGTACCGCGGCCCACATATGATCCTCCGGCGTGCCGGAAGTCTGCAGGCCGTGGATCAAAACGCAGGGAATACCCAGCTCGTTCAGCGCATACTGGAAGGAACGGGCATAACCCTCACAAACACCCTCGTGGGTAACAAGGGCATAGGCCGTGCGGATAAAGCCCACATTCCCCTCCGCGCAGTCCGTTTCAAACCGATAACTGATGCTGTGGGTGATCTGGCTGTGGACGTACTTCACCTTGTCGTAGTCTGTGCCGCTGGCCTTGGAAACGATATTGTTGATCGCCTGTTCCAATTCAGCGGACTTCTCACGCACATCGCCCGCGTCCTCTACGCCCTTGACATAGTAGTCCTCGGATTTACCGGGACCCATATAGGCATGGAGCGTGCCGTTTGTCTCGCTGGTCACCCGGAAGGACAACTCGGAGGAATCCATATACCAGGCCTCGGGATGCTCCAAATCGAAGGCGTCCTTTGCCGCGGCAAAGTCGTTGAACAACGTCCGGTTGCCTTCCAGATAGTTTTCGACAACAGACTTCTCCACGACGCCCTTCGCGATCAGGTCGTAGCTGTTCGTACCGTTCTCCATGTCGCCGTCCTCGTACATTTCCAGAATGGCGTCATAGATGTCCTGTCCCTGCTCGCTCAACTGGTCGTAAAACCAGTGCGCCGCAGGGTTTGCCGCCGTGTCTCCCTCAGCCGCGAAAGCCGACAGGGGGATCATGCTCAAAAGCATGACTGCGGACAGCAAAATTGCCAATACCCTTTTCCGCATACTTGAAACTCCTCACTTTCATAGAATTTCCAAATCGTGAAAATTCCATAATTTTATACGCTAGATTATAGCACAAGCGGAAAACTATGTAAACCCTTTTTTCCCCAAAATATGGAGAAAAACACAGGAAGCAGAACAATATGTCCTGCTTCTCATGTTCTATTCCGCATATCGTTTAATCGCTTCTTCGACCTTCTCAGGGGAAAGTTCCACGTCATACAACGGGCCGTCCTTGCTGATGATTGTCCCGTACCATTTGGCGTAGCCCTCCCAGGTGTAGGAATCCTTGGGCCGGGCGGAATTGTAGTTTTCCTCGTAGGGGTAGGCGGTGAACCGGTAGCTATAGCTGGTTTCTCCCCACTCCATTAAATTGAGGTACAGATGCGGGGGATACCAGAGACCCGCCTCCTTTGGGTGCTTTTTCCCCTGCTCCTCATGGAACGCCAGAAAATCTTCGATAAATTCCTCGTCCCGGACGATTTCGGTCAAATACCCCAAAATGATGTAGGCGCTTTCCTCGTCGAAGCCGGATTTGGTCACATTGATATCGACCCATACCCCCCGCGCGTATTTGCACTCCACAATGGAGAGGGGGTATTTGCTGCGGACTTTCCGCTCAAACTCCTTCAACTGGGCAAGCCGCAGAGGAGTATATGTCATACAACCTCCCAAGCTTGCCGCCAAAAGGACCGCTGCCAGCCCAAGGCAGGCGATCTGGAACAGCATGCTCCGCCGGATACGTTTCTGTTGGCTCATGGAAATCATCTCCTTGTACCAATGATACTCTATATCCGTTCCTTTGTCACGCCCTGCCGTGGCGGGGAATGTGCTTTTGCTTGGATTTTCCAGCGGTTTTTCCGGTTTTCTCCGACTTTCGGGATTTCCGAGCGGTTTCGGAAAAGAAAATCCCCACCCCTGCGGCGGCACCCGCAGCCAAAATCCCCAAAGAAATCCCAATGGAGATGTGCACCTGTGAGAGAACACGGCCGGCCACCTGATTTTCCTCGGCGGCAAAGCGTTCCAGCGCGCCGAAAATCCCGGAGAACTCGCCTGTGTAGTGGCCGATCTCCACGATCACCTCGTGAGGCAGCAGCGACTGGGGCAGCGTGACGGCATGTAAAATCAGGGGCAGAGAACCCAGCATCAGCAGAGCCAGTAGGATATTGACCCCCAATATGATCCGGTTTTTCCCCGGCGCTTTCGCCAAACGGAAAGAGGCCGCCCACAGGCCCAGCAGGAAGAAAAATTCTGCGGGGATCACGGACAGCGTCAACAGCGCGCCGAAGAAATCCGTCACTTCGTTCATGCTGAAAACCCGTTTTACCTCCCGCTTATTGGTTTCCCGGTTTTCCATGAAGGGCTGCTCCACTTCCTCGTTTTCCAGCAGAACGGGGTCGGAATTCTCCTCCTCGAAGATCAGCAAATCGTCGGGAAGCGTTTCCGTCTTTCCGAACCTTTTTTCCACCAGACCGCCGTCCTCTACTTCCTTGGTGGAATACTGAATAAACGATACGCCGTACCCTCCCAGGACGGAGATCGTTTCCGGCAGGATGGTGTACTGGGAAGCGGGATATTCTCTCGCCCTTGTGCCGAGGGACCAGTCCGTCCCCTCCTGCAAGGTGAACAGGTGGGGGATCATCTCGTCCTCCCAGTGCAGGCAGCTCAGGGAAAGCTCGTCAAGCTGATTGGTCCCGTTGGTGGTGACAACGGGGGTCATCCACTGCTCCACCCGAATGGAAAACAAGGTGCTGAACCCAATGAGCCAGAAAATCAGAGCGAATGTGCAAAAGGAAATGCGTTTCATATTTATAATCATTGCTTTCGTTTTAGCGAAAGCCTCCTTTCTGCGGGAATTGCGGCTGGTTTTGCGAAGCGAAATTGCTGCCATTTTCATTCAGAAGTTCGTCGCCAGACGAACTTTTGCGCCGACAAAACCGGTAGTTGGAACATTTATGTTCCAACTACTTCACCTCCGCTAAAGTGATGCCCTCCACCAGCTCTTTGTTGAAGCAGGTGAACAGGAACAGCGGCGGAATGGCCGCCAGTACACAGCAGACAAGCTGGATCGTTGCGCTGCCGGTGGGCACATAGGCCAACGCCACAGACAGGGGATAATCGTAGAAGCTCTTTAAGTAGGCAATGGGCTGCTCCACCATGTTCCAGGCATCCAGAAAGGAGAGCAGCAGCACGCAGACGATGCCGCTCCAGTTCATGGGAACGGCAACTTTTATGAGAATTTGTGCCACGTTGCAGCCGTCCAGCATGGCTGCGTCGATGAGAGAATCGGGAATGGCGGAAAAGCTCTGCCGGAGAATGAACGTCCCCAGCGGGACGAAGATGGAGGGCAGAATCAGGGCGGCGTAGGTATCGAGCAGGTTCAGATTGTCCAGCATCAGGTAATTGGGTACCAGCGTGACCTGCACGGGCAGCACCATCAAAATCAGCAGCAGGAAGAAGATGGTATCTCTCCCCCGAAAACGGCATTTGGCAAAGGCAAAACCCGCCAG
>JAFLRP010000123.1 GCA_022511515.1 Acutalibacter sp.
AAGCCCCTTGCCCAGCCCGGCACGGTGATTGGGAAATATCAGGGCATCAAGGCGGTGCTTTGTGCTACCCACGATACGGCTTCCGCGGTGGAGGGCATTCCCATGGAGGGAAACGCTCCCTATATTTCGTCGGGTACATGGAGTTTGCTCGGTGTGAAAACGGAGCATCCCCTCACCGATACAAACAGCGAAGCCGCCAACTACTCCAACGAGGGCGGCGTGGGCTACAACCGCTATCAGAAAAACATCATGGGCATGTGGCTGGTGAACCGGCTGAAAGACGAGCTGGCCCCGGACACGCCTTTCAAAGAACTGGACGCCGCCGTTTTGGAAAGCAATTATGCTGGCATCGTCAACGCCAACGATCCCGTGTTCCTCGCTCCCAAAAGCATGAAAGAAGCCTTTGACGCGGCTCTCCCGGAAAAGCCAGAAACCGTTGCGGATTACTTCCGTTGCGCCTACCGCAGTCTGGCGGCAAGCTACAAGGTCGCTCTGGAAGAATTGGAGCGCAACACGGGCACGACCTACGACAGATTGTACATCGTAGGCGGCGGAGCGAAAAATCGGTTCGTGAACGAGGAGACCGAACGGATCACCGGAAAAAAGGTCATCGCTTTGCCCATCGAGGCCACTGCCTTGGGCAATCTCAAAATACAAATGAAAGCAGGCGAAAACCATGTTAGTTGAAACCAAAGCCAGAATCGGCGTGTTTTCCATCGCGCTGGGTGCGTATCTGCCCCAGTTCCCGTCGTTAGTACCGGAGTTTGAAAGCCAGTACGAAGCGTTCAAGAAAACCCTGCCGGACACGGTGGAACTTATCGACGGCGGACTCGTTACCACCAAGGAACTTGCCCAAAGGGCCGGAGACAAATTCCGGGCCGCTGACGTGGACCTGGTGATTTTGCAGCTTTTGACCTACGCCACCAGCTACAATATGCTTCCCGCCGTGCGGGATTTAGATGTGCCGGTGGTGCTGGTGAACGTGCAGAAGAAAAAGGCTCCGGACTACGAAAACACCGACACCGCCACATGGCTGGGCGAGCTCTACGCCTGCGGCGCGGTGGGCGAGATGGTAGCAGATTTGGAGCGTGCAGGCAAGCGCCATGCCGTCATCACCGGCGTGGTAGAGGGCGGCGACCCCACGGTGCAGGCCGAGATCGAAGACTGGTGCAAAGCCGCTCAGGTGCGCAGAAGATTCCGGGACACCAACCTTGCCCAAATCGGCAAACCTTACCCCGGCATGATGGACCTGTACATTGACGAAACCAATCTCTATCACAGAATGTGGCTCTACACCAAGCAGTTTGACTGGGAAAAGATGTGGGCCATCGCCGACGATGTTACCGACGAAGCGGCCATTCGTGCCAAGGCTCAAGATATCTTGGATACCTTCGACATCGAGGGCGGCGGCACCATTGAAAAGGTCTGGGAAATGGCAAAGTATGTGGTGGCCTTCGAGCAGTGGGTGAAGGACGAGGACATTGCCTTTATCGCCTCCCACTACGATGGCTTTGCCCAAGGGAAAGCGGGCGTGCTGGATTCCATGCTGATCCCGGCTTTTTCCATGCTGATTAAGGACGGCGTGGCCTGCGCGGTGGAGGGCGATATCAAGGTCGCCATGGCCATGAGCATTTTGAAAACCATTGCCGGCATGGGTCAGCTTTCCGAAATGTATTCCATCGACTTTAACGAGGACATCTGCATCATTGGCCATTCCGGCTCCGGCGACGCAGACATTTCGGCAAAGAAGCCCACCATGAAGATCGTGGACGTGTTCCACGGCAAGACCGGCGGCGGATACCTCACCCAGTTCTATCCCCATTTGGGCCCGGTCACTTATTTGGGCATCACTCAGGACAGAGACGGTCATTTCAAGTTTGTGGTGGCCGAGGGCGTCAACGAGGAAGGTCCTATCTTTACCTTCGGCGACACCAATATGCGCACCCGCTTCACCTGCGGGGCAAGAGAGTTCTGCAACAAGTGGAGCGAAGCCGGTCCCACCCACCACATGGCGGCGGCAAGCGGACGACATATCGATACCATCTTAAAGGTCGCGAAGATTTTCAATGTGCCTGTAGATATTGTCACGAGATAAGGAGGAAACAACATGAAACTGACAGATTTGCCTATCATACAGGACTATATCCGCATGTGCTCAGACGGCTGGGAACAGGGATGGCACGAGCGCAACGGCGGCAATTTGACCTACCGCATGAAGCCTGAGGAAGCAGCGGCATGCAGACCCTTTTTCCGGGAAACACCGGGAGAATGGGTGCCCATGGGCGTGCAGGCGGAGAATCTCCGAGGCGAGTATTTTATCGCCACCGGCAGCGGCAAATATTTCCGCAATGTGCCCCTCTGCCCGGAGGACAATATCTGCATTCTGGAAATCAACGAGGGGGGAGACGCCTGGCGCATCGTTTGGGGCTTGGAGCACGGCGGGCGCCCCACCAGCGAATTCCCCAGCCACTTTTTGAATCACAGTGTGCGGAAAGCGGCCACAGACGGCGAATACCGGGTCATCTATCACGCCCATCCGGCGAATCTCATCGCCCTGACCTACGTCCTGCCTCTGACCGCCCGGGATTTCACCCGTACCTTGTGGCAAAGCGCCACGGAATGCCCGGTGGTGTTCCCCGGCGGCGTTGGCGTGGTGCCCTGGATGGTCCCCGGCGGAGCGGAAATCGCCAAGGCCACCAGTGAGCTGATGAAGGAATTCGACGCGGCGGTGTGGGCCCATCACGGGCTGTTCGTGTCAGGTCCGGACTTTGACACCACTTTCGGCCTGATGCACACCATCGAGAAGGCGGCGCAAATTGCGGTGCTGGCATTGTCGGCGGGGCAGGGGAAGATCCGCCAGACCATTTCAGACGACGCTCTCCGAGCGATCGCGAAGGATTTCGGCGTGACCTTGCGTGAAGAATTTCTTGCCTGATTGAAATTCTGATTTTTCTGTAGTATAGTGTTATTGAGGAGCTCGACAATCTTTTACAAAGGGGTAAGAGGAAATGAATTTAACTTGGAAAGAAAAACTGGCCTACGGCATCGGCGCCGTGGGCAAGGACATGGTGTACATGCTGACCGCCAGTTACATCCTGTATTACTACGAGGATATTGTGGGCGTCAGCGCGGTCTTTACCGGCGTTCTGCTGATGATCGCCCGGGTGTTCGATGCGCTGAATGACCCGCTGATGGGCATTCTGGTGGCAAAGACGAAAACCCGGTTCGGCAAGTTCCGTCCCTGGATCTTTTCCGGCACCATCGTCAACGCCTTGGTGCTCTACGCCATGTTCGCCGTGCCGAATGGCATGGAGGGGGCAGGACTTTTGATCTATGTTTCCGCCGCCTACATCATCTGGGGCGTCACGTACACCATGATGGACATTCCTTTCTGGTCCATGATCCCCGCCTTCACCTCAAACGGCAAGGAGCGGGAAGGCCTCAGCACCTTGGGCAGAACCTGCGCCAGCGCGGGCAGCGCCCTTGTCACCGTCATTACCGTGCCGGTGGTCTACGCCTTGGGCGCGGGCAACGAGCGGGAGGGCTTCAAGTTGTTTGCCCTGATCGTCGCCACCTTCTTTATCGTCACCGCCGTTCTGCTCTGCCTGACCATCAAGGAAAAATCCACGGTGGATATGCAGGTCAATTCCGTGAAGGATATGTTCAAGGCGCTGATCCGCAACGACCAGGCTATGACGGTGGTCATCTTCATTGTGCTGATCAACTGCTCCATCTACCTTACCAGCAATTTGGTGATTTACTTCTTCAAATACGATTTCGGCGGCGAGGATTGGCGGGGCGCCATGACGCTGTTTAACACCTTCGGCGGAGCCATGCAGATTTTGGCCATGATGGTGCTGTATCCCGTTCTGCGGAAATTCCTTTCCACCACCCAGGTATTCCTCACCGGCCTGGGCATGGCCGTGGTAGGCTACATCGTACTGCTGGCCTTTGCGTCTCTCCTGGGAATGTCCAACGTGTTCCTGCTGTTCGTGCCCGGCTTCTTCATTTTCGCGGCCAATGGCATTCTCACCATTCTGACCACCGTGTTCCTGGCCAACAGCGTGGATTACGGAGAGCTGAAAAACGGCGTCAGAGACGAGAGCGTCATCTTCTCCATGCAGACTTTTGTAGTGAAGCTGGCCTCTGGCCTCTCCGTGCTGATGGCATCCCTCTGCCTTGCCATTTTCTCCATCAGCGACAACACGGAAGCGGAAGCCGCCATCGCCGACCAGTCCATTATGGGACTTCGGTTCACCATGACCGTGATACCCATCATCGGCTTGATCGCGGCGGCAATCCTGTTTGCGAAAAAGTTTAAGCTCACCGACAAGCGGGTGCAGGAGATTTCCGATGAGCTGAAGCAGCGCAAGGAGGAACAGGCAGAATGAAAATCGACGTTTTGCCCGAGCAGGGCTACCGGCAGAAAATGGAGGAAGTCACCGAATACCTGAAAGAGCGGGGAAAAACCGGCTTTTTCGATCCCGATGGACGGGGAAATCTCTATTATGAGAGTTACCAAATTCCCGATGCCGTAGGCACGGTGGTGCTGATCCACGGGTTCACGGAGAATGCGGAAAAATACAAGGAACTCATCTACTACTTCCTGCAAAACAACTATCAGGTCTACACCATGGATATGCGGGGACACGGGCGCTCTGTGCGGGACACGGGGGACGATCTGTCTCTCACCCATATCGACCGATTTGAAAGTTACATCGCAGACGTGGAATATCTGGCGGAGCTGGCGAAAAAAGAAAATCCCGATTTGCCTCTGTATCTGTTCGGTCATTCCATGGGCGGCGGAGTGTCTGCCGCCGTGCTGCAAAAGCGGCCGGAGCTGTTCAAAAAAGCCGTTCTCAATTCTCCCATGATCCAGCCCCTCACCGGCAATATTCCCTTCCCGGCGGCAATTTTCATTGCCAACCTGATGGTAAAGCTGGGCAAGGGCAAGGACTATGTGGCGGGACAGCACGGATATCAGGGGGACGAGACCTTTGAAAATAGCTGCTCTTCCTGCGAGGCAAGGTACGAGTATTACGCCGAGAAGCGCGCAAAAGAGAAATTGTTCCAGAACTGCGGCGCGTCCTACTCCTGGCTCAGCGGCGCGGGAAAGCTGACGAAATCGTTACTGCGCCCGGAAAACTGCAAGAAGGTAAAACTGCCGGTGCTGCTGTTCCAAGCGGAGTTGGACGATGTGGTCAGCAACGACGCCCAAAAGCAATTCGTCGGGAAACTACCCAATGCAAAATTAGTGGTCGTGCCCAACACCAAGCACGAGAGCTACATCGGCACCAGCAAGACGCTGGAAAAGTATCTGACGAAGCTCTTTACCTTTTTGGAGGCGTGAGTTCATTTGGAGGCGCAAGATAAGTTTACATAATTTTTTCACTTCAGCAAAAGAAATTCCCCGGCCTTACGAGAGACCGGGGAGTTTTTGCGTTATGCTGCTTTGAAAAGTAAATCAGAACTGATAGCTTCCCGCCGTCAGATGGTGTACCGTGCCGTTGGGAAGCTGCAATTCCGCTTCGCAGTCAAAGGGCACGGTGACGTCAACGTGCAGCTCGTCGCCGTCGTACCGCCAGTGAATCTCATACCGACCGGCGGCGGAATCCAAGTGCATCTTGGCGAACCGCACCCGGGGGTCGGGCTGGGGACGGATGACCGCCTTCTTGTAGCCGGGAGCGTCCTCGCAGGGGTTCAGGCCACAGAGGTTCCGGTACATCCAGTCGGCGATGGAGCCGTAGGCGTAGTGGTTCAGGCTGTTCATACCCGTGCCGCTGATGGAGCCGTCGGGCAGAATGGAATTCCACCGCTCCCACACCGTGGTTGCGCCCATCTTCACCTCATACAGCCAACTGGGGTAATCGGTGTTCAGGAACAGGGTGTAGGCATCTTCGTTCGCTCCGTTGTCGGACAGTGCCCGGCACAGGAAAGGCGTGCCGCAGAAGCCGGTGTTCAGGTGCATATTGTTCTTTTTCAGGAGCTCCCGCAGAGTGCGGACCACCGCGTCCCGCTTGCCCTCGGGGTACAGCTCGAAGAACAGGCTCAGCACGCAAGCGGTCTGAGTCGCCGGGATTTTCAGTGTGCCGTCCGCTTCAAAATACTCCTCCAAGAAAGCGGCTTTTATCTTCTCGCACAAGGCTTCATATTCTTTTTGGTCCTCAGTAAGTCCCAGTGCCTTGGCGGCCTTGGCAGTCAGAGAGGTGGAATACCAGTAAAATGCCGTGGCAGTATAGGGCAGGCTTGTGGCGCCGAAGGGATTCTGGGTGTCGCCGTCCTCCCGGTCCAGGGCCAGCCAGTCACCCAACTGGGTGCCCCGGAGCCACAGGCCCCGGTCGCCGTCCAATTTGTCGTCCCGCCGGATGCGCTCCACCCAGGTCTTCATCACCGGGTATTCTCTGCGAAGCAGATTCACGTCGCCGTAATTCTCATACACCGCCCAGGGCATCATGGTAGCCACGTCGCTCCAAATGGCCGTGCCCTTGTCGTTGTTTTTGATAAAGGACATGTTCTCGCCGATGATCTTCTCCAGATAGGCGGGACGCTCCTCCTCCGGCAGCTTATCCATGGCTTCCTTCAAGGGCGGATATTTGTTGAGCGCCGCGTTCAGCGCCGCCTGGTCATCAGGAGCAATTCCCATGAAATCCGCCGGGTCCACGTCAATGCCCAGTTCGCCGGAGGCGGTCACGGGCTTGGGCGCGGGCACAAAGAAGGGCACGGAACCGCCGTGGTACCCCTGCTCGATCCCCACGTTCTGAATGAAGTGGTGGAAGAAGGCGGGCATGTAGATGTTCTTGCAGGCCGTGGCGGAGATGATGGCCGCGTCGCCGGTCCAGCCCAAGCGCTCGTCCCGCTGAGGGCAGTCGGTGGGAACGTCCAGGAAATTGTCGTACTGTCCCCAAAGGCCGTTCAGGAACAGCCGGTTGATCAGGGGATTATCCGTCTCGATATGTCCGATGGGATCGATATCCGACCGAATATGGCAAGCGGAAAAGTCCTCGGGACGCACATCCTCCACGCCTTCCACCAGCACGAACCGGAAACCGTAGAAGGTAAAATGGGGCCGCACCCGGCGGGTCGTGCCGTCGGACAAATAGATGTATTCCGCCTTGGCGGAGCGCAGATTGTCCCGGTAGAAGCAGTCATTCTGCATGACCTCGCTGTAGGTGAGCTTCACCTCAGCCCCGGAGGGTTCATGGCAGACAAATTCCACCCAGCCGGTCATGTTCTGGCCGAAGTCCAGCACGAGCTCATTTTTGGGCGTGCGGATGATCTCCACGGGAGCAAATTCCTGCTTCTTCACGATTTTCGGGCTGCTTCTGGCCACCAGCGGGGTCTTTTCATCCCGCACCACAACGCCGAAGCCTTCCTGCTCGCAGCGGGGAGAGGACCATCCCGCCACCAGCCGCCTGGCGTCGTAGTGCTCGCCGTCGTATATATTGCTGAACAGCACGGGGGAGGGGTAGCTCTTCCAGCTTTCGTCGGAAATCACCACCTGCTCCGAGCCGTCCTTTTTCAAAATGTGCAGCTCGCAAATGGCCTGCATGGTGTCGCCGTACAGGTCGTGGTAGCGGTCAAAGACGATGTCGCCCTTGTACCAGCCCGGGCCCAGCGCCAGTCCCACCGTGTTTTCGCCGGAAGTCAAAAGGTCCGTCACGTCAAAGGTTTGGTATTCCAGATTGGCGTCATAGCAGTGATAGCCGGGCAGGAGATACTCGTCCCCGGCTTTTTGGCCGTTGATTTCCAGCTCGTAGATGCCCACGCCGCAGGCGTAGGCCCGGGCACAGACGATTTCCCCGGAAATTGCGAAATCCTTTTTGAGCAGGGGATGCTGCTCTTTGTCCTGAAAATCGGCGGCAATCCACTTGGCCTGCCAGGGCTCGGTTTCCTTGGCCGTCTCAAACCAGTCTGAGGCCGAGGCGCAATCTCCGTTATCCGCCCAGACGGTGACTTCCCAACTGTACCGGGTGCGGGGCTTCAGCTCCATGGGGGCTTCAAAACCCAGAGAGGAAATGTCCTCCCGCTTGCCGCTGTCAAAAACAACTGTTCCGGCGCAGTCCTTCACCACGATTTGGGCGGCGGTCTGCTTTTTCGCGGCAGTCTCCTCCGCCACCCAGGAGAAAATCGGGCGCTCCAGCGCCATTCCAAAGGGTCTCTTTACATGATTGGTACGCAATTGTGTGATTTTCATGTGATCTATCCTCCCAGCTACATTTTATCCGGTATAAGCATACCGCAATTTTCCAAAAAAGGGAAGAGGGAACTCTCCAAAAATGTCCATTGACTTTTGGCAATTTCACCAAAAATGAAATTGACTTTTGGGAAATTTTGGGGTAGGATAAAAAGTACAAAATCTTCCAAAACGCGAAAGGGAAGGTACTTATGGAAAAGAAATTTGCCAGAATCACGCTAGATAAGGACTTTCAAATCAGCCGCATCGACAAGCGCATTTACGGCTCGTTTATCGAGCATTTGGGACGGGCGGTGTACGGCGGCATTTACCAGCCCGGTCACAGCAGTGCCGACGACGAGGGCTTCCGCAAAGATGTGATCGAGCTCGTCAAAGAGATCGGCGTGCCCATCGTCCGCTATCCCGGCGGCAATTTTGTCTCCAACTATTACTGGGAGGACGGCGTAGGGCCTGTTTCGGAACGTCCCCGCCGGCTGGAATTGGCTTGGCGGAGCACCGAGCCCAACCTGGTGGGCGTCAACGAATTCGCTGCTTGGGCAAAGAAAGCCGAAACGGATGTGATGATGGCGGTGAATTTGGGCACCCGGGGCATTGAAGCCGCCTGCAATCTGCTGGAATACTGCAATCACCCCTCCGGTACGAAATACAGCGACCTGAGAATTGCCCACGGCGTGAAGGACCCCCACAATATCAAGGTCTGGTGTCTGGGCAACGAAATGGACGGCCCTTGGCAGACAGGTCATAAGACGGCATGGGAGTACGGACGTTTGGCGGACGAGACTGCCAAGGCCATGAAGCAGATCGACCCCGAGTTGGAGCTGGTGGTCTGCGGCAGCTCCAACACCGCTATGCCCACCTATCCCCAGTGGGAGGCCACCGTGCTGGAGGAAGCCTACGACGCGGTGGATTACATCTCCCTCCACACCTATTACGGCAACCGGTTCAACGATACCAGAAATTTCCTGGCTCAGTCCAAGGACATGGACCGTTTTATCAAAACCGTCATTGCCACTTGCGATTTCGTCAAGGCGAAAAAGCGGGCGAAGAAGGACATCATGCTCAGCTTTGACGAGTGGAATGTCTGGTTCCATGCCAACGCCGAGGACGATGACACCATGAAGAACCGCCCTTGGAGCGTCGCCCCCCACCTGCTGGAGGACAAGTACGATTTCGAGGACGCTCTCTTAGTGGGCCTGATGCTCATCACGCTCTTAAAGCATTCCGATCGGGTACGGGTGGCGTGTCTTGCCCAGCTCGTCAACGTCATTGCCCCCATCATGACCGAGGAAAACGGCCCGGCATGGCGGCAGACCATTTTCTATCCCTATCTCCACGCTTCCAAGTACGGCAGAGGCGTCGCCCTGGATACCGCCCTGCGTTCCTCCCGCCACGACACCGGAGATTTCACCGACGTGACCGACGTGGATTCCGTGGCCGTGTGGAACGACGAAGCGGAGGAGCTGACCATCTTCGCCGTCAACCGGGATTTGGAGGAGAGCATCACGCTGGAAAGCGACCTGCGCTCCTTCCCGGGCTATCGGCTCAAGGAGCACATCGTGCTGGAACACAATGATTTCTTTGCCACAAACTCCGCAGAGCAGCAGACCGTACTGCCCAAAACTGTCTCCGACCGGGACGAGCAGGACGGCGATCTGCTCAAGAGCCGTCTCGCTCCCGCCTCTTGGAACGTAGTCAGATTGAAGAAAGCGTAATTCCCCGAACACACAAAAATCCCGGTGCTTTTCTTTCCGAAAAGCACCGGGTCGTTTTTTGCCATTCTGCTTGTTAACGTTTGTACAGTTTCGTCATGATCACACAGGCTTGGGCTCTGGTGGCAGTGCCCAAGGGGTCAAAGAGGTTGTCCCCCATGCCGCTGATGAGACCGAAGTCCCGGCAGGCATAGACAGCGTCTTTCGCCCAGGAGCTGACGCGGCTGTCATCCGCAAACAGGGAAGAGGAGGAATTTCTCTCCAGCCCGGCGTATTTTCTGAGGATCACGCACATCTGCTCCCGGCTGATGGAATCGTTGGGGCGGAAGGTGTTGTCGCCGAAGCCGGAAACATAGCCCTTTTCGTAGGCCCACGCCACTGCCGGCCTCATCTTTTCCGGCAGCTTCTCAAGATCGCTGAAGCTTGTCCCATTCTGATAGGCAGTCAGATCGGCCCCGTCCAGACCGGCAAGGGCCACCACAAACTGAGCCCGGGTGATCTTCCCGTTGGGGGAGAGGGTGCCGTCGCCGTTGCCTCGAAAAATCCCGTAGGACACCGCCAGATCTACCGCCTGATAGAACCAGTCCGTCCGGACAAAGTCGGTGAACACGCTGCTGTTGGACAGCACGGTGGCGGTGGAGACAGGGGAACTCATCCCGTTTGCCACGGCAATGGCTCTGAAGGTGTATCCGGTGAGATACAGGGGTTGGGTATAGGGGGTGGAGTTCTCCGTGGGCACAGACCCGTCGGTGGTGTAATAGATATCCGCTCCGTCAGAGGAAGTGATGACCACATAGCCGTCTGACGCAGAGATCGTCGGGGCGGCGGGGGGATCGCCGGCGGGGGAAACGGAAACACGCTCCGCGTACAGAGAACAGACATAACCCTTCAGCCCGCTGACCGTGGTGACGGAATACCACTTGTCCGTGGAAACGCCGTCAGCAGTGACTTTTTCTCCCGTCACTTCCTCCAGAATGTTCACGTTTGCACCCTTTGCGAGGGTGGACACAATGGCGGAAGTCGTGTTGGGTTCACTGCGCAGGCGGACGCCGCTGCCGGTGATCCTGCCGTTATAGTCGGAGGAGGGCCCTCCGTTGCCGTAGATCAATTCGTAGGTGCTGTCTTTCCCGCTGTATCTGGTGCGCAGATACGCCGCCACCTGAGAAGCGGAAACGTATTTCGTGCTGAGTGTGACAGCGCTTACCGGGACAGGCTTTCCGTCGGAATCCACGGCATAGCCGTCGCTGCCCAGGAGATAGCCGTCGATGACGGTGTTTGCGTCGTACTCGTAGTTGGTGTAGTGTACCAGCTTCCCGTCCAGTTGATACCAGCCGTCTGCGGGGTACATCATGCCGTTGTCAAATACGTGCCAGGCGTTCCAATTTCTTCCGGTGTTGCCCACCACAGTCTCTCTGCGCATGTTGAACTGGGCGTCACTGTTGTCCGTGGCCTCGTTGTTGCCGATATAGATGCCGATATGGCCGTACAGACCGGAGCCGGGACTCACATAGTCCGGCATGGTCAACGCCAGACCGTGAATGTTGGGGATCCCTTCGCTGATGTCGTTGGAGAACACACAGTTATAGGTGACCTGTCCCGAAGCGCCGCCCTGGCATTTGCCGATGGCGCCTACATCGGAAAAGTAGGCGTACAGAAGTCCCGCGCAATCGGAGCCCCGGGTGTTTCCCACCGCCTGCCCTTTCCCTGCGTAGAGGTAGACCCAGCCGTCCCGGTGGGCCTTGATGCCGTGTTCCGCCAGCCCCAGAGAGGTGGGAGTCTCCGCAGCGGACGCCTTCTCCGCAGGAAGCAGCCCGACGGTACAGACGACGGCGATCGCCAGCAGCAAGCTATACGCTTTCATTCTTCTCTTCTTCCAAGGATTTCTAAACATAAAACGAGTTCCTCACAGTTTCTGTCCTGAATGGGGCAAAAAGTTACAAATTGGTTACATTTTAGCACGGCATGTCGAATTTTGCAACCCACTTGGAAAAAATTTACATCTCCCGCGGTTCGGCTCAACTTGGGAGAAATGCCGAAATTCCTGAAAAAGCGGGGAATGACCCGGCGGTTTTGCCGATTTTTTCCAAGGAGACAGACAAAAAATTGAGATTGACTTTACGCTCTGATTCTAGGATAATAGATTCGTATATGTATGCGCGGAACAGTTATTCTCTCAAAAACTGTTCTCAGGGTTTTTCTTTCAAAAAGCTTTTCTCTAAAGTTTTCCCTCAAAAACTTTTCAGGAAGATTTTTTCGCAGGCTTTGCGGGAAAGGAATGACAGTATGATGAAAAAGAGAAATCTCCGGCTGACAAGCCTACTGCTGGTTTTTGCGCTGCTTTTCGCGGAACTGCCCCTGGCGGCTCTGGCGTATACGCATGACAGTACAGAGCCAATCCCTGCGGAAGTGGAGAGGACCGCCGATGGGCAGGGCGGATATGAAGCCATGGTGGAGAATACGGAGCGGCTGGGAGGCGGCGAGCCCCTCACCAGCGAGGAGCCCGATTACGCCGCGCCCGCCGGTGCAGCCCTTGACGGCTCAAGA
>JAFLRP010000124.1 GCA_022511515.1 Acutalibacter sp.
TGACCCTGTATATACCTTGGTTTTTGAAGATAAGAACGGAGATATCAAACAACTATACGACGGGACCAGCCGCAGCGAAATCTATTCACTCCATGATATGCTGGTCGTGAATCAGAAAACAGTGGATCCATGGAGCCAAATGGCTGTTGTTATGACGGATAGCGGGGAAGTAGTTGAAAGCATACAGAATTTCCAAGTCGTGGGACTTGACAATGCGAACGGTCACTTCATCCTATTTAACGATCGCAGCAGCGGTTCGTATGCGCCCGGCTACTACAACTACAATGTCCGTGATCATCAGCTTGAGCCTGCGGTTTGGTCAGACCAGGGCAGCAGTTTTTTGGACTCCGACGATGGTATCGTGTACTTTTACAAAAATACGGATGATAATACGGGTGTAGTAATATATTCCTATGATGCGAAAAGAGGTGAGACACAAAAGTTATCCACATCATATATTGAGTATCTTGACAGTTTGCCGGGATATGGATCTTCGCCGTGCACGGTCTATCATTTCCAAGCTACTGAGAAGGCTCTGTATTATTCATACGGATATCGCGCTGGTTCAGGCAATTTTATACAAGATGCCAAGATTTCCATGTATGATAGGCTTAGCGGAGAAACCATTGACTTGCCGGATATTTTTTCCTCTTCGGATTTCGGGAATAGTTTAGGTTACGAGTTTTATGTTTATACGGAAGATCATGTGGAGAAGGTGTTATATTATAGTCCTGAGAACAATGCCAACATGATTGTCAGCAACAAAGGAAAAGACATTGAATTGACAGACAAACCTGTCGGTATGCTGGGAAAAGCTTTTACGGAAGGCGACGGCGTGGGAAACCCTTATTGGATCTATCCCGATGACAGCGGCGAGCCCGTTGAAATACTTCCGTCAGCACAGATCGATACAAACGCAGAGGCCGACTATGTGTATATTGAGAACGTAATCTATACCGGTACCTATGCATTTTATGATGTGGATTATCATAAAGAGAATCCTAACCCCAATTCTTGGAGGGATTTTACAATTACAGATAGATTGGAGACTTATAAGTATAATATTAAAACCGGCGAAAGAACGCTTGTCTGCGCAATGCAATACAGTTATGATTAAATCTTTTGGCAAAAGCAGCCCCTTTCGCAATGCTTTTTGTGCAGGTAAGCCGTAAGTTTTGCACAAAAAGGCAAGGGATAATCTGGTCATACTGGCCCTGTTTTTGTGTTCGTCGGGGTGCTATAATATCTACAGATTCAGATTCAAAATTGGCTTTTTGGGATCGTATTATTTCGCAAAGGAGTTTTTTCCATGATCAAGTATGAAAAAGTTACCGGTGATTTAAGGCTTGACGGCCAGGTGGCCATCGTTGTGGGCGGTGCCGGCGGTATCGGAGAAGCTACGGCTCGCATGTATGCCCACAAGGGCGCAAAAGTGGTCATCGTTGACTGCAAAGATAACTGCAATGATGTGGCGCAGGCCATTGCAAAGGACTATGGAACCGCCGCTTTGGGCATCCGGTGCGACGTGACCAGCCAGGAGAGCGTGGACGCCATGATGGAGCAGGTGGTGGAGACCTTTGGCGAAGTCAATGTGCTGGCGGCAATGCCCGGCTTTGTAGATCTCTACCGGGCCACGGATATCGAGATCTCCAGCATTGAGAAGCATCTTGCCATCAATGCTGTCGGCGTGTTCCGGGTGTGTCAGGCGGTGGCCAACCAGATGATCAAGCAGGGCAAAGGCGGCAAGATCGTCTGCGTCACCTCTCAGGCGGATTTCATTGCGATCAACAAGCACGTGGGATATACCATGAGCAAGGCTGCCCTGGTGGGCATGATCAAGGTCTGTGCACTGGAATGGGCGGAATATGGCATCAATGTCAACGGTGTAGCGCCTACGGTAGTCAACACCTACATGGGTGAGCGCGCTTGGCAGGGCAAGGTGAAAACCGATATGATCGAGAAGATCCCGGCCCATCGCTTTGCCGAGACCGATGAGATCGCCGCTGCGGTGTTGTTTTTGTCCTGCCCGGAATCCAACATGATCACCGGCGAGGATCTGGTGGTGGACGGCGGCTTCACCATCTATTGACAGCCTGTTTTTTTTTGAATTGCATGGGAGTCAACTGCTCAGCGGCTGGCTCTCTGTTTTTTTGGCAGACTCTGTATTGCCGATCTCGCGGATTTATCGGCGTTTCCAACATGATGCCCACACTATGACCCCGGTATTGGTGAAAACGATCTGATTGAAAAAGGTCATCCGGAATTCCTCCGGATGACCTTTTCGTTTTATGACAGAACTGCTTTTTGCAGCCTGAATCCGTCTATTGACAGAGTCCGTTCCTTTTGCAGAAAAAGGATCGATTTCAAGATCTCGTCAAATCGAGACCGCCCTCGCCGATGGACAACGTGCCGTCTTTCAAGGAGATAAAGGGGGAAAATTCCGCCGTCTCTTCACCGTACTCCAAACGTGCGGTGATATCGGTGAAAATATCGCTGACGTTGCACTGAACAAGAAACGGCCCGCAGTCCGGATCTTGGAAGCAAAGCGTGGAAAGAGAGGTCTCCATATCGTTGACATACAGCGAAAGGGCCATGCCGTCATATCTTGGAATGACCAAATAGTAATCGCCGCTGGAAATATAGTGGATGGGGAGGGCGTCGCTGTCAAGATATCTGTCCGCGTAGTAGTCCAGTCCCTCGGTGGTCTGGTACCCCAAATAGGCCGCGGCGTAAAGCTGTCCTTCCTCAAAGGGAATATTGCCGCGCTTGCTGACACTTGCCATATTGCCGGCATTGCTGTTTTCCGCCGTGCTGTTTCCCTGCCCGCATCCGCCCAGCAGGAGAATGGCGAAGAGCAGTACGGCGGCGATGGTGTGTTTTTTCATCTGCACGAATGTTACTCCCTGTAAATGATCTTGCCGTCGATGACGGTCAGGTTGGCGTGAGCAGCCACATCTCTTAAAGGGTCGCCTTCAAAGATGACCACATCCGCGTCTTTGCCGGGTTCTAAAGAACCCACCCGGTCCGCAATGCCGTTTGCCTTCGCGGGGTTGATGGTGATGGCCTTCCAGGCCTCCTCGTAGTCCATGCCGGAAGCGACGGCCATGCCCGCGCACAGGGGCAGATACTGAAGCGGAATGACCGGGGCGTCGGTGATAATGCTGACGTCCACGCCGGCCCGATTGAGCAGACCGGGAGTCTCGAAGGATTTATGGAGCAGCTCAATTTTCGTTTTCTGCCCCAGCGACGGCCCCACAAAGGCAGGGTAGCCCTCTTTGGCCAATTCGTCGGCGATGAGACTGCCGTCGGTGCAATGGTCAAGGGTGAGCAAAAGATCGAACTCCTTCGCGATGCGGATCGAGGTGAAAATATCGTCGGCCCGATGGGCGTGAGCCTTTAACGGAATTTCCTTTTTGAGCAGGGGGATCAGGGCCTCCAGCTTCATATCAAAGGGCGGCAGCTTTTCCTCATTCTGTTCCGCTGTTTCCTTATCCTGCAGGTAGCGCTGGGCTTTGAACAGGATCTCCCGCAGCATGCCTGCGGTACCCATGCGGGTGGTAGGGGATTTTTTGGAGTTGGAATACACGCGCTTGGGATTCTCGCCGAAAGCCGCTTTCATGGCCACAGGATCTTTGACGATCATATCGTCCACTCGCTTGCCGCAGAGCTTGATGGCCGTAAAGGTGCCGCCCAGCACATTGGCGGAACCGGGACCGGTAACGGCGGTGGTCACGCCTGCCTTCACCGCATTCTCAAAAGCCTCGTCCATGGGGTTGATGGAATCGATGGCCCGCAAATGGGGCGTGCAGGGGTCCACAGCTTCGTTAAAGTCGTGACCTTCCCAACCCATTCCTTCGTTATCCAGACCAATGTGACAGTGGGCTTCTACAATCCCGGGAGTGACAAGCCGCCCGGCCGCGTCGATGACCTGAGCGCCCTCCGGCGCGGTGAGCCCCGTGCCCACCTCCTTGATCTTGCCGTTTTCAATGAGCACATCCCCACAGGGCAGATCGGGGCCTGCCATAGTTTTTACATGGCCGTTTTTAATCAAAATCATATCCGTATCTCCTCCCAAAAGACTGATGAAATTACACCATTATTTTACACCTTTTCAGCGGAACATGCAATCATTTCCGACGCCGCTGTTTTTACATTACGTTTACATCTTCTTGAATACTTGATGACAGGAAATCCTGTATGATATACTCAACATCGACAAAGGAGATGGCGTTATGTTTGGGAATCTGTCTGTGTGCAAGAGGTTTTTGGCGGCAGGGCTGTGTGCTGTGCTACTGCTTTCCATGAGCGCCTGTCAGGAGAACCCGGAGGGCTCTATCATAGTGCACAAGGATATGGACAATTTGATCAGCAGGGCGCAGGAATCCAATTCCTCCAAGATGGATGCTACCGATATTGTGAACGAAGTTGCGGATAACTACGAGACTTACCGAACCGCTATCGAGGACGAAAACTTAGGCGTGACGGTGAATGTCAACGCGAAAATGGATGTGCCCCAAGTGGACAAACTCAGCGTGTATCGTGTGCAGCAGAAGAAGTTTGATCAGGAATTCATTGACAAGGTACGCAAGGCGCTGATGGGGGAGAAGCCCCTCTACGACGGCAGAATTGCCGACAGCCAGACACGGGAATGGATTTTGGAGCAAATGGCGGAGATTCGGAGAGATATTTCTGTATTGGAAGCAGGAAAGGCGCAAAGCTGGGAAGACAACAAAGAATATATGACCGAGGAAGAATTCAACGAGATGCATCAGAAACTTCTGGATGATCAACAACGGCTGCTGGACTATTATCAGGAGGAATATGAATCCACGCCTGAAACAATTGACCCCACCCAAAACCCTGTGGACGGCACTCTGAAATCCATTGAAGAGCAGTATAACGGCAACCCAAATGATGATTATTATAGCCGCCTTTACAGCTCCATTCCCGACGGGGAAGACCTCAATGTGATCTCCGATGGCGGGGACGGGAATTTCGATGTGTTCCATGTGCAAAATTCCGAGGATTACGGCGGGTATTTGGAATTCAGGCGGTCCAAGGCCGGATATGTGAGGTCGGGGGGCGTTTTTGCACGGAGCGCGACGGACCTGATGGACCTGATGACTAACACCCAGTACAGCATGCCGGACAATCCGAATTTGCCGGATCATTTTCTCAACGGAGGCGCGGGTTACAAAGAATCCACAGCTTTTCTCCCGTACGAAAGTGACACCGTAACACTTACACAGGAAGAAGCGGTAAAGCAAGCAGAGGATTTCTTAAAAGAAATCGGCATGGATGATTTTTCGCTTGCTGATGGCGGGTTATATAACGAATGGGTCAACTTATATCCTGTGGTCTCCCTTGACGATCCCTCCGCGCTTTATTACCGCAGTTATTACATTCTGCAATACAATCGAAATATCGATGGAGTGTTGCTCACGCAATCCAGCGGTACCAAGGGCAAGGGCGGCTGGAACAATCAAGGAGGGGCATACACCAAGCACCGCTGGTTTGGAGAATGTGTGCAATTCCGGATCAACGATAACGGCATCGTGGGCCTTGACATCATCGCGCCCATCGATATTCTGGAAACGGTGGTGGAGAACGCGGCCCTCAAATCCTTTGAGGACGTAAAGGGCACGTTTGAAAAAATGATCTGCTATGCCAATGCTGACCCGGACCCGGAAACGTATCAGACAAATGTTGAGATAGATCGTGTGCGGCTCAGCTATTCCCGGATCAGCGAACAGGACAGTTTCGATACCGGTCTGATTGTGCCGGTGTGGAGCTTTGAAGGCCGCTCTGAAGTCGGGCATAACGGCAATATTGAGCATGTGGAAACCGGATCGCTTCTCACCATCAACGCCATCGACGGGACCATCATCGATGGACAGTTGGGATATTGAAATCACTTGGCGAAGCAGGGGGGCGGAGCCTTTCAGAAAAAGAGTAAAAGAAAGGTTCTCTGCGGGCCAGAGCAGAAAGCAAGAAAAATGAGAACATAAAAAATCCCCGGAAACCGCATGGCTCCGGGGATTTTTGTGGTTGTCGGGGCAGAAGTTCGCCCAGAGGGCGAACTTCTCGGATTTGAACCTACGACCTTCGGGTTATGAGGGTCGGTTCAGGCTTTAAATCCGCTCCATTACTGGATTTCCGGAACTTTTTGTTCCGAAAAATCGAGAAAAACCGAAGGTCATATCGTCTCCGTTACTGCTGATTTTTTCCCGTAGTGGGTCAGTTTGTGGGTCAGCAGAGAATGTGGGTCGATTTAGTGGGTCAAAATTTGGGACGCAAAACAAAGAAGAGGGCTCTCTGTTCGCGATGTACAGGTGTGGGGAATTTGAGGATCAATTCGGATTTTTTGCTATCTTTCTGGGTTCTTTGTAGATGAATATCCACCGTCTGCAACTTCCACGATAAATCGGAATTTATATGTTTACAACTGCCTCAATACACAATTCCAGCGCATACGCTACAGAATCGTCACCCCAGTTGCGTTCATCGTAGCGTTCTGCGTCCGCAAGGGTGTCAGCTGTGTATAGCAACTCCCCCCAAACTACACCTCGCAGTTGGGCACAGGCCGCCAGTGCAGAGCATTCCATTTCGACAACAGAGCAGCCTTCACTTTTTCTATAATCAACCTTTTCTTTTGTCTCCCGGTAGAAACCATCAGTTGACCATGTTATCACTTCTAAGTAAGGCAAATTATGATGATTCATCGTTTTCTCTATGGCAGAGCGTGCTTTTTCAGAGATCTCGATAAAACGCCCTGGTGGCAGATAGTGGTACGAGGTTCCTTCATCCCTGAGGGCTTTATTTGGAACTAAAAATATATTTTCATCCATATCCACCAGCACTCCGCAAGAGCCGCAGCTGATAATTTCTTGAACACCATAAGCAATTAGCCAATCTAATATTTGAGTAGCAGCAGGAGCACCAACCGGAGCCTGCATTAGGCAAATTTGTTGCCCGTTTGCATCAAGGATATAAACCGGGTATTCTTTTGTCGCAGACATAAAGCGAGATACGACAATTGCATTATGCTCTTCTGCGTAACGATCTACATCATCGCGAAGAAAAGCAAACACGGCTTTCTTGGGCAACCGCATCTCTATATGCTCATGGTGCGGCATAATCACCGCCACTGGGTCTGTGTCATATTCAAGAATGGGAATATCATTTTTCATAATGCTCATGGTTTTTTTCTCCATAAAATCCGATTTGTCTTAGCAGGGAATTGCATTATAGCATAGTTTCGTGAAAAGTGAAAGATGGAACAGAAAACTATATTTCGCGTAGAAAGGCCCCCACAAGCGATTTTGTTTTTTCGGTAGGGTAGCAACACCACCCGGCAAGCAAAGCGCCGAATTTGACCTCGTGTGCGAAAGAGTAGCCGCAAGTTGCTCTCTTGTTTTTGCAATATGGTCTGCCGAAAAATTGAGCAACCGTTACGCACAAATTTCTCGCCTTATGACATGGCAAGCATCGCGTTCGGCTACACGCCGAACACTTCCCCCCAGCCCCTAAAGGGGGAGTATAAGGGCAGGGAGATTTCTCTTTTTGGCAAAACTGCCCCGTTGAAAAAGTTGATTATTTGCAAGCAGGATAAAGGGCCTGTCCGTTTTGCACCGGCCTGTCCCCCTCACAAAGCCCGGCAACGCCGGTCTTAAGCCATTTTCCGGGACTCTTGAATCCGAAAAATTTATATCAAGAATTTAGAGGGATTATTAAGTTTCGGACAGAAAATCTCCGAAAAGGCAGTGTCCATGCGGACATTGCGGTATCAAGATTTTATCAAACTAAGACCCGGTTCAAAATTTGGATCGCAGGAAACAAAGAAAGGGAAAATATTTTTGAAAAAATGATAGACATAGCCGAAGGTAGTGTGGTATCGTGTGTCGCTACAGAGGAAAGGAGGAATGCCAATGGCAAAACGCAGAGCGCATGGAGAGGGGAATATCCGAAAACGGAAAGACGGACGGTGGGAGGGGCGGTATACGGCTGGGTACGACCCGCAGACCGGGAAACGGATTATCAAGAATGTCCTTGCCAGATCGCAGGCTGAAGTGCTGGAGAAACTGAAAAAGGCCATGGAGGACGCTAAGCACTTGGATATGGCAAAGTTCGGCACCTTCACGGTGGGACAGTGGATGGACGTTTGGTACGAGAACTATGCCACCGTCAAAGTGCGGGCGTCCTCTCACAAGACGTACCGGGGGTACATCAAGAACCACATCAAGCCCAACATAGGGGACATCTTAATCAACGAGCTGACCACGCTGGATTTGCAAAGATTTTACAAGAAGCTACTCACCAGCGGCAGGCTGGACAGGATCGAATCCAAGAAACAGCCGAAAGGGCTCACCCCAAAGACGGTGCGGAATATCAATCAAATGATTTCCTCTGCCTTCGAACTTGCCAAGAGCCAGAAGCTGGTACTGGCAAACCCCACCGAGGGGTGCGCCCTACCAAGAGTGGAGTATGGGGAGATGAAAACGCTAACCGCCGACCAACTGAACGCCTTCTTGCAAGAGGCTAGAAACAGCGGCGTATTCGAGATGTACTACATCGAACTGGCAACAGGGCTGCGCCGAGGAGAACTGCTGGGGCTGAAGTGGCAAGACATTGACCTAAAAAATGGCACCATTCAAGTCCACAGGCAAATTTGCCGAATCGAGGGGATCGTCACCGAAGCGCCACTGAAAACGAAAAACGCCTACCGCACCGTCGTTATCGGACAAGATGCGATAGACATTTTGAAACAGCAGAAGAAAAAGACGGCGGACGAGTATGTGTTCCCATCGCCGACAGGCGGACCGCTCTCCCCGGACAGCGTCCTCAATATGCTCCACCGGGTACTGGAACGGGCAGGATTGCCCAAGGTCAGATTTCATGACCTGCGGCATACTTTCGCAACGCTGGCGATTCAAAACGGCGTAGACATCAAGACGCTATCGGGTATGTTAGGACACTTTAGCGCAGGATTCACCTTGGACACCTACGCCCACGTCACGACCCCGGCGCTGAAAGAAGCGGCGAATACGATGGGAAAGGTTTTGGAAAAAGCAGTGTAATCCGCTCCAAAATTAAACCAAAGTAAAGGGCATCTTCCGAGCGACGATGCCCTTTCAGCACACTTCAGTACATAAACCCGAAGGTCAAGTTCGTTTTTTGGCGTGAAATCTGGTTTCTATTCCTTTCCTGTAGTTTCGTTTTGTGGGTCAAAATGTGGGTCACCACCGTATTGGGGAGCAAAATCAAAAAATGAAAAATCCCCGGAAACCGCATGGCTCCGGGGATTTTTGTGGTTGCGGGGGTAGGATTTGAACCTACGACCTTCGGGTTATGAGCCCGACGAGCTACCGAACTGCTCCACCCCGCGATATGTGTTTTGCGCGCTCCTGCGAGCTAGCTTATTTAATATAGCACACTCTGCAGGAAAATGCAAGAGTTATTTTTTGTCGCTTTTTGTTCCGCGCGGTCCTTGGAGGCGGGAGAAAATCACCTCTTTATTTTTTCTCCGGTTTCGTCTATAATAGAAATAACGTTAGGGGCGCTGTGCAGAAGAGTCGGTGCTCCGGGAAAATTCGTACGATTGGGAGAAAGGGAGTTGCTTTATGATGGAAGAATATGCCGTCCCTCTGGGGAAAGTGATTCGAGAGGTTGGGTTGCAGGAGGTTTATCTACCCAAAAACGCTGACGAAATTATGATCACATCCAAGGATGTGAACCGTCCCGGCATGGAGCTCAATGGCTTCTGTGACTATTTTGACCCCACCCGCAGTCAAATTCTGGGCCTGTCCGAAATGGCGCTGATCAACCGTCTGGAGCCGGAACGGCAGAAACGGGCGGTGGAGGAGTTCTTTTCTCTGCGGCCCTCTGTGGTGATCGTCACCAGAGGGATGGAGATTCCCGCCAGCATGAAGGAAGCGGCGGAAAAATTCAGTATTCCGCTCTTGCTGTCCATGGATTCCTCCTCCAACGTGATGGCGGACCTGGTCGCCTTCCTGAATGTGGAGCTTGCGCCCAGAGTGACCCGGCACGGCGTGCTGGTGGAGGTTTACGGCGAGGGCATTCTGCTGGTGGGCGACAGCGGCGTGGGCAAGAGCGAGACCGCCATTGAGCTCATCAAGCGGGGCCATCGTCTGATCGCCGACGACGCGGTGGAGATCCGCCGCACTTCCCGGAGGACGCTGGTGGGCCAGCCCCCCGAGAACATCCGGCACTTTATTGAGCTCAGAGGCGTGGGCATCATCAATGCCCGGCGCATTTTCGGCATGGGCGCGGTCAAGCCCACGGAAAAGATCGACATGTGTGTCAACATGGAGCCCTGGGATTCCAGCAAGGTCTATGACCGTATGGGACTGGGCAGCGAGTACATGGATATTTTGGGCATTCACGTCCCCGTTATCACCATTCCCGTAAAGCCTGGCAGAAACCTGGCCATCATCATCGAGGTGGCGGCCATGAACAACCGTCAGAAGAAGCTGGGCTTCAACGCCGCTCAGGAGCTGTTGGAAAGCCTGGGAATGGATCTGGAGGACATGCCGGACATCACCGAGCCCAGAAAATTGGATATTTGATCGCCCCTTGCGCATATTTTTACCGAACATACTTTGGGAAAGAACCTTGAGAACGGAGGTCTTTTTTTGGCGCTGGATTTTTCTGAGCTGGACAGAGTGATAGAGGAAACGGGCTGCACCTGCCTTTTTGACGAGCCCATGAGCAAGCATACCACTTTTCGCATCGGCGGCCCTGCCGACCGGTTCCTCACGGTGGAAAGCAAAGAGCAACTGGCCGGTTTCCTTTCCGTGTTGGAAAGTGCAAAAATTCCTTGGCAAGTGCTGGGGAACGGCTCCAACCTGCTGGTGTCCGACAAGGGCATCCGGGGAGCAGTTTTGACGCTGGGCGGGAACTTCGCCGAGATAGAGCTGCTGCCGGACGGAAAAACCGTCCGTGCCGGAGCGGCGGTGATGCTGTCATCTCTTTGTGCTTTCGCCAGAGACAAGGGGCTCAGCGGGTTGGAATTTGCCTGGGGCATTCCCGGTTCAGTTGGCGGGGCGGCCTATATGAATGCCGGAGCCTACGGGGGAGAGATGAAGGACGTCATTCAAAGCGTCACCCATCTGACCCCGGAGGGGGAGATCGTCACTTTGCCTGCGGCGGAGCTGGAGCTTTCCTACCGCCACAGCCGGTATACCGGCAGGCAGGATATCATCCTGTGGGTGGAATACGGACTGAGACCGGGGGAAGTATCGGAGATCGCCGGGAAAATGAACGAGCAGATGGAACGCAGAAAGGCAAAACAGCCCTATGATATGCCCAGTGCCGGCAGTATTTTTAAACGTCCGGTAAACGGCTTTGCCGCTGCCATTATTGAAGAATGCGGGCTAAAGGGAAAACAGATCGGCGGCGCGCAGGTCAGTCCCAAGCATGCGGGATTCATCGTCAACACCGGCGAAGCTACCTGCGAGGACGTGCTGGAATTGATCAAAGAAATCCGGAAAACCGTGAAGGAGCAGACGGGAACAGAGCTGGAATGCGAGGTTTGCGTGATCGGAGAACGGTAAGGACTCATTTTTTCAAAAGGCTGCTCGCAAAAAAATGACTTTTTGCAAAGATCGGTTTTTACCTGAGTTTTTGAATGCACAAGGCGGGATGGAGAAAGGAAGAAAAAATGGAATTTGTGATTGTAACGGGGCTTTCCGGAGCGGGAAAGACAAGAGCGATGCACGCCATGGAGGACATCGGGTTCTTTTGCGTGGACAATCTGCCCCCGGCGCTGATCCCGGTGTTTTATGACCTTTGCGTCAAGTCCGAGGGGTTCAGCAATCGGGTGGCGGTGGTGACGGACACCCGGGGCGGAGAGCTGTTCAAATCCTTTTTCACCGCTATGGAGGCCCTGAAACGGGACCAGAAGCATTACAAAATCCTGTTTCTCGATTCGTCAGACGGCGTGCTGGTCCATCGGTTCAAGGAGACCAGGAGAAAGCACCCGCTGTCCGACGATTTGAACGGCTCATTGGAGCAATCGGTACACTTGGAGCGGGAAATGCTCAAGCCCGTCAGGGAGTGCGCCGATTACGTCATCGACACCTCCGGGGTATCTCCCGCCCAACTGAAAACCAGGATCACCGAGCTGTTTTTGAACAGTCCCGGGGATTCTCTGACGGTACACTGTATCAGCTTTGGCTTCAAATTCGGCATTCCCATGGAAGCCGATCTTGTCTTTGACGTGCGCTGCCTGC
>JAFLRP010000125.1 GCA_022511515.1 Acutalibacter sp.
CAGCGCTTCCGTCACATAGATGACCGCATAGTCTTGCTCCGCCAGATTCCGCAGGGTTTTTGCCCCCGCTTCGCTGTCGGAAACAGGGAAGATGTCCAGTCCCAAAGCGGCAAAGCCGTAAATGCTGTCACGATCGCCCAACACTGCTATCCTATACATACATCTCCCTCATTCTTTCCCGGATCATGTCCGCATCTAAATGATTGAGCTTGCCGGATAGAATGATCCGCACGCTGGAAATCTCATTGCGTCGGGCAAGCACATAGGCAAACAAGGGCCCGATGGTAAAGGGATTGGATTTCTGGTCCCGGATCAGCTCGATGACCTGATCGTCGCACCACTTTTCAAAGGCGGAATAGGAAATTTTCATTTCCTCCGCCGCGTGGCTGTAGGGGGTGGAGGAGAGATAGGCAAACACGTCCTCCGGCGCTTTGCAGGCGGCGGCTGCCAGCTCAACCATGTCCAATGTGGTGCAGGGAGCGAGGGCGGAATCCAGAAATTCCCGGTTTTTTCCTGTCCTGCAGGCCCGCATTGCCACTTTGATATCGGAAATGGCCACCAGCAGCTCAGCGTACTGCGATAACAGCTCGTGCCCCGCTTCCTTTCCGGCAGATTGAACCTCCGACAGACAGGCGCGGTCCAAAATCACGTCGCATAGCTGCCCGTCCCCGGTGTGCAGCAGGGTGTGATAAGCGTTGTCCGCCGCCTCCGCCATGCTGGGAGGGAGGGGGGAGAAATCGTTTTCTCTTACGCAGCGCATCATGATCTCCGGGTCCACCGTGCCGCCGGGGAGAAAGACATTGTGGGGCTCGGTGTCGGTGACCACGCATTTCACAGCAGCTTTCAGGTTGTTGTAGTCGGTGGGGATCAGCAGCACCCGAAAGGGGGAGAGGTCCTCGGTAATTTCCCGGATGAAGGCCCAGGTCTTTTCCTCCTCCGCCGATAAAAGCGCCTCAGCAGAGGTTTCCTCACCGCCTGTTCCCCAGCCCTTGTCGTGCAGGATACGCAGACATTCGTCATAGGTTTTGCAGGAAAGCAGCTGGTCTATGTCTTGACGGGTCAGCAGAGAAAGCTCCTTGGAGCGGACTCTCGCCACCGCATAGATCGTATCATTGCCCATATCGCGGCTAACTTCCTTTCTGTTGATTTGAAACAGAGAAACTGCTGTTAAGCGGGAAAAAGGATCTTCCCGACTGCGTCCCGCAGCTCACCGTCTGCTTCCTCAAAAATCGCTCGGAAGGTACAGTTGACGTCGATGCCGCCGTATACGAGAAGAAAGCCGTTTTCGATGTCGCAGGGGTCTTTGGAAACCGTGATGTCTGCCTGAGGAACAGCCTGCTTCAAATCCGCCTCAAAGCTTTTGGGCAGACGGTCCAAGTCCCGACGGTTCAGGCGCATTTCTCCCTTGCCTTCCCCGGCAAAGCGGGCGGCAAGCTGTAAGAGCATTTTGAAATATTCCTCATCTGGGGCGTTTCCCAGAGAAGTTCTGGTGCTGTCGATGGTCTCCCGGATTACCTGCTGTTTAAAAGCCAGCATATTGTTGCGGCGCGCAAGCATCGCGGCGGAATCCGCCCTGTCCCGGATATCCTGGGCCTTTTTCTCGCCCTCTTGCAGGATCTCTTGAGACTTTTTTGCGGCTTCTTCTTTTGCATTGACCACAATTTCTTCCGCCTTTGCCTTGGCATCGGTCAGCAGCTCGTCTGCTTCCTGTCTGGCGTCGCTTTCAATTTGACTGAGTATCGCTTCCAGTCCTGTCATATTTCATATTGCTTTCGCATAAGCGAAAGCCTCCTTTCTTCAGGAATTGCGGCTGGTTTTGCGAAGCAAAAATGTCGCCACTTTTATTCAAAAGTTTCCCTACGGGAAACTTCGCGGAGATTGACCGCAGGTCAAACTCCTGCGCCGACAAAACCGAGAGTTAAAATTTATTTTAACTCTTTCGCTCCTTTCTCAAATTCTCCGCAAAACTGCGGGACGGTCTTACAGATTCAGACCGCCGATGCTCGCAACGGAGAGCAGAGAAATGAGCAGCGCCAGAACGGCGTAGGTTTCCACCATGGCAGGCAGGATCATGGCCTTGCCGAACTGATCGGGCTTTTTCGCCACCAGCGCGATACTGGCAACAGAGGCCTTTGCCTGCTGGAAAGCGGAGATCCAACCAACCACCGCCATGGGCAGGCAGGCCGCCAGATACAGCAGACCCTTTGCGGCGGAAATGTCAGAGCTGCCGCCCAGAATGCCGATCTGGGTCAGGGTGATAAAACCGATGAGCAGCCCATAGATGCCCTGAGTACCGGGCAGAAGCTGCAGGATCAGCACTTTACCGAAGAGAGAGGGGTTGTCGGTGAGAACACCGGCAGCCGCACGGCCGGTCATGCTCACGCCGATGGCGGAGCCGATGCCGCCCATCAGGGAAGCGAGAATTGCGCCCGTGAGGGCAAATACGATGCCAAAAGAGTTGATGTCCATGTTACTTTTCCTCCGTGATCTTAAAATATTTTGTATTTGCGGCAAACGGGGCAAATTTGCGCCCGCCGCCTTCATAGAACTTACCAAAGAATTCCACATACTGCAGGCGGTTGGTGTGGACATACGCGCCCAGCAGATTGATGGCCAGATTCAGCACATGTCCCACCACAAAGACGATGGTGAAGAAAATCGCGC
Source organism: Acutalibacter sp. (assembly GCA_022511515.1). Lineage (GTDB taxonomy): Bacteria > Bacillota > Clostridia > Oscillospirales > Acutalibacteraceae > Acutalibacter. The sequence goes on from JAFLRP010000125.1 coordinate 2,665, forward strand.
CGATCACGCCGCCTCCTGCCATGCTTCCCATCTGATTGAACACCTGGGCGATGACGCCGGTGGCAAGCCCCAGTGCCAGTAGACGGGAATAGGAGAGAATATCGGACAGCCAACTGGATACGCCGTACAGTCCATATAGGCCCTTCAACAGTCGTTTGCCGGGATTTTTCGATTCCCGTCCGGCCGTCAGAATGATGCCAACCGCGCCGATCCCCGCAAAGACTGCCGAGATCTGCCCCACAAGGGCAGGCAACTGGAAGGACAGATTCATCATGTCGTGGAACATATCGGTGGAGAGCAGTAAAAGGATCAGCCCGCCCACCAGGAAATACCAGAACACCACGTCGTACAGTGCGTCCGCGAATTTCCTGCGTTTCACCAACTGATAGAACTGCACCCCCAACCCGACAAACAGGTGGATGATGCCTAAGAGGAACGAAAACAGCATGAGCCGCATGGGTTGATCCAGCGGGCCGAACCACAGGGGCTCCACAGTGATCTCCGTGTTGAAAAACGTCCGGGCAATGACGGGGATGGCATCCCCGAAGTAGCTGCCGAACATCACGCCCCAGAAGGTGGTGGAGATGCCGCAGAAGAAGAACATCCGCAACGATTTCCGAAGACTTTCCTCAATGTTCTTAAATTTCAAAAGAACAAAACCGCAAGCCAAAACCACCAAAAGTCCGTAGGCCGCGTCGGAAAGCATCATGCCAAAGAGAATGTAGTAGCAGATCGACATGACCATGGACGGGTCCCGTTCAAACTTCCCCGGCATACTGAAGCCTTCCACTACGCCCTCCACAGGAGAGCTGAAGAAATTGTTCTTGAGCTTCACCGGCAATTCTTCCTCGGGAGGCGGCGTTTCCAGCTCCACATAAGCATGGAAAGCGGTTTCCAGCTCTTGCTGCAAGGGGGGAGCATTCTCAGCGGGGACATACCCCGTGATCTGCACCACATGGGGGCTTTGCCAGAGCTCGCCCAGAACCCGGTACTTTTCCGCCCGCATGGTGAAATAGTCCGCCGTGAACAGCAGAGATTCCCTTTTTTCTGCGTAGGAAATGATCTCCTTTTTTGCTGTGTCGATCTCCTCCTGCTCCGCCTTGATCCGCTCCCGCAGATTCTTTTCCCGCTCAGCGGGAGAAACTTTGGAAGGAGCGGCGGGATAGGTGAAGCCCATACCGCGAAGGGCGATTTCCACCTGCATTCCGTATTTGGCGTGGCAGACGAGGAAAACGCAGGTCTGCTGAGACCGGCTGCTGATGATCTCCGCTTCCAGTGCGGAGACTTCCGGCAGCGCTGCTGCCAGCCGGTTTTTCAATTCCTCCTCGGTCAGCTCCTCGGGAAAAGAACCGATAAACACGCTGGTAGAACTTGTGCCGATGGTGCGCATGGAGATGTCCAGTCCAAGCCAGGGTTGCAGAGCGTCGATCTGCGCTTCCAGCCGCAGGACTTCCGCCTGACCGTCGGTGATCTTCTTGCCCAGCGCCATCAGGCGGGAGGCGATCTTCGTCACTTCCGGGGCGGTCTGAGCCGTCTCCTCATACTGTTTCGTCGTGATGGGCGTGCGCCCGGTCAGCATGGAGGGGAGCCCCTTTTTCGGCGGAGCGTATTGATCCAGAAGCTCCACGGCGCTGTTCAAAAGCTGCACATTCTTTTCAAAAGTGAGCCGGGCGGGCTCCGTATCGGTCCGGTCAAAGAGGTCCTCGGCCTGCTTGGGGGAATTGATTTCCAACACGCCCCGGCGCTGGAGCAGCTCCAAAATCTTTTTGCGGCTGCTTTTCAGCGCATAAATGTTGATACGCTTCATTTCCAGTACCGCCATGGACTACCTCCTTTCCGCCTGACCGAATATGATTTTCTTGATCTCGTCTGCCGCTTGGGGCAGAGCAGCGGCGGAATATTCCTTTAAGCGGGACTGTTCCTCCCCGGTCTCCTGAAGAGAACGGGCTTTCTGTTTCTCGCCGTCAGCACGAGCCACCCCGCAGAGGACTTCCACCCGTTTGGCGGCTTCCTTTTCCGCGTCGGCAAGGAGCTTCTTACTCTGTGCCTCTGCTTCTTTGACCAGCCGCTCGCCTTCCTCCTTGGCACACAGCACAGCCTGGCGCGCCGCCTTTTCCGCTTCGTTGACTGCCTGCATGGTTTCTTTTGCCAAAATCCTTTCACCTCCTGTCCTTCCCTGAACGATCTGCTTTTCCTCACGCAGGAACGCAGGGAATAGGAGCCTGATTTCGCCGGGCATTTAGGGACTGTCCCGTCCATCAGGTATACAAGCGATATTATACCCCTTTTGGAAGCAAATGTCAAAAGAAAGCAGTCACTTTTTGGGGAGTTTTTGCACAGAAAAAGGGACGGCCGCAGCCGTCCCTAAAATGATGTTTTTTTGATCAGGAATCCGCAGAGGTATCGTCTTCCGCAGCGGCGGTGCCGTACTTGTTGCTGTCGGTTATCATGGAGCTCAGCTTAACTCTGTTCAGTGCAGCGGTATTGATCTCCAAATCCTCGATCTTTTTTCCCTGTTCGATCACATAATCAGAGAATTCGTCGTTCTTCATTTCGATAATCAAGTCATCCTTGCCGGTTTCCTCCTCAAACATGGCGGCAAAGCCGTCCATAACAGGTTGGCGGACTACCACCAGATAAGAGCTGGCCAGTTCCACCAAAACGGCCTCTTTGTCTTTCGCTCCCTCCAGGGCAGAGCTCAGATCCTCAGTCAAATCTGTTTTCAAAGCGGAGAAGGGCTCTCTATAGGTAGAATTGTCCTCGCCGCCCAAATTTTCTTCCGCATAGGCAGAAGCGGCCTCCTCCAGCGTCATATCGCCGGAGTTGATGGACTTCACATAGCCCTGCAGTTTCTCCTTCAGGTCGGCTTTCTCCTCGTCGGTCAAATCGACAGAATTCCCATCCTCGTCAGAATTGGTGAGGGGGGCGGAGAAATAGCTGTAGTAGAAATAGTTGTCGGTGAAGTAGCTTTCCAGCTCCTCGTTGGGGATTTCCAATTCTCCGCCGGTATCATACATGCTTACCATGAGCATCCGGAGCTTGGAATTGTACTCGGTAAAAGCCAAATGGAAGGATTCTCTGGCAACGCCCATCTCTTCAAACATGGACTGATAATAGCTCCAATAGAAATCTGTGTTGCTGTCCAAAGAGGACAACTCTTCTTCAGAAAATTCCAGAGCCAGCTCGTCAAATTTCCGGTTGACATAGAAGTAAGCGCCCAGATAGTCTCTGGCGCGATCCTCGATCCAGGTTTTGCCGTCCTTCCCGTCGATGGTGGCAGTCAGCACCTCTTCGTCGGTGGAGACCTTTTCTCTGGCCTCGGAAAGGGAGGAGTTCAAATAATAGATATAGCTGCCGATGGGCAGAGTCTGCTGACCGCGTTTGGCGGACCAGGCCATATTGGCGCTGTAGCACCCGCTCAGGCTCAGGCACAAGGCCGCACACAGAACGGCGGCAAGTACTTTTTTCAAAATGTTTTTCATAACTATCATGCCTTTCAAAAAAGAGAGATTTTCAACGAACGGAAAACATTATACTCCATTTTTCTGAATTTGTCTACTGAAAAAATGAAAACTTTCCTTTCTTCGGGAGAGAGGTTTCTCCTTACTGCGCGGTGGCTTTCATGGCGGAAAGGATTTCGGAAAGGGCATCCAGCGGCGTGCTGGAGCCGATCTTCACGCCGATATAGGGCCGGCTTCCCGCGCTGAGGGTGACCCGTCCGTTCATGGAGCGGATCAGACTGCCCACCATTTCCAGATCGAATTCCTTTTTATATAGAAACAGCGCGTCCCCCTGCTGCTTGATTTCCGTCAGCCCCAATTGGGAGGCGATATTCCGCAGCAGAGCTACGTCCAAAAGACCTTTGACGGAAGCCGGCGGCTCGCCGAACCGGTCGATCAACTCGTCCGTCACGTCCATGGCGTCCTCGGCGTTTCGGATATCGGCGATGCGGCGGTACACATCCAGCCGCAGATTGGTGCTGCTGATATAGCTTTCGGGAATGTGGGCCTCCACCTGCATATCCACGAGGCAGCCCTCGTCCACCGGACGCACGTCCTCCTCGCCCTTCATCAGGCTTACCGCTTCGCCCAAGAGCTTGATATACATGTCGTAGCCCACGGTCTCCATGTGACCGTGCTGCTCGCCGCCCAGAATATTGCCTGCGCCGCGAATTTCCAGATCCCGCATGGCGATCTTGAATCCGGAGCCGAACTCTGTAAATTCCCGAATGGCGGAAAGCCGCTTCTGGGCGATCTCCGTCAGCACCTTGTTGGGGGCGTAGGTCAGATAGGCGTAGGCCCGGCGATTGCTGCGCCCCACACGGCCCCGGAGCTGGTGAAGCTGGGAAAGCCCCATGCGGTCGGCGTTTTCTATAATAAGGGTGTTGGCGGTGGGCACGTCCACGCCGGTCTCAATGATGGTGGTGCACACCAGAATGTCGATCTCGTGATCCAAAAGCTGCCGCCAGACTTCCGAAAGCTCCTCCTCGTTCATCTTGCCGTGGCCTACGCCGACTCTGGCTTCCGGGATGTTCCGCTGGATGCGGGCAGCCACCTGATCGATGGAGGACACGTCGTTGTGCAGGTAATAGACCTGCCCGCCCCGGCGCAGCTCCCGGCGAATGGCGTCGTACAGCACCCCGGTATCGTATTCCAGCACATAGGTCTGCACCGGGTAACGGTCCAAGGGAGCTTCTTCGATCACCGACATATCCCGAATGCCGGAAAGGGCCATGTTGAGGGTGCGGGGGATGGGGGTGGCGGATAAGGTCAGCACGTCGGCGGTTTTGCACAGCGCTTTCAGCCGTTCCTTCTGGGCCACGCCAAAGCGCTGTTCCTCGTCGATGATGACCAGTCCCAGGTCGTGGAACTGAATATCCTTGGAGACCAGACGATGGGTGCCCACCACGATATCCATGCTGCCCCGCTTCACCTTTTTTATGATCTCCTCCTGCTGTTTGGGCGTACGGAAGCGGGAAAGAAGCTCCACGTCTACCGGGTAGCCCTCCATGCGCCGCAGGATGGTCTGATAGTGCTGCCAGGCCAGAATGGTGGTGGGAACGAGGATGGCGCACTGCTTCCCGGCAGCAACGCACTTGAACGCCGCCCGCAGGGCCACTTCCGTCTTGCCGAAGCCCACGTCGCCGCAGAGCAGACGGTCCATGGGGACATTCCGCTCCATGTCGTCCTTGATTTCGTTGACACAGCGCAACTGATCTTCCGTTTCCTCGTATTCAAAGTGAGATTCAAAATCGTGCTGCCATTCGCCGTCGGGCGGGAAAGAGAAGCCCTTCTGCTGCATCCGCTGGGCGTAAAGCTGGATCAGGTCCTTGGCGATGTCCTTCACCGCCGCCCGGACCTTTGTTTTCTGGCGCTGCCAGTCCGTGCCGCCCAGTCTGCTCAGCTTGATATTGGCGTCCTCTCTGGGACCGATATACTTGGAAACCATGTCCAACTGGGTCACAGGCACATATAAGGTGTCGTTTTTCGCGTAGCGGACTTTGATATAGTCCTTGATGATGTTGTTCATCTCCAGCTTGTGGATGCCCTCAAATACGCCGATGCCGTGGGCGGAATGGACCACGTAATCCCCGGGGGAGAGCTCGGAGAGATTGGAAATCTCCTTGCTGTTCTTGTCCCGCTTGGCCTTTTTTGTTTTGGCTGCCATGACTCTGCCGTGGGTGATGAGGGCAAAGCTTGCTCCGGGCAGGTCGAAACCGGCGGATAATGTTCCATCCGTCACGGTGACCGTCCCCTTGGCTGCCGTGGAAGGCGCTTCCAGATAGGAAGCCGGAAGCCCTGCCTGTTTTAAGTCCTCCGCCAGCGCCGCAGCGTTTTTGGCTGTTCCCGCCAGCACCACGCAGGCACGGCCCTGATTGAGCAGAGCAGAGAGGTCGTCCGTCAAAAGCTGAATCCCGCCGCCCCAGACAGGAAGCTGCCGGACGGTCATATTGATCAGTGTTTTTGTGGGCACTTCATAGCTGCCCCGGGCAAAAATGTCCAGAAACAGGGTGGGGATTTCTTCTGATTTTTGCAGGGCATACTCCCAGTTTTCCGTATACAAATCCAGCCCTTTGCAGAGAATACCGTCCTCCAAAAAAGATTTCAGATCCTCGCCCCACTGCCACAGGGTGGTGCGCATTCTGTCTTTCAATTTGTTGCCCTCGGAGAAGAACAGCAGGCTGTCCTCCGGGGAGAAGTAGTCAAACAGCGTGGCCGTGTTCGGGTAAATCATGGTGATGAATTTGTCCAGCGACCCCAAATGCAGGCCATTCCGGAGCTTTTCCGTCTCGGCATTCAAAATTTCTCTGGCCTTCGGCGCGGTCTTTCCCCGGAGGGTGGGGGCAAGCTTCTCGATTTTTGCGGCCAGCTTTAGGGGTTCGGAGAGAATGACCTCCACGCAGGGGGCGAGGGTCACATGATTCACAGGATCGGTACGCCGCTGGGTGGCGGGATCAAAATAGGAGATGGAGTCGATCTCATCGCCCCAAAACTCCACCCGCACCGGGTTCAGGCTGCCGGGAGAAAAGAAATCCACAATGCCGCCCCGCCGGCTGAACTGTCCCGGCCCTTCGATCTGTTCCTCTCTCACGTAACCGCAGCTCACCAGCGCCGATACCAGATCGTCAATTTTCATCTCCATGCCGGAGCTCAGTGGAAACAGCCTCTTTGAGAGTTCCCCGGGTTCGATGGTGTATTGCAGCGCCGCGTCCATGCAGGCCACCACGCAGTCGCAATCTCCGCCGGCAATGCGAGTCAGCGCTTCCAGCCGGAAGCGCTCGTATTCCCGGGAGGAAACGGCGGCGTCTCGAAACCCGAAATCCCGCAGGGGATAAAACACGGGGGAGAGCCCAAGAGACTGCAAGTCTTCGCAGAAACGCTGGGCTTCCGCTTCGTCCGCTGCCAAAATCAGCCCCTTTTTGCCGGTTTCCGCCAAAAGAGCGCTGATCATACAGCATTTATGAATGCCCGAAACGCCGGTGACGGCGCCGGGCAGGGCATTTTTTTGAACCGCCTGAGAAAGGGCGGCGTATTCCGGGAGCTGTCTCAGCCCGCTTTCGATCAGCTTCACGAGCCCTTCCTCCTTTCCAAAACTAAAAAGTGAAAAATCAGTTGTATAAATTCATGGCGCGGTCCAGCTCGCCCTTGATGATCAGCTCGGCGGCAGCGGCGGCGTTTTCCAATGCGGGATGCAGCGCCTCCAAATCTTTCGCGGTGAATTTGGACAGCACCCAGTCCGCCAGGTTGTAGTCCGGATGGGGCTTTTGTCCCACGCCGATCTTCACCCGGGGGAACTGATCCGAGCCGGTGAGGTAGATGATATTCTTCATGCCGTTGTGGCCGCCGTCGCTGCCTTTTCGGCGGATGCGCAGCTTGCCCGGTTCCAAATTGATGTCGTCAAAGAGGATCAGCACCCGCTCCGGCGGCAGTTTGTAAAACTTCGTGGCCTCCTGCACGGACTGTCCACTGAGATTCATAAAGGTGGAAGGCTTCAGAAGCAGTACCCGCTTGCCCGCGATCCGGCATTCGCCGGTCAAGCCCTTATATTTGATGCGTTTTACTTCTCCGTGATGCTTTTCTGCAATGGCGTCCAGCGCCATAAAACCCGCATTGTGCCGGGTGTTTTCATACTGCTTGCCGGGATTTCCCAGCCCGACGATCATAAATTCCACGGAGCCGGCTGAAACATCCGACTTCTTTTTCCAAAAAAACGGCATCGATTTCCCTCCTATATCAGCGGATCCCTCACGGGAACACACCAGTAGGGCGGGAGAAAATTCGCCCGCCTATTTCATTCTGTAAAACTTTCCACTGCTATTATGCCAGCGGAGCGGTCTTTTTTCAAGCGGTATTTTCACGAATTTTCCGGGTCGGCAAGAGATGCACCTTAAAAATCTGACGCTTTTTGAGATGTTCTCCGGGGAAAAGGCGTATTTTTTCTGCTCTTTTTCCCGATCGTAGAAAAATTTCCGAAAATTTTTGAAAATTTCTTTGGTTTTCCTATGGCATTTCCGGGAAAACTTTGGTATAATTTTCTAAACGATACCGTGCGGACAAGCTTTCACGCTGCCGACCGGTGTGTTTTGCTGTCACCCGGAAGCCGGCAGATCGGCCCGGTTGAACATTTTTAGGAGGTAGATACCAATGAGCCACAAGTACGTTTATCTGTTCAGTGAAGGCGACGCGAACATGCGGGAGCTGCTTGGCGGTAAGGGCGCGAACCTTGCCGAAATGACCAAGATCGGCCTTCCGGTCCCTCAGGGCTTCACCATCAGCACCGAAGCCTGCACCCAGTATTATGAGGACGGCCGCCAGATCAACCCTGAAATTCAGGCGCAGATCATGGAGTATGTGGGCAAGATGGAGGGCATCACCGGCAAGAAGTTCGGCGACAAGACCAACCCGCTGCTGGTTTCCGTCCGTTCCGGCGCCCGCGCTTCCATGCCCGGCATGATGGACACCATCCTGAACCTAGGCCTCAATGAGGAAGTCGTCGAGGTCATGGCGCAGCAGTCCGGCAATCCCCGCTGGGCATATGACTGCTACAGAAGATTTATCCAGATGTATTCCGACGTCGTGATGGAAGTCGGTAAGAAGTATTTCGAGCAGCTCATCGACGAAATGAAGGAAAAGAAGGGCGTCACGCAGGATACCGAGCTGACCGCCGAAGATCTGAAGGAGCTGGCGAATCAGTTCAAGGCCGAGTACAAGAGCAAGATCGGCGAAGAGTTCCCCACCGACCCCGTGGAGCAGCTGATGGGCGCTGTCAAGGCCGTGTTCCGTTCCTGGGACAACCCCCGCGCCAACGTCTACCGCATGATGAACGAGATCCCCTATTCCTGGGGCACTGCCGTCAACGTGCAGATGATGGCATTCGGCAACATGGGTGACGATTGCGGCACCGGCGTGGCCTTTACCCGCGACCCCGCCACCGGCGAAAAGAAGCTGATGGGCGAGTTCCTGACCAACGCTCAGGGCGAAGACGTGGTGGCCGGCGTGCGCACTCCCATGCCCATCGCCCAGATGGCTGAGAAGTTCCCCGAGGCTTTCGCTCAGTTCCAGGACGTCTGCAAGACGCTGGAGAATCACTATCACGACATGCAGGACATGGAGTTCACCGTGGAGCACGGCAAGCTTTACATGCTGCAGACCAGAAACGGCAAGCGCACCGCTACCGCCGCCATCAAGATCGCCTGCGATCTGATTGACGAGGGCATGAAGACCGAAGAGGAAGCTCTCCTGATGATCGATCCCAAGCAGCTTGACGCTCTGCTGCATCCTCAGTTCGATCCGGCCGCTCTGAAGGCCGCCACTCCCGTTGCCAGCGCTTTGGCCGCTTCTCCTGGAGCCGCCTGCGGCAAGATCGTCTTCACTGCTGAGGACGCTGTGGAGCAGGGCCAGAAGGGTGAGAAGGTCGTTCTGGTTCGTCTGGAGACCTCTCCCGAAGATATCGAGGGCATGAACTATGCTCAGGGCATTCTCACCGTGCGCGGCGGCATGACCAGCCACGCCGCTGTGGT
>JAFLRP010000179.1 GCA_022511515.1 Acutalibacter sp.
CAGAGTGTTGAAGGTCAAAGTGGGCGTGTCCTCTCTGGGCTCGATGATCTTGCCGTAGGGCACGAGGCCCAGCTTGATGAGGGCCTGGAAGCCGTTGCAGATACCGAGGATCAAACCGTCCCTCGCTTCCAGCAGATCGGTGACCGCCTGAGCGATCTTGGGATTGCGGAAGGTGGTGGCGATGAATTTGCCGGAGCCCTCCGGCTCGTCGCCGCCGGAGAAGCCGCCGGGCAGCATGATGATCTGAGCGTTGCGAATGGCTTTCTCCATCCGGTCGATGGTCTCTTCAATATCGCTGGGAGACAGATTCTTTACCACAAGAATTTCCGGCTCCGCCCCGGCCTTTTGGAAGGCCCGGGCGCTGTCCACCTCGCAGTTGGTGCCGGGGAAAGCGGGGATCACCACCCGGGGTCTCGCCGCCTTAATGGCAGGGGCTTTCCCCTCCCGTTTCTCCCACAAGGGCACGTCTGCAGTGACCTTTACCGGAGAAGCCAAATTGGGGAAAATCGGCTCCAGCGTGCCGTTCCAGGCGTTGATGAGCTCATCGATGGAAACCTTCTCGCCGTCCAGTTCCACCTGCCCCGTGCCGGTGGTGCGGCCCAACACAGCGCCGTGGCCGTAATGGAGCTCCGCCTCAGAGGAAAGCTCGATGACAAGGGCTCCGGCCTTGGGCGCGAACAGCGTTTCCTTGGAAAGCCCCTTTTCAAATTTGAAGCCCAGTTTGCTGCCGAAGCACATTTTCAGCACGCAGGCGGCCGCGCCGCCCTCCCGGACCACACCGGCGGAGACGATGTCCCCGGCCTCGATGTGGCGCTTCACGGAGCGGTAATAGATTTTCAGCGCGTCCCAGTCCGGCGTACCGTCCAGACGCTCCGGAATGGGCAGCAGCATCACTTTCGCGCCGGGATGTTTCAGGCAGGCGGACAGAGTCTTGCTTGCCTTTGTCATGGCCACTGCAAAACTCACCAGCGTGGGCGGCACGTCCAGTTGCTCAAAGGAGCCGGACATGCTGTCCTTGCCGCCGATGGCGGGAAGTCCCATACCAAGCTGAGCGGAAAGAGCGCCCAGCAGCGCGGCGGCAGGTTTGCCCCAGCGGGCAGGGTCGTCGTGGAGCCGCTCGAAGTATTCCTGAAACGTGAGCCGTGCGGTGAGGGGGTCTGCCCCCACTGCCGCCAATTTCGACAGACTCTCCACCACGGCGTACTCCGCCCCTAAGAACGGCGAATACCGGGCAATACCGGGAATATAGCCGTAGGACATGGCGGTGGCGTCGTCCGTTTCCCCCTCCAAAAGGGGAATTTTCGCCACCATGGCCTCCTCCGGGGTAAGCTGATACTGCCCCGCGAAGGGCATCAGCACGGTGGCCGCGCCGATGCTGGAATCGAACCGCTCGGAAAGGCCCTTCTGTCCGCAGACCTCCAAGCGCGCCAAATTGACTTTCAGCGCTTCCACGCCCTGCACATTCCGCAAAACTTCCGGCACGGTCTCCCGGTAATTTTCTGACTGGGGCGCGGTGATTTTCGCGGCGGCGTTCTGGGTCACGCCGTTGGTATCGAGAAATGCCCGGGACAAATCGACGATGCCGTCGCCCCGCCATTCCATTTTCAAGCGGGGGTCTGCGGTGACCACCGCCACCGCCTGAGCGTCCAGATTTTCTTCCCTTGCCAGAGCGCAGAACCGCTCCGCGTCCTCGGGGGTGACCACCACGGCCATGCGCTCCTGAGATTCGGAAATGGCAAGCTCCGTACCGTCCAAGCCCTCGTACTTTTTGGGCACTTTATTCAGATCGATTTGAAGCCCGGGGGCCAGCTCGCCGATGGCCACGCACACGCCGCCCGCGCCGAAATCGTTGCAGCGTTTGATGAGCGTCGCCGCTTCCTCTTTGCGGAACAATCTTTGCAGTTTCCGCTCGGTGGGGGGATTACCCTTCTGCACCTCAGCGCCGCAGACCTCCACAGATTTTTCCGTGTGGGCCTTGCTGGAGCCCGTGGCCCCGCCGATGCCGTCCCGGCCGGTGGCGCCGCCCAAGAGCAAAATCACGTCTCCGGGAACGGGCTCCTCCCGGCGGACGTTTTTCTTGGGAGACGCGCCGATAACCGCGCCGATCTCCATGCGCTTTGCCACGTAGCCGGGGTCATAGAGTTCGGTGACCTGCCCGGTGGCCAGGCCGATCTGATTGCCGTAAGAGGAATAGCCGGCCGCTGCCCCGGTGGTGATCTTCCGGGTGGGCAGCTTGCCGTGAAGCGTCTTTTCAAAGGGAGTAGTGGGGTCGCCGCTGCCGGTGACCCGCATGGCCTGATAGACGTAGGCCCGGCCCGACAGAGGGTCCCGAATGGCGCCGCCCAGGCAGGTGGCCGCGCCGCCGAAGGGCTCGATCTCCGTGGGGTGATTGTGGGTCTCGTTCTTGAATTGAATGAGCCAGGTTTCCGTTTTGCCATCGATGGTGACGGGAGCCTCGATGGAGCAGGCGTTGATTTCCTCGCTGACGTCCAGATCGGGCACCAGTCCCTGCTTTCTCAGATATTTTCCGCCAATGGTGGCCATATCCATGAGGGAAACGGGCTTGTCCTTATTTTGATATAATTCTTCCCGAAGGTCAAGGTACTGCTTGAGAGCCGCTTCCACCGCATCGTGAAGTTTTCCGGCTTCGATTTCAATTTCATCTAATCTCGTCAAAAAGGTGGTGTGGCGGCAATGGTCGCTCCAGTAGGTGTCGATGACCCGCAGCTCAGTGACAGTGGGCTCTCTCTTTTCCTCATCCCGGAAATAGTCCTGACAGAACAGCAGGTCGTCTAATGTCATGGCAAAGCCCATGGAATCGAAATATTGTTTCATTTCTTTCCGATTCCACTGAATAAAGCCTTTCACTCTGGCCACATCCGGGGGCACGTCGGAGCTGAGCTCCAACTGCTCCGGCTTGTCCATGGAAGCGATCCGGGATTCCACCGGGTTCACCAGATAAGACTTGATTTTCTCAAACTCCTCGTCGGAAACGGTTCCTTTGACGCCGATCACTTTAGCGGACAGCACCGCCGGGCGTTCCCCCTGAGTCAAAAACTGGACGCACTGGGCGGCGGAATCCGCCCGCTGGTCGTACTGGCCGGGCAGGTATTCCATGGCAAAAACCCGGTATTCCTCCGGCAGCCGGAACGCTTCCTCATACACGTTGTCCATATTGGGCTCGGACAGGATTGTTCTGGCCGCCGCCCGGAACTGCTCATCGGACAGTCCGGACACGTCGTACCGGTTGAGGATGCGCACCTCCTCCACGCCGGAAATGCCCAAATTTCCTCTGAGATCCGCCGCCAGATGAGAGGCCTCGATATCGAAGCCCTTTTTCTTTTCTACAAAAACTCTTGTCACCATACTGCTTGTCCCTTTCCTACTGAAAATTTCTATTGGAACAACAAAAAGAACAACAAAAAAAGTCCTTATGACACAACACTTAGTATTGTATCATAAGAACCCTTTAAAGAAAACAAAAATCCGATTTTTTTCAAAAAGTTTTTTGCGCGGAAAAACTATTTCCGGGAACTGTCGCTCAAATCTTCGATGGACAGCGCCACCGAATGGCGAATGGGCTTCCAGCCCACGTTTCCGAATACCGCCAGCAGCATGGCGATCCCGTAAGTAAACACGAAAAACGGGAAAGTAAAGGCGTACAGCACCCGACGCCGGCGGGAACAGCGAATGCGCTTGCGCTCGGTGAGCAGGGGCATCAGACCCATCACGAACAGCAGACCGTAGGAATTTACCAGCGCGCTGATGACGGAGAAGGCGAACAGTCCCATTTCATGCCGGGCGGAAAGCATGCCCACAAAGAACATGATGGTGTTCACGAGGAAACTCAGCACCGTCAGCACCGCGGCGGGCAGATTGCTCATCAGCATATCGTAGGCGGCAAAGCGCCCGGTGGCGGCCAGCGTGTGGAGCAGATCGCCGCCGTGAGCGGCCAGCACCTGAAAATATCCCTTGATCCACCGGGAGCGCTGGAGAATGGACTGCCGGAAACTGCGGGGCTGCTCATCATACAGAACGGCGTCGGGGCAGTAGGCCACCTTCTCTCCCTCGACGATCATGGAAGCGGTAAACTCCAGATCCTCTGTGAGCAAAAACCAGTTCCAGCCCCCTGACTGCCGCAAAATGCTTTCGGCAAAGAGGAATCCCGTGCCGGACACGGCGCAGCCGATATTCAGATAATCTCTGGGACGGTTCAGGTATTCGGATTCCCGCAGGAACCACATACCGTATCCGGCGGTGATCCAATTATCCTCGAAATTCTTGGTGTTGCGGTACCCGGTGACCACCCGGTGGCCGGAGGAGAACACCTTGTTCATCTCGGCAATATAGTGAGGATCCAGCAGATTGTCCGCGTCGAAGACGAAATACCCGTCGTAGGGCGCCTCTCTGTGTTCTTCCCGGATTTTGTCCAGCAGGAACTGAAGAGCGTACCCCTTCCCCACCTGCTCCTGATTCTGGCGGCTGTAGACCGTGGCCCCGTGAGAAGCCGCGACCTGCGCCGTGCTGTCCGTGCAGTTGTCCGCCACCACGTAAATATCCACCAGATCGGCGGGGTACTCCTGGGCCCGGACGCTGTCTATGAGCTGGCCAATGACGGACTGCTCATTCCGGGCGGCGATCAGCACCGCGTATCTGCAAAGCTTCTGGGCCTGAAAATGCCGGCGCTTTCCCAAGAGCCGCACCACGGCAAACACCGCCTGATAGAAGCAGCAGGCGGCAAAAATGGCAGCCAAAGCAAAATTGATGTAAGAAAGTGTTTTCATATTTCTTTCGCGTGAAGATAGTCGCAGCGGGACGAAACTTAGCGACCCGACCGACAATTTTCACTATCCTTCCACTCAACTTCTTGGGGGTTTCCATATTTGCAGGTACAGTATACCATAAATTTCCGAAAAAGACCACCCAAAAAACCAAAAAGAAAACGAAAGATTTTCTTACATTTCTTTGACAAAACCGGGATTTCGCAAAAAAAATGAAATTTGGGGCTTGCATTTTCTCCGGGAATCGTGTAAACTAGTAAAGCAATCTTATCATGGGCGCTTAGCTCAGCTGGCTAGAGCACCTGCTTGACGTGCAGGGGGTCAGCGGTTCAAGTCCGTTAGCGCCCACCAGAAAAACCCCTTTTGTCCTCAGACAAAAGGGGTTTTTCAGTGAAATTCGCCCGCAGTTGGCAAAGCCGGCTTTTGTGCCGGGGATTACTCCTTCATCAGCCCTGCGCCGCTTTTCCAGGCCTGACCGACCTTTTCGCCGATGGCGTAGTAGCCGTTCTGGAACTGGTCGAACACGAAGGCATTCAGCTTCACGGGGTCTACTTTCCCCTTCTCGTTCAGCACGGATTCCTCCGCCAGCACGCTCACGATCTCGCCTACCACGTGATAGTCGTCTCCCATTTCCTCCATGGATACCACCTTGCACTCCAAAGTCAGGGGGAATTCGGTGACGATGGGAGCGTCCACCTTTTCGCTCTTTTCCGCGTGCAGACCGCTGCGGGCAAATTTATCCGGCATCTTGTTGGCGCTGGCGATCCCGAGGAAATCCGCCTCCTCAATATGGGCCACGTCCGGCACGCTGATGGTGAAGGCCTTGCGTTTCAGCAGATTTGCGCAGGTCTTGTGCTCCTTCTCCAGATTCAGCGCCACCATGTTGCCGGCGCAAATGCCGCCCCAGGCCATCATCATATCGTCCACGGTGTCGTCCTCGTTATAGGTCGCGATCATCAAAGTGGGCATGGGGAACAGATAGGGGTTTACTCCAAGATCTTTTTTCATCAGAACTACCTCCAAAAAATAATTGGAAAAAGACTTTCCTTTTTTCCTGTGTTCCATTATACTGGGTTCAGAACACAAAGCAAGTACCCACTTTTAAATCAGGTACTTACTTTTAAGAAAGGAAGATGCTTTTGGAAAAGTGCGTTGTGGAGGCCAACTTCAAGGACACCGGGTTCAGCTACACCCTGTCCCTCATTTCGGGAAAATACAAAATGGTGATCCTCTACTGCCTGATGGAGTACAAGCGGGTACGGTTCAACGAGCTGCGCAGGTATCTGGGCAAGGTGTCCGACAAGACCCTGAGCCAGCACCTGAAAGAATTGGAGCGGGACGCTCTGATCTGCCGGACAGTCTACCCCGTGATCCCGCCCAAGGTGGAATACAGCTTGACAGAACGGGGCGAATCGTTGATGGCCGTGCTGGATCAGCTCTGCGTTTGGGGCAATGAAAACCGGCGGTAATTCCCGGAAAAGCCGCCGGCGCATTTGTGCTTGACGATTCCCTTCCGGGAGAAGTATACTAAACCCAAAACAAAGAAAAGGAGAAAAGTAGAAAAATATGAAATTTTCTGAGATGACCTACACCCGGCCCGATATGCGGTTGGCCTTTGAGACCTTGGATTCCCTGACCGCCCGGCTGCAGACCTCCGCTGACCCCAAGGAGCAGCTCTCGATCTACAAAGAAGCGGAAACGCTCCTCAACCACATCTGGACCCAGGCCAGCATCTGCATGATCCGCAACAGCGTAGACACCAGAGACGAGTTCTACAACAAGGAAACCGAATATATCAACGACCAGGATCCCCTGCTGGAGGAGAAGCTCCAATCGTTCCACGAAGCGCTGGTAAAGTCCCCCTGCCGCCCGGAGCTGGAACAGTCGCTGGGCTCGCTGGTGTTCAAAAATCTGGAAATGACCCTCAAATCTTTCTCCCCGGAGCTCATTCCTCTGATGCAGGAGGAAAACAAGCTCACCACCGAGTATCAGAAGCTCTACGCCAGCGCCCAAGTGCCCTTCCAGGGCAAAACGCTGACCATCGCCCAACTGGGCCCGTACAAGGAGCACGCCGACCGGGAGGTGCGCAAGGCGGCGCTGGAGGCCGAGGGGCGCTTCTTCGACGAGCACCGGCAGGAGTTCGATGAGATTTACGACAAGCTGGTGAAAAACCGCACCGAGCAGGCAAAGAAATTGGGCTTTGACAGCTATGTGGAGCTGGCCGCGCTCCGTCTCCGCAGAAACTGCTACACCCCGGCGGACGTGGCGGGCTTCCGGGACAGAGTGGTCCGGGACCTGGTGCCCCTGACGGTGAAGGTCAAGGAGCGTCAGGCAAAACGTCTGGGCATTTCTGATTTCAAATTCTACGACAACGCCCTGAAATTCAAGGGCGGCTCCGCCACTCCTCAGGGCACGCCGGAGGAGATCATGGCCGCCGGACTGAAAATGTATGAGGAGCTTTCCCCCGACACCAGGGATTTCATTCACCTGATGTTTGAGAACGACCTGTTCGACGTGCTGGCCAAGGAGGGCAAAGCCCCCGGCGGCTACTGCACCAGTCTGCCGGATTACGGC
Source organism: Acutalibacter sp. (assembly GCA_022511515.1). GTDB lineage: Bacteria > Bacillota > Clostridia > Oscillospirales > Acutalibacteraceae > Acutalibacter. The sequence continues at coordinate 7,356 of JAFLRP010000179.1, forward strand.
TATCCCTATATCTTCTCCAATTTCAACGGCACTTCCGGGGACGTGGACGTACTGACCCACGAGGCCGGCCACGCCTTTGCAGACTATATCGCCCACCGGACCATCGACATCGACGCGCTGCGCAATCCCACCATGGAGGGCGCGGAGACCCACTCCATGAGCATGGAATTCCTGACCGCCCCGTGGCATCACCTGTTCTTCGGCCCCATGACTGACAAGTACGAGCTCTCTCACGCCGAGGACGCGCTGGTCTTTATCCCCTACGGCTGCCTGGTGGACCATTTCCAGTATGAGATGTACACCCATCCGGAACTGACCCCCGAGGAGCGGAATCAGACCTGGCTGAAGCTGGAGAAGCGCTATCGCCCCTATCTGGACTTCGACAATCTGCCCTTCTACGGCAGAGGCGCGGGGTGGCAGCGGCAGATGCATATTTACGGCAGTCCCTTCTACTATATCGACTACTGTCTGGCTCAGGTCATGTCCCTCCAGTTCTTTGCATTGTCTCTGGAAGACCGTGACGCCGCCTGGAAGAAGTATATGGACTTTGTGAAGCTGGGCGGCACGAAAACCTTTATCGACCTGGCCCACGCCGTCAATTTGCAGTCCCCCATGGACGAGGAATGCGTCAAGACCGTCTGTGAGAAGGCGTTCCAGTGGACGGAACAGAATTTGGTAGAGTAAGACGGGTAAAGACTGAGAAAACACAGAAAAAGCCCGGTGCAAAGCTGCACCGGGCTTTCTTGTCAGCATATGGTCTGAATGGCGGGCTCAGTCTTCGCCCATAAGCTCGCTTTTCAGTTGTTCCAGCGTTTCATATTTCGGATACTGAGAAAGGAAAACCTTGTCGTTATCGTCGATGGGATAGACCGTCAAACCGTGAGTGAGGAGAATGAAGCAGTCGATCCCGGGTGTCTCATACAGGAGAAACAGGGTTTTCTGGCCGAGGATCACCTTTTGGGCCGCGACAGAGGTGCAAGACACCTCTCGAAGATTTTTCAGTTCCTCATCTGTCGCGTAACGCTCTTTCAATTCCTCCCGGCTGAGAGGACCATCGTAATTGAAATGATCCAGATAGTCCTCGATGGGAATGGTTCCGCTGACATAACAGACCTCTATCGTATCGTCCAAGTCGCCTTTTAAAACTTCCGTGACCCGCACGGTGGCTTTTGTCAGCGCGTCTCCAGCATAGGGGGTGTTTTTCGGGCCAACAAAAGGACTGTCGGACTGAATTTCTTCCACGACGCCGATACAGGCGGCTTCCGAGTGGTCATAAAAGTATTTCGGATCGCGAGAAACGAGCTCCCCCGACAGCGGCCCTCGCGTCCCGTATGACAGATACATCGTCGTTTCCGGTTGGGATACCGCACAGCCTCCAAGGAAAAGCACGAAAAGGAATACCGCACCGAGCAGGATGATCCTTTTTTTCATGGCTTGTCCCTCCTTTGACCATTATACAATCGAAAGGCGGAAACCACTCACCGCTTTTCAGAAAAATTCCGGCTTATAAACTTAAAGCCCGCAGACTTGAAAGAAATCTGCGGGCTTTCTCGGCCAATTGCTTATTCCGAAAGTTTTCCGTCCGTGGAGACGATGACCACCCGCCAGGGGATGAATTTGCCGCTGGCTTGGAGGGCGCGCTTGGCGGCGTTTTCCAGTCCTGCGCAGCAGGGGACTTCCATGCGGACGATGGTGACGCTTTTCACATCGTTTTCCGCGATGATCTGGGTCAGCTTTTCGGCGTAGTCTCCCTCGTCCAGCTTGGGGCAGCCCACAAGGGTGATCCGGCTGCGGATGAACTCCTCGTGGAAATTCCCGTAGGCGTAGGCGGTGCAGTCAGCGGCGATCAGCAGATTCGCGCCGTCAAAATAGGGTGCCTTGACCGGCACCAGCTTGATCTGCACCGGCCACTGGGACAGCCGGCTGACACCGGGAGAAGCGGCGTGAAACGCTTCCGCTTCCTCCTCCCGGCAGATGGCTCTGGCGTGAGGGCCGGGACAGCCACCCAATCCGAATAGGGCTTCTTCAAATTTCTTCTGCTTCGCTTCCTCCACCGCCGCTTCGTCGTAGGCGGGGGCTTCCCGCTCCTCAAAGGTGATGGCGTTCACGGGGCAGGCGGGCAGACAGTCGCCCAGACCGTCGCAGTAATCTTCCCGCAGCAGCTTTGCCTTGCCGTTTACGACGCCGATGGCCCCCTCGTGACAGGCGTCGGCGCAGACGCCGCAGCCGATGCATTTTTCCTCATCGATTTTGATTATTTTTCTGAGCATTGTCATTCCTTCCCTTCCCCGTTTCACGGTCACACATATCGGAAAAGACCAGCGCCGAAACGCCGGTCTTTTCTGTATTCCTTTCGCTTTACGGACGGTTCCTCATCATTTCCTCAAAGGACTGCTTCAGGCTCAGCACGCAGGACTGGAGCTCCAAGCCCGTCTGGGCCGGGAAGAACCGGAGGTAGAACGTGCCGCCGAAGCCTGCCACGTCCATGGTGACAGTCTTCCATTCCCGCTCGCTGCCGTTGAGAGTCACGGTGCCCAGCAGGTTTCTGTCCTGGAAAACGGACAGGGGCAACTGGGACACGTCGTTGCTGTCGGTGCTGCGCAGAATGAGCTTCATCTCGTACAGTCCCCGCTCCTTCACCGTTACGGAGAACCGGGTATTTTCTCCTTTTTCCGTGCGGATGACAGAGGTGTCCAGAATGACCTGATTGTCCTCATTGCTTTCCACATAGTAGATTTCCCCGGCGGGAGCGTCGTCAAAGGACGGAGCTTCCTCCAGTTCCTTATCCAGCTCGGTTTCCTCCCCGCACAGGCGGGTAAAGGCGGGAGAAGTCAAAAGGAACTTGCAGATATTTTCTGCGGCCCGCAGGTACTCGCCCCGGGTGACGATGCCGGCCGCCATGCCCTCCGCGGCGTTGTCGTTGCCGGTGTTTTCCTCGGCACTGGCGGTGACCATGTACAGGTCGTTCTGGGACTTCACCATGGAGGCCACATTGGTGCGCTGGCCGGGCTCATTTTCCTCGTTGCCCTTGGCCCACCAGTCGGTCATCACCTGTCCCTCAAAGCCCCACTCGCCCCGAAGAATGACGGTGAGCAGGTCGAAATTGCTGGCGGACCAGAAGCCGTTGATGGGGTTGTAGCTGGTCATAATGGACCGGGCTTTGCCCTCCTTCACCGCCATTTCAAAGGCTTTTAAGTACAGTTCCCGAAGGGCCCGTTCGGAGATCACCGCCTCCACATCGTGGCGATGGAATTCCTGACTGTTGCAGGCGAAATGCTTGATGGTGCCGGTCACGCCGTAGGGATGCATGCCTTTGAGCTGTGCCACGGCCATCACGCCAGTGAGCAGGGGGTCTTCCGAGAAATATTCAAAGTTTCTGCCGTTCAGGGGGTGGCGGTGCAGGTTGATACCGGGGCCCAGCAGGGTGTCCACCTTGTTTTTCCGCAGCTCCATGCCCTCATATTCATACAACTCCCGCACCAATTCCGGGTGGAAGGTGCAGGACTGGCAGGTGCCGTTTGGCATGGCAAAAGCTCTGGTGCCGCAGTCCATGCGGATACCGCTGGGACCGTCTGCGCAGCAGCCCGTGGGAATACCGAAGTTCAAGAGCCGCTGGGTCACGCCGCCGAAGGCTCCCGCCGTGCCGGGAGTCACCTTGGGAGAGCACATACCCTCGCCCCGGACCATGCAGAACAGGTCTTCATCGCTGAGCTGGGACAGGAAGTCACTCATGGCGACCTTGCCGTCGGCCACGTCTTTCAGTTTCCAACCTTGGTCGCCCACGCAGGGGGTGCTTTCCGGTCGGCGTTCCTTGTGGCGCTCTGAAACGGACACCGTGCGCAGGGGGACGGGCTCTTTGGTGATTTCGTATGTATTCCCGTTTTTCGCGCCGGGACGGAGACGGTCGAAAGCCGTGACGGGGGCGCAGGCCTCTTCCAGCTCCTCCACCACCGTTTCGGGCAGGGAGATTTTCCCCACGGAACCGGCGGAGCGCACGTCCGTGCCAAGATAGAAGCCGTACTCGCCGGCTTCCAGCACCCAGCAGGAACGGTGTCCCGTTGCCCCGCTGTCGTCATAGGACGCCAGAGAGGAAACCTCGCATTCCAAAGTGACGGTCTGGCTTTCTCCGGGCTGCAATAATTTTGTCTTTTCAAAGGCGCACAGGGAACGGGCAGCTTTGCCCAATTTTCCCTGAGGAGCCTCGCAATAGAGCTGGATCACTTCTTTGCTTGCCGCGTTTCCGGTGTTCTTCACCTCGGCGGAAACCTTCACGGTCTTGCCGTCGCAGGAAACATCATTGGGGGTTACGGCAAAGGTGGTATAGGTCAGGCCGAAACCGAAGGGGTAGGCCACCTTCTCTGGGGCGAAGGTCTCAAAATACCGGTAGCCCACGTAGATGTCCTCGGCGTAGATATTTCTGGTCTCGCTGCCGAAATTGCCGTGGGCGGGATACTCTGCAATGTCCTTTGCGATGGTGTCGGACAGCTTGCCGGTGGGAGCAACTTTTCCTGTGAGCACGTCCGCCGTGCCCAGGCCGCCCTCCTGGCCGCCCTGCCACACGTACAGCACCGCGCCGGGCTGATATTCTTCCACCCAGCC
>JAFLRP010000180.1 GCA_022511515.1 Acutalibacter sp.
GCTCCACGCCCTGCTCCGCCGCCGCCAGCAGCGCTCGGCGGTTTTCCCTTGACAGACGCTGATGCTCTATGATGGTGGTGCCGTCCAAATCAAATGCCAGTAGTTTTATCATTGCCTTTATCCTTTTCTCTCTCTTTGCTTATATTCAGTATAGCATTTTTCAGTACAAAAGAAAAGCCCTTGAACCAAAGCGGTTCAAGGGCTTTTTCCGGGAAATGTCTGTTGTGTTGTTATTCCGGACGGAAGGTGCAGCACTCTGTGCCGCCTTTGGTGGTCACGTCACTGCAGCAGCAGCCCACAGAGACAAAATCGGCCTCGCACTTGCAGTTTTCGTTGTAGGTGCAGTGCTTTGCCGTGCAACTGATGGAGCTGTTTTCAGAAGGCGTTTTGCCCGTGACAGAATTCGTTCCGCTGCCGGGCTGCCGTTCCTCAAAGGACGCGCAGCAGGTCTGCTCGCTTCCCCAGGCGGCGGGGCCGTCTACCTGAATGCCGGGCAGACAGCAGAGATTGTCACAGTTGTGCTGGCAGGAAGTGACCTGACATTCCAATTTGCTCATGAGAAGGCACCTCTTTAGAATAAAGTTGTAAAACGGTGTTTTACAAAATCAGCATTCCCAAAAGAGGCGCTTTTATGCCCGGAGTTTTTGCCGATTTTTCGCGGCGATCAAGCCTGAGCTTCTCCTGCCAATTTTTGTAATTGACCTCCGGCCGTCTGCATGATGAGGAAAGCCACCACGCAGGTGATGATGATTTCGGGAACCATGTAACTGCCGTTATAAATGAGAGAATAGAAACAGGCCAGAGTGTTGCCGGTCATTCCTGCCAGCATGGGGGAGAAATTCTGATCGGCGTACTCTCCCCACAGAATCCAGCCGGAGAGGAAAGAGCAGAGGTACCGCAGCAATCCGGCCACCAGGCAGCCCAGCGTAAAGGAAACGCCCCGCTGCTTGATGATATTGCGGAAGATCCCCGCCAGCCCCAGCACGGTGAAGGCCAGCAGGTAGTCCAGCAGGATGGAGCCGACAAGAGCCCCGCCGGTGATAGTCTTCAAGTCGCCGAGACCTACCAAAAGCTGGATCACGCTGTGGACAAAGCCCGCGGCCAACCCCCATTTTGTGCCGCAGAGATAGCCGAACAGCATAATGGGCAGCATGGAGCACGCCGTGATGGAGCCGCCCTGAGGCAGGTGGTAAACCTGGATAAAGGACAGCACGGTAGCCAGTGCCACCAGTACGCCGCCCAAAACCAGTCTACGAATGTTTTGTTGTTTCATTAGACCATTCCTTTCTTTGGGGAGTTTGTATCCTCCCGCCGTAAAAATCCGAAAAATGAAAAATGCCATTCGGAGAAGACCCCAAATGACATAGAACGCATTCCCCCGATTTTGCGGCAGACACGCAAAACGGCTCTGACAGGGCGGAGACCGCCAAGGTCAGAAAAACAATGAAATGCTCCCTACGTCGGTATTATCCGCATCAGGTTCCTGCCTGATAAACAGGCGAAGGGTTTAAGCTCAAAGCTCCTCTCAGCACTTGAAATTTTTTCGCTTTTCCCAAATGAAAATTGCAGGTACTTGCAATTTTCAAGCGAGAAGTTTGCGAAGCAAACTTTGGGGAGATCGAGATTTCGGAGAAAACTCGATCTCCTGCGAAGACAAACTTCAAGGAGTTCCAATTTGCTGTGCAAATTGGAACTCTTGTGCACCCCTTATTTCATTTTTCATCCATATTGTAGCACGAAACGGAAATTTGTCAATATTTGAAAAAAACGCAAAAGGGCAGCCCGCAAGGGCTGCCCTGAATTTCTGTTTTTGTCAGTCGCGGTAGGGGTTCAGCTTGAACTTGATAAGCTCCGCCTGCCTGCCGAAGGTGTTGCGGTACTGCTCGTCGCCGTTTAAAATGCGGCCCCGCACCCATTTGCCGTTTTCAAAATGCCCCTCCTCCTTGGAGAGGATATCGAAGGACAGGGGAGAGCCTTCCGGTGCGGACCAGGTGAGGGTACAGCCCGTGGCCAGCACCACAAATTCATAATCGCCCAGCTCGATGACCAGTCCGCCGGCTGCGGGAATGCCGGGCTTTTTGGGGGTAAACATGTCGCCGTAGCTGAAGGTAAGGTCCATATGGGACAGGTGGACCACCTCGCTGCGCTCGCCGCTGATCTCCAAAAATCCGTGGATTTTCCCTTCCCGGTGAACTTTTTCCACCAGGTCTTCCATGCTCGCCACCTTGCCGTATACATCGCCCAGCAAAGCACCGGCATTATTTCCGGCCTGCATGGCGTCGGCAGAAATGTTCAGGATGTGCAATGTCTCCTCATCCATCACGGCGTCGCCGCCCGCCATGTCCTCCACGCCGAAGGGCGCGAAGCAGATGGCATTATGCTTGCCCACAGCGTAGAGATAGAATGCCACAGTATCGGCGGTCTGGCGCACCTCGGGAATAAACAGCGGATTGCCGTCAGAGGCGTACTCATCGCATACCGCGCGGTAGTGGTCAACGTAAATGTCAGGGGCAAAGAAATCGATACTGGGGGCCGCTGTCCGCCAGACCTTGTGCATTTTGAACTGCGGTCCGCCGGAGGGATAACTGCCCGGCGTCCAGGGCTGCTGCTCCAGCCAGGCGTTGACGTACATGGGCAGGGGCAGTTCTGCCTTTCCCGCCTGCACGATTTTTTCCACGGCCTGCCCGTAGTGCCATGCCATAAAGATCTCATCCGCGTCCTTGCCGAATGCTTCCGCCCAGGTGCCGGTCACGCCGAATGCTTCCGCCAGTGCTGCCGGTACGGGCTGGGCAAAAGCGGCTTCCGCCAGCTTGCTGTGATCCCGGGCAGAGCCGATGACGCCAATCTCGTTTTCCACCTGCATGGTGATGACGGTATGTTCGTCGTCAACCTCTTTCAAATGGCGCATGACGGCTGAAAAAGCCTTGGCGTCGGCTTCCACAGCCGCTTTGCACAGAGGGGTTATGATGCGGTGGGCAACACCGTTGATAAAGAGCGTGGGTTTCTTTCCGGCGGCTTTCACGTAGGAGAAGCGCTGATGGTCCGTCTTGACCCACTCCGGCACATAAGTGGAGGAGCTGTTCTTCCACAGCCCGAACCACAGCAGCACCAGCCGCATATTTTCCCTGCGGGCCTGTTCCAAAAGACCGTCGATGAGGGAAAAGTCGAATTTCCCTTCTTCCGGCTCCACGCACTCCCAGTAGATGGGGGCCACTACGCAGTTCATGTTCATGCCCCGGAGAGCGGGCCAGACTTTCCTGTCCATGTACTCCAAATCGGACGAGCTGGAATTGTGAATTTCGCCGGACCGGGCGTGGAAGGGCTTGCCGTCCACATACAGCGTGGTCAGCCTGCCTGTTCCGTCAAGATAAGGAATTTGTGCCATATTACTGCCTCCTAATGTCAATTCTTACACGAGCTGCATTTCTGTTTTCCAGTATACTGTTTTCCGTGAAAAAATCAACCTGGAAAAATTATTTCCCAGTCAGGTTGACATCTGCTTACCTCCATGCTATACTGCAATCAGAATTAGGTAAACGTCCGTTTACCAAAGGGGGATTTTTCTATGAGACCGGAATTGTCAGACGGGGAATGGATTTTGATGAAAGAGTTGTGGGAATCTTCTCCCATGACCATTACCCAGCTCACTGCCGCCATGAAAGATACCACCGGCTGGACCAAGCACACCATCATCTCCATGCTTTCCCGGATGGAGGCAAAGGGAGCGGTGCGGTACGAAAGCAATGGCCGCGCCAAGCTTTATTTTCCTGTTCTCCGGCAGGAGGACGCCATTCGGCGGGAAACCAGCCATTTTTTGGATAAAGTGTTTGACGGGCGTTTGGGCGTGATGCTCAACGCCATGGTGGACAGCCGCTCGCTGACACCGGAAGATTTGGAGGAGCTGGCCGCGATCTTGGAAAAAGCGAAGGAGGAAACGGACCATGATTGAGATTCTGATTTCTTCAAGCGCGTTGATTTTGGCGCTGCTGATCATGCGGAAACTGTTCCGGAAAAACCTGTCCCGCCGGGTACAGTATGCCTTGTGGGCGCTGGTATTGGTGCGGCTCCTGGTGCCCGTCAACCTGCCCGCCGTGGACTTTTCCGTCCTCACTGCCGCAAAGCCGGTGGAGGAAACGGTGACTCAAACCATCACCGAGCAGCCCATCTTTGTCCCGGTAACCCAGGAGCCGTTGGAGGAACATCCTCTGGCCTGGAAGATCGCCCCGGAGCATACTTTGACCGCCGTGGGGGAGTCCGTTTGGGTGGCGCGGACCGAACAGAAGACCGCCGTGGAATATCGGCGGCTGGCCCCGCAAACGGTGCTGTTCTGGGTCTGGGCGGCAGGAAGCTGTTTGGCCGGCATTTTTCTGCTGACGGCGAATCTGCGATTCTGGCTGTGGCTGCGGAAGGTGCGAAAGCCTTATGAAATAGAGGACTGCAAATTGCGGGTGTACTCAGTGGAAGCGGGCTTGCCCTCTCCCTGTCTGTTTGGGCTGTTCCGTCCGGCCATTTACTTGACTCCCGGCGTACTGGAATCGGAAGATCGCCTGCGCCACGTGATCGTCCACGAGACCACCCATGCCCATCATCTGGACCACCTGTGGACGCTCCTGCGGGGCGTGTGTCTGGCAGTGTACTGGTTTCATCCGCTGGTGTGGGCAGCGGCGGCGGCCTCAAAAATCGACTGTGAGCTGGCCTGCGACGAAGGCGCCCTTGCACGACTGGAGGAATCAGACCGCATTCCCTATGGGAAAACGTTGCTGTCCCTCATCCCCGTGCGGCAGACAGTGAATCCCCTGCTGGCGGCAACGGCCATGACCGCAGGCGCTACAAGCGTCCAGAAGAAAAACTTGAAAGACCGTTTCGCCCGCATTGCCAAAAAATCACAGCAGACCGTGGCGGCCATCGTGTCTGTGGCGATCCTGACTGTGGCAGTTTCCGCCTGCACCTTTACCGGAGGAAATTCCGGCAAGGTGGTGGTATGCTTCGACATCGCCAGCAGCGGAGAACGGGCCACCGCCGACTATCAGGAAGCGGTCACCGGTTTCCTGAACTGGATCGACGACTGCCACAAATATCTGGGTCTCAGCATTTCCTCGGAGGACGTGGAGGTGGATATTATCCCCGGCACCGAAGAAGAGTCTGCGGCGCGGGGCGCCGCCCTGCAGCGGATCCGTGCGGAGCTCATGGCTGGCAAAGGGCCCGACATCTTCATCAGCACGACCCTCTCCGATTGGTATAGCCAAGGAGAAGAATTTACCGGCATCGAGGGCGGGCGGCTGTTCCCCTATGTGGAAAAGACCATGGACAGCGGCATTTTCCTGCCGCTGGACGATATCCTCGCCAAGCTCACCATTTCCAATCCGGACGACCTGATCCCCCAGGTGATGGAAGGTGGGAAAAATCAAAAGGGCGAGCAAGTGCTTCTCCCCCTATCCTTCACCGTGCCTGGCATCATGTTCTCCGGGGACGACCTGCCGGGAGGCGAATATGCCGGCACGTCCTGGGACGATGTGCTCCGGGGCGACGACCTCGCTTTGGCGGAACAGGCCGTTTGGCCATTTAACTTCACGAAGCCCAACTTTAGTCAAAACAAAAATTATGTCCGCATGGGCGTTCACGACTCCGGTCTATCCTACCTGTTCCCGCAGGTAGCGGATTTTGAAACGGAAGAACCCTATCTTTCCGAGGAGGAAATTTTTCAGACAGTCAGGGATTCCATCACCGCCTACCGGAATGTGCTGGACAGGGAGACGGAGCGGTTCAGTTGTTCCATTTACGTCAGCGATATTATGACGGATTATAACGGGTCCGACCACGCCTACCCCGGCCCGGCCAATACGCCCTATACCTTCATGCCCCTGCGCAATACCCTGGGCGGCTCTACCGCCGCGGTGATCGGCTACTGCGCAGTGAATTTCAACACAAAGCGGGAGGACAAGGTCCGTGATGTGCTGGACGCCCTGCTGTGTGAAGATTTCCAAAGGGGCGGGCGGTTCTATCGACATTTCAGAGGAATGTCCGTAAACCGCAATCTGTCCGGCATGCCAGACGGGGGTGCCTATTTTACCGGGCAGAAGCTGGAGGCCTGGCAGCGCATTTGCGAGGATATCAACATCGTCCGCTTCCCCTCGGCGTTGGACGCGGAGCTGGACGCCATGATGAAGGACATTGAAGACGCCATGTACGCCTACCGCTTGAGCGAGGGCGGCGTTATCTTCCGAAACGGAGAATTCATGAAAGGCTCTGTCTCCGACGAGGAGATGAAGTCCATCATCTCCAAGCACTATCAGAACATGCAACGATTGTTGGACGAATCGTAAAACGAGGTGACGGCATGAAAAAGATAGTTTCTCTTCTTTGCAGTCTGATTTTGATATTGTTCCTCTGCGCCTGTCAAGGAGGATCACATCAAAAATCCGGTCAACCCCAAGGGAAGCGGACTGCCGAGGAAGCCGTTGCGGACGGCACGCTGCTTTCCACTGTGGATTTGATGGACGAAGCAGAAGCAGACGCGGAAGCGGCCAACAAAACTTACGCGGGGAAGTACTACCTGATGAACCTCGCTGTGGATAGACTCAATGACCCGGAATATATCCGGGCAGGGTTCAACATACGGTACGATTTCCCCCTCAAAACCGTGTATTTTACCGCCGACCTGCCGGAGGAGGAGCGGGAGGGTCTTGCCCTCGGCGATGTTCTGCAGATCGTGGGAAAAATCGTCAAGATCGAAAAGCGGTTTAACGGCATGACCTTCGTGGAGGTTTCCGATGCCCATTGCGTCACAAAAACTTTTCAGATTTCGGGAACGGTTGTGGCAATAGATTCCGCTTTTTGGTACAGTCTCATCGTTTCGGACGACAGCGGCCACGTGTTCCCAAACAGCGAGATTACCGTCTACCCCCAAGGAAACGGCAATTACAAAGAAGGAGACAGGATCACCGCCGTAGGAACCCTTCGCGACGGAATACTGCCGGGCCATAGCTGTGTCGACCCCTACGCTTGGCCGTTCTACATGGAAAGCCCGGAAAGCGTTGAAATCGTGATCGAGCCCTAACCATTCCTTTTTCTTTTGAACAGTAAGATTTTTTCGGGGCTTGAAAGATATATTCGACAAATCCCGTTTTGCAGTACATCAGGAGTGAAACCATGAAAGAACAACGCGCAGGCTACATTTTGATCGCGCCCTTGGTATAGAGGTATCTGCTGTTCTTCGCCATCCCCTTCGAACAGGTGATCCGGTTTTCCCTCCTGTCCGTAGCGGGAAGTTCCGTGACCACTTCCGGCGGTGCGCATTTCACTGGGCAGCAATTTAAGACCTGGCAGCGCATTTGCGATGATATCAATATCGTCCGTTTCCCCTCGGCACTGGACGCGGAGCTGGACGCCATGTACGCTAACCGCAGTGAATACAATCCGGGCGTTATCTTTCGAGACGGGAAATTCATGAACTACACCGTCTCCGACGAGGAGTTGAAAACGATCATCTCCGAACACTATCAGAACATGCAACGGCTGCTGGATGAATCATAACAGTCGGAGGAAGCACACCCGGATTTCCGGCAGTCAAGACCGGACTGCCGGAAATTTTCCTACCCTTTTTTACAAAAAGTGAGATTTTTTCCCGGACTAAAAGGTACAACAAGTGGACGGGTTCTCAATGACAGACGAAATTTTTGCACCTTGCCGCCGCCCGTCTGATTTTGCAGAAAGAAGGGAATTTCAATGAAACGCTATTTCTCGCTGATTCTTTGTTGTTTGCTGGTTATTTGCGGGACTTTTACGGCGGGTTGCAAGAGCTCCGCGCTTGACGAGGGAAACTCCTCGGAAAATTCTTCTCAAGAAAACATATCGGGGAAGCCGCTCCGGTTTTGTATTGACATTGGCTGGGGCACGTTTTATATGGGTGGCATTGAGAGACCGGCCAAAGCTTTTTTGGAGCTGTGCAAGAATGCGGGCGGCCCGGAAAATGTGGAGCCGGAGATCATCCCGCCAGAGGGAGAGGAACGGGACGCCGCCGTCCAGCGGCTGCGCACGGAGATCATGAGCGGCAGCGGGCCTGACGTCTTTTTGGTAAATTCCTGCTCCTCTTACTGGAAATCCCCCCTGTTTCCCTATCCCGATCAGTCCATGGCAAACAGATTGTTTTTGCCTCTGAACGACCTGATGGAAGCGTCGCAATTCACAAATTGGGAGGAGCAGATCCCCGTTGTGATGGACGCGGGCAAGCTGGAAGGACAGCAGTACCTTTTGCCGGCGGCCTACACTTTCCCGGTGACCCTGTGCAAAGCGGAGATTGCGCCGCAGACCGGGGAACCCCTGACCCGAAGTGAAGTCCTGCGCAGCGGCGACCCGCTGCTTCGGGCTTCCGCTCTGTATACCCACGGGCAATTCGGCGGGCCGTACGGCTATTATATCAGCGACCTTCTGGCGCCTTTAGCAGACTATTCCGCCGGCAGGCCGGTCTTCACCGAGGAGGAGCTGCTGAGCGAAATTTTGCGCAGTGCGGAGCTGGAACAAAGAGACTTGGAGGGCGAATTTGACAGCGCGCCCGGCTTTTTGCGGACGAATTTCGGGGTAGACTTTCCCGCCGATCCGGTTTCGGGAATCGCCGCCCAGGGCAATCCTTTGGCCTTTCTGCCCCTGTTCGACGAGGACGGAGACATTTCCGCGTCGGTGACCGCTTTCGCGGGAATCAATGCTAACACGGAAAACCCTGAGGGCGCCTTTTTCCTGCTGGATTATCTCTTCAGCCGGGACTACCTGACCAGAAACACCCCCATGGAAGTCACCCTGTGCGACTGGCTGTACAGAAGCTTTGCCCTGCCGGTAGACGGGGCGCTGGGGCAGGAGGAATTCCCCATCCTCTCCTGGTGGCTCAGCGAGGAAAATTTCCAAGCCTACAGCAACATGCGGGACAGGATCAGCACAGTGCGGTTCTGCACGCCTCTGGACGGAGAAATCGACCATTTATTTGTGGAATGCGGCATGACTTTCCGCTCTGAGGAGCTTTCCGAATCGGAAAAGCAGGAGAAGATCGCATCGGCGGTTTCGGAGGCCTATCAGGCGCTGAAGCAGATGATCTCCGAATCCTAACGAAAAATTTTTTCAAAATTTCGCAAAGGGCCTGTTACTTTTCTTCAAAATAGGTTTTCTATGATACCGGACGGGTAGACAAGTTTTGCAAAAAGTAGGGTCCTTATGTAGGGCCCTTATGAAGAAAGTGTTATTGTTAATTTTTTGCGCGCCGCCGCCCGTCTGATTTTGCAGAAAGAAGGGAATTTCAATGAAACGCTATTTCTCGCTGATTTTCTGCTGTTTGCTGGTTATTTGCGCCGCCTTTTCCGGCTGTACGGAGCCTCCGTCCGGGGACGGGGATAGTTCCCCCGGGGAGAATTCCTCGCAGATGAGTTCTACCGGGGATGATTCTCCGGTAGTCAAGATTCTTGTGGATTTGGACTGCACTCGATACGGCAGCGGTGAAGTGGGATACAACGCAATGACAGAATTGCTCTACTGGATCAAAGCAAACAACGGCCCGAAAATAGAGATTGAATATGTCCCACACACCGGTACGGAACGGGACAGTAGAATCACCTCACTGCAAACCCAGATTATGGCGGGGGAAGGGCCGGATCTGTATATCGTCGCCTGCAGCAGTCCCGAATCCATCAGCATCAGAAAACATCCGGAGCACCCTTTCCTCTTTCCCTATGTGCAGAGCGTGATGAGGAGAAATCTTTTCCTTCCCCTAGACGACTATATCGAAAGCGCGCGATTCATGGAGTGGGACAAACTGACCCCGGCGGTGATGGAAGCTGGGAGAACGGAGCAGGGTCAGATGGTTCTTCCCATGACCTACGATTTTGAAGCCACTGTGTTCAATAGATCGGATGTTTCTTTCTATGATTCTCTCCCCTTGACTTGGGACGAAATCTTTCCCAGCAGAGACCTTGCCCTGTGGGTGGCCGGCAGCTACAATGACACAAAATTCGGCGACGCCTTGGGGAAATTGGCTGACTACGATACCCTGAAGCTCAGCTTTTCCGAGGAAGACCTTGCGAGAGTGGCTTATGAGACCTGCTATTTATTGGGCCAAAATATTACGGGCGGTTTCAGCGAAGCTCCTCCCCATTTGAGTTACCTGTTCAGCCGCCACAACGGCCGCGCCCTTTCCTCGGTATCTCCTCCCGGCCTGCTGGTTGAGGAAGAACCCGCCATTGTGCCCCTGTACAATCTTCAAGGCGGCGTCACCGCCAATGTTACTTCCTTTGTGGCCATCGACGCCAACACAGATTGTCCCGAAGAAGCTTTCTTTATCGCGGACTTGCTTCTCAGCAAAAAAGTCCAGCAGAGCAGCTTTTTCTCCTGTGTAGACGGTGTTCCAATGCACGAAGATCTTTTGCAGGTGACTGACAAGGTCTCCCTCGTGAAAGACGATCCCGACCCGTGGTTTTTCAGTGACGCGGGATATGCGGAATACTGCCGGGTGCGCTCGGAGATCAACGCGGTGAAATTTTACTCTCCTCTGGATGTGACGCTGACGGAGATGTACGACGTCATCTTTACCGGTAGGATCGTCAGTCAGGAGGAGATTGCGGAAATCGCGGCAGAAACCTACCGTGTTCTGCAAA
Source organism: Acutalibacter sp. (assembly GCA_022511515.1). Classification (GTDB taxonomy): domain Bacteria; phylum Bacillota; class Clostridia; order Oscillospirales; family Acutalibacteraceae; genus Acutalibacter. Next base: position 10,635 of record JAFLRP010000180.1, read on the forward strand.
TGATGTTGGATGAATCGTAAAGCCGACTGCCTAAACCTGGATGGAAAAAGGAGTGAAATCATGAGGAAACAACGCACAGGCTACATTTTGATCGCGCCCCTGATTTTGGGATACCTGCTGTTCTTCGCGATCCCCTTTGTGCAGGTGATCCAGTTTTCCTTCCTGTCCGGCGTGGGCAGGAACGCCGCCTTTGTCGGAGTGGAGAATTATCGGAGTGTGCTGGAAAATGAATCCTTCCAAAAGGCCATCGGCAACACCCTGATCTTCCTTGTCATCGGACTGCCGGTGATCTTGGCCCTGTCCTATGTCATCGCCCTGATGATGAAAACTCACGCTCAAAAGCACAAACTTTTAAAATCCGTGTTCCTGCTGCCTTATATCATGCCGGTGGTGGGGACGGTGCTGCTGGTAGACCTGCTGTTCTCGGAGACGGGCCTCTTGAATCGGCTTCTGGAAGCTATGGGCTTCGCCCCGGGAGAGTGGCTTGCCGGCGGAACGGCCTTTGTGGTGCTGATCCTCCTGTACCTGTGGAAAAATACGGGCTACGCCGTGATTTTGCTGTTAGCGGGACTGGTGACCATTCCGGAGGAACAGTACGAATCCGCCGATCTGGACGGCGCGGACGTGTGGCAGAAATTCCGGTACATCACCACGCCCCAGATGTGGTACTCCGTGTTCTTCACCACCATCTTTTCAGTGATCAACGCCTTTAAGTGTTTCCGGGAGATTTTCCTCATCGGCGGCGTGCACCCCAGCGACAATCTCTACATGCTCCAGCATTTTCTCAACAACAGCTTTGAAAACCTGAACTACAGCAAGCTGTCGGTGGCGTCCACTTTGCTGCTGGTGCTGATTCTTGTGTTCTTTACGTCGTTCTACGCATTCGTAAAACATAAGGAGGTGTGAGAATGAGCAGAAAAAGAACCTTCTATGTGATCGGTGCGGTGTTCGCCGTGATCCTGTCCGCCATTTCCTTAGCGCCCTTCCTCTATGTGATTCTCCGCAGCTTCGTGACGGCCGAGGGCATCACATTCCGCTCCTACTACGCCGTCATGTGGAGCACACCCCAGTATACCTTCCGCTTTTGGCGGAGCTTCGGCATGTGTGTTGCCGTGTGCGCCGGACAGATTTTCGTTTCCACGCTGGCGGGTTTTGCCTTTGCCAAATGCCGTTTTCGGGGGAGAGATACCATCTTCTTCCTGCTGCTGATTTTGATGGTGCTGCCCGTGCAGGTCACGCTGGTACCCAATTACCTGATGCTGGACAATAAGGG
>JAFLRP010000181.1 GCA_022511515.1 Acutalibacter sp.
AAAGGCGCTGAGGTACTCCTTTATGTTGGAATTTTTTGCTTGCTTTTTCATGTTTTAATCATTGCTTTCGCTTTAGCGAAAGTCTCCTTTCCATGGGAATTGCGACTGGTTTTGCGAAGCAAAATTTCTGCCATCCTCTACGGCAGCAAAAGTCGCAAAACCGCGAAGATTGAAAACTTGTTTTCAATTTTCTGCTTTCTTTCTGCCCGAAAAAAGGGCGCAAAAACCGGACCCGATGGGAATCGGGCCTTTTGAGTTATTTTGTTGATGCTGTGCTATTTCTTTTTGCCCCGAAGCAACGGGGTAGTGCGGACATTTCGGTTGATGTAGTAACCTTCGGGGTCTAACAGAATTCTGGCAAAATATAGAAATGGCACCAGATAAGTCTGCTTGCGCAGTACATAGGCGTTGATTTCTCCCTCCTCGCTTTCCAGCTCTAAGGGTTCTGCCATCTGATACTTGACCAGCAGTTCCAGCACTTCCTTTGTCCGGGATTCTGGGATGCCTGCACGTTTTGCCACGGCACCCGGTGTGAAGAATTGCCACTTTTCAGAAGCCAAACACAGAACGACCTTCAGCGCGCCGGACTCAGACAGCATTTGAAAGAATTCCCGATAACTCTCAGTGGGGGAAAAGAAGGCGTCGTAGCCTGCCGCCGGTTCAGGAAAAATAGCGGAAAAGGCCAGATCGTCGGCAAACACCCCGATGGAAAGGCCCTCGTCGTCACAGATAAGAGAGGGCAGCAGGATCATGTGCTCACTATCGATATCGCTTCCTATTTCGCAAGTTTTCATGTAACCGAGGTTGGGCAGGTCAATGGAGGGAAATCCGCCGTTTTTCAGCATTTCAAAGGCCATCCGGCAGATTTGATTTAAGCGCCCCTCCTTTAAGGACTTTGACCAATTGCCCACGATTTTCTCTATGTCCATCACCTCGCCGCCCTCACGGCCGAACAGGGCGTCAATGGTGACGTGGAGCTTATCGGCAATGGCGGGCAAGAGGGAAATATCCGGCGTGCCGCCGCTTTCCCACTGAGACACCGCCGAGCTGCTGACGCCGATGGATTCTCCCAGCTCCTTTTGGGTCAGCCCCAGCTCCTTTCGGAATTTCTGGATTTGTTCTCCTACAATGGAGTAGCTCATACTTCACACCTCTTGGACTTTTAGTGTCGCTTATATTATATGCCAAGTAGTGCTTACTTTCAATGAGCGCGCATTCACATAAATTTAAGTTATACTTATTTTTCAAGAAAAGATGGAGAAGTTGACAATTTTCGGAAATTGGACTACAATATCGCTTGTTGCGAAAGTCCTTTTTTGCGCATATAATGCTGGTTTTATCGAAAAAGCAGAGGTGGTACGGTGGAAAAAGAAGAGCTTCAAAAACGAAAAATCGACTGCCACACCCACATCATTTCCCCGAACATCAGAGAGGAATATTTTTCCCGCACTTTCGGTTACGCGGTGGTCATGCAGTTCCCGGAGCGGATTTTCCAGAACCGGGAATGCGTGGAAACTGTCATGGGGGACAGCAGGCTGTTCCTCAGCGCCTGTATCGATCGGAAAGAACCCATTTCGCCCCAGCTTCACACCATCGAAGCCCATTTGGACGATTGGAAAGTGGTGGGGCTGAAACTGTATTTGAGTTATCAGCGGGGGAGAGCCAACGACAGGGAGCTGTACCCCGTCTATGAATTTGCCGCCCGTCACGGCTTGACGGTGACCTTTCACACCGGGCTGTGCTCTCTGGTGCTGCCCTCCGACAACGATATCGAGGGGTCGGCCGCCAAGTATATCGCCAAGGCGGCGGAGGATTTCCCAACCGTGAATTTTGTCATCGCCCACATGGACGACCCCCGGTTTGAGGAGTGTATCCGCATCGTGTCCGAGCACGAAAATCTCTACACGGACTTCTCCGGCGCCTATGAGACCGGCACAAAAGAGGGAAATAACGTGGAAGCCGCTATTGAGACTTTCGGTAAGGCCATTCATTCCCGGCCGGGGACGGAGCGGAAAATCCTGTACGGCACGGATTTTTGCCCGCCCATCAATCTGGCGCAATTAGATGAGTACGATTACAGTATTGAAAAGATTTTCCCGCCGGAGGTTTTTCCCTTGATTTATTATGAAAATTGCCTCCGGGCGTTTCCGCGATTGAAGCAGCTTTTAGAGAAGAAAGGATAAGCATGAAAAAGTTACTGCGCTCGTTTACACCCTATCAAATTACATATCTGACCGCCGTGTTCGTGATGACGGGGGCCTTTATCATCTTCCTGCCGGACTATATGCTGGAAGACACCGACAATACGCTGGTGGTGGTCTGTTCCGTCATCGCCACGCTGGCGAACCCTGTCTGTGAGCTGCTCATTTCTAAACAGAGCAAAATGAATTTCGCCGTGGATATCTTTTTGATCGAGGTCCCGGAACTCATCATTTGCCTTGCCATGGGCTGGTACACCATCGCCATTGTCACCATGGCGTTTTGGATCCCCATCGACATCGTCAGCTTCCTGCGCTGGACCCGCCACCCGGACCGGCAGGAGGAAGAACTTACCGTGGTCAAGCGGCTCACGGTCAAGCAGGACGTTTTCGTGGTGCTGGCGATTTTGGCCTTTGGCTTCAGCATAGGGTCTCTCATCTCCCTGATCCCCGGCGCGGCGGATTCCTATCTGGACGCGCTGGCGGCGGCCTTCGGCATGGCCAATGGTATTCTGCTGCTGCTGCGCTATAACGAGCAGTGGTACGCCTGGTTCATCACGCTGATTCTCTACGCCGTGCTGTACATCACTTCCGGTATGTACATCATGATGATTACCGTGATCGCCATGCTGGTGAACACCTGCTACGGCTTTGTCAAATGGGTGCTGTATATCAAACGGCACCGGTTGGAAAGCAGTGAGGCGGCAAAACAGGAGGGGTAATATGGGAAAAAGCTATACCCATACCAAATACGCCTGCTATATCGCCTATGTGACCCAGGCGGTGGTGAACAATTTTGTGCCCCTGCTGTTTTTGACCTTCCAAAAGAGCTTTTCCATTTCCCTGAATCAAATCGCCATGCTGGTCACTGTCAATTTCGGGGTGCAGATGGCGGTGGATTTTTCCAGCTCCCTGTTTATCGACAGGCTGGGTTACAGTTTCAGCGTGAAGGCCGCCCATTTGCTGGTGGCGGCGGGACTTTTGGGCCTGTGCGTTCTGCCGTCGGTGCTGCCCAATGCCTTTGCGGGGATCATTTCGGCGGTGGTGCTGTATGCCGTCGGCGGAGGACTGCTGGAAGTGCTGGTCAGTCCCATTGTGGAGGCCTGTCCCACGGAGAAAAAGGAATCGGAAATGAGCTTATTGCATTCCTTTTACTGCTGGGGCCACGTGCTGGTGATCCTGTGCAGCACGGCGTTTTTCGCCCTGTTCGGGCTGGAAAACTGGCGCATCATGGCCTGTATCTGGATGCTCATTCCTCTGGGGAATTTTGCCTTTTTCTGTGCCGTGCCCATCCCCACGCTGGTGGAGGAGGGCAAGGGCATGAAGATACGGGAACTGGCAAAGACCGGCGTGTTCTGGAAATTGTTTTTGATGATGCTCTGCGCCGGCGCTTCAGAACAGGGCATGAGCCAATGGGCGTCCGCCTTTGCGGAAGCTTCTCTGCACATTCCGAAAACGGCGGGGGACCTGCTGGGCCCCTGCGCCTTTGCGGTGATGATGGGCTTTTCCCGCTTGTTTTTCGGCAAGTGCGGAGACAGAATACCATTGGAAAAGTTTATGAACCTTTCCAGTTTGCTGTGTATTGCCAGCTATCTGCTGGCGTCAATATTCCACGCGCCCGCCCTGTGTCTGCTGGGCTGTATGCTCTGCGGGCTTTCCGTGGGCATCATGTGGCCGGGCACGTTCAGCATCGCGGCCAAGGGCCTTCGCAGCGGCGGCACTGCCATGTTTGCTTTGCTGGCGCTGGCGGGGGATATCGGCTGCGCGGCAGGCCCTGCTCTGGTGGGCAATGTGGCGGAGCTTTGGGGAGGAAATCTTCAGATCGGCCTGTTGGCGGCGGTGATTTTTCCGGCGCTGCTCCTGCTCTGCAATCTGTTCCGTCCCCGGCGCAAAGAGAAAGACGCCTCTTAAAGATGCTCTTTGAATCTGGAAAAAAGAAATCCCCTCGGAACCGTTTTGGTCCAGAGGGGATCTTTCTGCTTTACAAATCAGAGAGGAGGGGGAGAGGTTTAAATGCCCATTTCCTCTTTCACTTCCCGGAAGCATTGGACAGCGAAGTCCAGATCTTCCCTGGCGTGCCCGGCGGAAACCTGGGTGCGGATCCTCGCTTTTCCCTGGGGCACAACGGGATAGCTGAAGCCCACCACGTACACGCCCTTTTCCAGCATCCGGGCGGCGAATTCGCCGGCAACTTTTGCGTCGTACAGCATGACGGGCACGATGGGGTGGGTGCCGGGCAGCACGTCAAAGCCCAGTTTCGAGAGCTGCTCCCGGAAATAGGCGGTGTTGGCGTGGACCTTATCCCGCAGCTCGGTGGAGGCCATGAGCAGCTCCAGCGTTTTCAGGCTGGCGGCACAAATGGCCGGGGCGAGGGTGTTGGAGAAGAGATAGGGGCGGCTGCGCTGCCGGAGCAGGTCCACGATCTCCTGTCGTGCCGCCGTGTACCCGCCGGAAGCACCGCCCAACGCCTTGCCGAAAGTGCCGGTGATGATATCCACCCGGTCCTGCACGCCGCAGTATTCCGGTGTGCCCCTGCCGGTATCGCCCATGAACCCGGCGGCGTGGCTGTCGTCCACCATAACAAGCGCCCCGAACTCGTCTGCCAGATCGCAGATGCCCTGCAAATTGGCAATGTAGCCGTCCATGGAGAAAACGCCGTCAGTGGCGATGAGCATGTTCTGGCAGCCCGCTTCCTTGGCGGCTTCCAACTGAACCCGCAGGTCGGCCATATCGTTGTTCTTGTAGCGGAAACGCTTAGCCTTACAGAGCCGCACGCCGTCGATGATAGAGGCGTGATTCAGCTCGTCGGAGATGATGGCGTCCTCCGGCCCTAACAGGGTTTCAAAGAGACCGCCGTTAGCATCGAAGCAGGAGGAATAGAGGATCACATCGTCCATACTGAGAAATTCCGCCAGCTTTTTTTCCAGCTCCTTGTGGACAGACTGGGTGCCGCAGATAAACCGCACCGAGGACAGTCCAAAGCCCCATTTGTCGTAGCTTTCCTTGGCGGCCTCGATCAGCGCCGGGTGGTTGGAAAGCCCCAGATAATTGTTGGCGCACATGTTCACCACTTGGGTCGTTTTCGTGGTGTCGATCCGGGATTTTTGGGGCGTGGTGATGATTCGCTCGTCCTTCCACGTGCCCGCCTGACGGATGGCTTCCAGCTCGTTTCTGTACTTTTCCAGTGCCTGCTTCATAGGTATACCTCCAATGTATCAGTGTGGAAATTCTACGGGAAAAAAGGGAAAGCAAAATGCTTTCGCTTTTTCTGAAAATGGGTGAGGCGAGCAGCCTCACCCATTTTTTGACCAACTTAAAATCACTTTCCCGGATTTGCCGCTGTTCATGGCGGCAAAGCCTTCTTCAAATTGGGTGTAGTGGAACCGGTGTGTAATGATGGGGCTCAGGTCCAAGCCGCCCTGTACCATGTAGGACATCTGATGCCAGTTGTCCATTTTTCGGCCGTAAATGCCCTGCAGGGTCAGGCCCTTGCCGATGATGCTGTTCATGTCCATGGGTACAGGCTCGTTGGCGATACCTAAAAGACTGATTTTACCGCCGTTTCGCATGACGGACACCATCTGAGTCAAGGCGGCGCCGTTGCCGCTCATTTCCAGACCGATGTCGAAGCCCTCCACCAATCCCTGCCGGGTCATAACGGTGCCAAGGTCTTCCCGCTGAATGTTGACGGCGGCGTCTGCTCCCATTTTTCGGGCCAGATCCAGCCGGTAGTCGTTCACGTCGGTGATGATGACCCGGCGGGCACCGGCGTATTTACAGATGCCCACGGCAATGAGACCGATGGGTCCCGCGCCGGTGATGAGCACGTCCTCGCCCACCAGACTCCACATCAAAGCGGTGTGGGTGGCGTTGCCGAAGGCGTCAAAGAAGGCCACCACGTCCTCCGGCAGATTGTCGGCAACGGTGATGACATTGGGCTCGGGAATGCACACGTATTCCGCGAAAGCGCCGTCCCGGTCCACGCCCACGCCCATGGTGTCGCGGCACCACTGGATGTTGCCGTTGCGGCAGTTGCGGCAGTGTCCGCAGGTGATGTGCCCCTCGCCGCTGACCCGCTGGCCCACGTGAAGCCTTGTCACACCCTCGCCCAGCTTGGCCACCTCACCCACGTACTCGTGGCCGATGGTCATAGGGGGGCGGATGTGTTCTCTGGCCCAGGGATCCCAGTTATAGATATGTACGTCCGTGCCGCAAATTGCGGTTTTGTGGATTTTGATCAATACCTCTCCCGGTTTTGGCTCGGGAATGGGAACTTGCCGCAGCTCCAGGCCTGGTCCGGCTGCTGGTTTTACCAAAGCGTCCATCAGTTGTGCCATAACTGTCCTCCTATTGAATACAGTTTGGGGGTTTTTACCGATTTTTGTATTCGGATTATAGACAGTATAATCTGCAGCCCTGAAAAAGTCAAGGACAGAAAAAGCGGAACATCATAACTTTTCCATTCGCTTTAAAATGATACCGGACAGCAGTCCGATCAAAACCCCCGCCACAGTGCCGCTCAGGAGCAGAACAGGCAGATAGTACACAAGCTCCGCCGTGCGGGTGATGAGACAGGCGGCGGCGATCTGCCCGATGTTGTGGCACACGCCGCCCAAGGTACTGACCGTGATGCAGGAAAATTTGCGGCTCTTTTTCAGCAAAATCATAACTGCCAAACTCAAAATTGCCCCCGCCGCGCTGTACCACAGGCTTATCAGCGAGCCGAACAGCACACTGACCAACAGAATTCGGAGGAGACTGACCAACCCGGCCTCCCACTCTCCCACGGCATAGAGCAGAAAGACGATGGCGGCGTTGGGCAGCCCCAGCTTGATGCCGGGAATGGCCGTCAGAGGCGGTACCTGCGCTTCGAGAAAGGATAAAATCAGCGCCAGCGTCACCAGCAGACCCAATTTCGTCAGTTTCATAACATTCATCCGCATCACCCAGTGAATCCCTCGATTTCGACCTCGCCGGAGACTGTGACCGTCAGCCGGTTGGGCAGGCAAATGATGGTTTCTCCCGCCTTGCTGATTTTTCCCCGATGAATACAAACCTTGTCGGGGCAGTCCGCCGATTCCATATACGCTTTGCCGTCCTCGATGCAAAGGATATTTGTTCCGCCGTTCAGCTCATACTGCCCTGATGTTGACAGGGAGTACCTTCCCTGCTCCTGTCCGTCCACCCGGACGATGACTTCATTTCCGGCTTTTTTGCCCACTCTCAGCACAAAAAGGAGCACCAAAGACAGGAGCAAAAGACTGCCGATCACAAGAAAATCCCGGCGCTTCATCCGTAGGATAGCAGCGTCAGCGCCAGCATGCCGGCGCAGAGCAGGGTCAGGGGGAATCCCCGGAAGGCTTTTGGCGCGGCGGTATCATCCGCCTTTTCCCGAATGCTGGGGAAAACGGCCATGGTCAGGGTAAACCCGATGCCCACGGCGGCGGCGGTCAAAACGGCTTCCCCGTAGGGAATTTCGGTGTTATGAATGCATAGGCCCAGCACGGCGCCGTTGATGGCAAATTTCGTAAAGTCCACTCTGCACAGGCCCTCCAGCCCCGTGCCCGCCAGGAGATGGATCGCTTCTACCACCAGCAGGACGACGACGACAAAAACCAAGGTGCGCAGGTAGGGGACGCTTTCCAGCACATAGGCCTGCAGCGGCCAGGTGATCGCGGTGCTCACCACCATGACGATGGTGGTGCCCAAGCCGATAATCAGCGAGTGTTTGACAGACCGCTCGTTCTCGATGACCGCGCCCGTGCCCAGAAAATGGAGGATGGCATAGTTTTCGGAGAGCAGCCCGGCCAGAAGAATTCCCAAAATCATCTCCGCAGTCATTCAGTCCCCTCCTTTTTGACGGTAAAGCGCCTGCGAATACTCCGCAGAGCGGCATACACAATCGCCAGAATCAGATATCCGCCCACCGCGCCGGACAGGGCAGACACCCGGTAGTCCCGTAAAATCGGAATGGAAACACCCCAAAGACTGCCGTTACCCAGCGTTTCCCGAATCAGGGCGCAGATCACCATGATGAGGGTGAACAGCCCGCCGGTCTCCAAAGCGGTTTTTACGGCGATGTGTTCCGAGCTCATGCCCGCCACGTCTTCCGCGTCCCGGTAGGGCACGGCACTGACCGCCACTGCCGCCAGATGCGCCCCCAGCATGTTGACAACAACAGGGAAATAGGCCACCATCACCGCCTCGATGATGGAAACAAAAACGGTGATAATAAACAGATAGATGGGCAGATGAAAGCGGTCGGGGATCACCTTTCTGAGCCCCGAAATGACAATGGCGCTGAGCAGGGTGGCAAGGAAAACCGCCGCGCTCATGCCCAAAGCGGCCCGCAGATCGGCGCTGGATGCCATGACGAAACCCGCCCCCAGAGGGAGCAGATGGGCGGCTTCTTTCAGAGGAATGTCACTATGTACAGACTTTTTCACGCGTGGTCACCTCCAGACTTCTTATCCTTCGTCCAATGCTCCAATAAAGGAGTTAACAAATTCATAGTGAGAACGGCGGTGAAAACACTTTCCTGATACGGGCCGAACTGCCGGACGGCGGCGGTGAGCACGCCCGCAGCCACACAGAAGATGATTTTACCCAGTCTTGTACCGGGGGTAGTGACGGGATCGGAAATGAGAAAAACAGCGGCCAGAATCACCCCGCCGGAAAGCACTTGCAGGAGGGCGTCAGCGGCGTTCCCGGTAAACACCAGATAGCACAGGAATACGGTAAGAAGAAAGGAAACCGGCACATACCAGCGGATCACCCGGCGGAGCACTAAGTACAGCCCGCCTATCAGTAAAGCGGCAGCGCAGGTCTGTCCGATCATGCCGCTGTGTGCGCCCAGGAAAACCTCCCAAAGAGAGGGCCTGCTGTCTGTGCTGCCCATGAATTTCGGCGCGGTTCCGGTAGAGGCTCCGAATGCCAGCGTGAGAAACACGATGGCGGCGGCGCAGGGATTCACGATGTTTTTCCCAAGCCCGCCGAACAGTCCCTTCACCGCGACGATGGCGAACACAGAACCGACTGCGCATTGCCACAGGGGGGTGTCGGCGCTCAGGTTCAGGGCGATCAGCAGCCCGGTGACCAAAGCGCTGCCGTCGGAAAGGGTCTGCTTTTTATGAATGCAGAGATTGAACAGAAACTCCGCCAGCAGGGCGGAAAGAATACAGGTCAACAGCACCAGCAGCGCCGGCACACCGAACAAGATCAGCCCGGCCGTGCCGGCGGGGAGCAGGGCTGCAGCCGTGTTCCAGATAGGTTTTTGAGCAGAATCGTTCATGGGAATTGCCTTCTTTTTTGTCTGACTTCTTTGCTATTTTACAGCAGATACGCTGAAATGACAAGAAGATTTTGGAGGTGAAAAAGATGGCAAAGCAGAATGCTTTGCCATCTTCTAAAAATCATTCTGTCCGAAGGGCGGCTACCGGGTCTTTTCTGGCGGCGCTCTTGGAGGGCAGGAGTCCCGCGATAATCGTGACCACTACGCTGAGCACAATGAGCAGCAGCGCCGCCGGGATGGGCAGCGAAGCGGAAAGCGATGACGCCCCCAGCAGGCTTTGCAGCAGGGAGGTGATGGGAATGGTCAGCAGCATGGTAACTCCCACGCCCAGAATGCCTGCCAGCAGCCCGATGATGACGGTTTCCGCGTTGAACACCTGAGAGATGTTCCGTTTGGAAGCGCCCATGGCCCGGAGAATACCGATCTCCTTGGTGCGCTCCAGTACCGAGATGTGGGTGATGATGCCGATCATGATGCTGGAGACGATGAGAGACACCGCCACAAAGGCGATGAGCACATAGGAGATCACGTCAATGATGGTGGTGATAGAGCCGGTGAGCAGCGCCACATAGTCAGTGTAGGTGATCTGATTTTTTTCCTCCACACCCTCGTTATAGTGCTGTATGCATTCGGAAATGGCTTCCTTGTCCTCGAAACTGTCGGTGTACATACTGATGGAGGCCGGCGCGTCATAGCTGACTTTTCCGAAGCTTTTCAGGTTGTCCTTCAAAGAGGAACCGTCCAGATACTGGTCGTAAACAGACAAGAGCAGCTCCTCGTCCGGGGAATCCTCCAGCCAGCGGTCTGTGGCCGCAGCCATGGCGGTTTCGTCCATGGGTGCGCCCATCATGGAGTTGCCCGCCATGCCTTCGGGCATTTCACCGGTCATGCCCTCCGGCATTTCGCCTGTCATGCCTTCGGGCGGTTCAGTATCATTTACAGGCTCTGGGCTTTCATCCTGTGCTGCCGGTTCCTCTTCCTCGGCCTTTTGGGAAGTGTAGTACATCATCACGGAATAGAAAGACGCCTTATCGGACACGCCCAGCCCGGAAATGTATTCCTTGGCGGCTTCCGCCTTGGCAGCGTCGTCCAGCGCTTCAAATTCCACGCCGTTCAGCACATTGACGGTCTCGTCCGCTTCCTGCGCCAGCACAACCGCGCTGTTGTCGGTATGCCGGATCACGTGGTCGGTCAGGAGAGAGGTGTAGGCCACGGCGGAGGTGATCTCCGCGTTGGCAGCGTCCTCGGCGGGACGGATTACCCCGGTGATCTTCAGCTCCAGGCTGTCTTCCAGCAGGGCTTCAATCTTCATATTGTTGTCGCCGATATAGACAAAGGTGCCGTCATCAAGCTCCTCGTAGTGGTCGCAGGCAGGGATCAGATAAAAGGTGTGCTCGCAGATCTCATCAAAATCCCAGCGGTGTTCCTCTGCTGTTTCACCGTTTTCAATTTGTTCGACGATGCTTTCGTATTCGTCGCCGGTGAGCAACCCCAGTTGGTACAGCTCGTCGGCGGGAACAGAACTGCGGCTGTCCAGTACCAGCACCACCTCGTCATAGGCTTCCGGCCAACGGCCGTATACCACTTCGTAGCTGTCGGTGAGAATGGGACTGACCACGTCGCCGTTAGCACCGGGCATCAGCTCGGTGAAATTCTCCGCACCGTAGGAGCCGCCGGTCATCATGGTCCGCATGCGCTGCATGCCGGCCATGGGGGAGGTCATACCGGAGGTGGTGTTTGACGTGGAGGAAGTGAGAATATCATCGGTGTCCGCGTCCGTGCTGAGGAGCACGTCATCCTTGTTGTAGGAATAGACCTTGAATTTCACCCCGTAGGAGTACACAATGCCGTTTTCGCCCAGATAGGAGTGAATTTCGCTTTCGGGATCGTCCAGATATTTCTTGAAATCCGTCAGATTGTTTTCCTTGATGCTGTTGATCATGGCCTCGCTGGCCTCCAGAAGCCGGTAATCCGCATAGACGGCATCCCGGTCCCGATCTTCGTTTTCCTCCAGCATTCCCGCCATCATGGTGTTGCGGACCCCAATCATGCCGGACATGTCCACCGCCTGAGAATTGATGGTGATAGGGTAAGAGGTCATGGTTTCCTTCAGATCGGA
>JAFLRP010000182.1 GCA_022511515.1 Acutalibacter sp.
AATCGGTGGACAGTGTGAAATTGGCGGGAGAAATTTCCCGGCTATGCACTCGGGAAAATGCCCATATGGACGTGCTGGTAGAGGTCAATATCGGCAGAGAAACGAGCAAAGGCGGGGTTTTGCCGGAGGCCTTATTGGAATTTGTGGATGAAATCCGGGAATTCCCCGGGCTGACGGTGCGGGGATTGATGACAATCCCGCCGGATTGCGGGAATATTTCGGAGCTTTTTCAGTATTTTTCTTCTATGCGGCAATATTATGTTGACATAGCGGCAAAAAAATTGGATAATGTATCTATGGATCATTTGTCCATGGGAATGTCTTCGGATTTTTCCGCCGCTATTGAATGCGGCGCAACTATGGTGCGGGTCGGTTCCGCGCTGTTTGGAAAACGGGAAAAGTTTTGAAAAGTTTTACAATAGGGATGGTGAAAGCAAATGGCGTCATTTCGTGACAAAATTCAAAGGGTTTTTAAGCCGCCGGATGACGAATACGAGGAGTATTACGACGAGGAAGAACAGGAATATGAAGAGCCTCGGCGTTCTTCTTCCTATGTTCCTTTTTACACCCGTACCGATCCGCGGGAGAATAAGGTCGTAAATTTTAATGCGAAGTCCCAGCAGCAAATGGTCGTATTCAAGCCTTCCTCCTTTGGAGAGGAGACAAGAAATATTGCGGACGAGCTGCTTCAGCGGCATACCGTGGTGCTGAATTTGGAGAAGACGGACAAGGAGACATCCCGCCGTATTGTGGATTTCCTCAGCGGCGTGGCCTATGCCAATAACGGCAGACTGAAGCCCATCGCTTCCAATATCGTTATCGTGACCCCTTACAATGTGGATCTGACGGGGGACGATGTGCTGGACGAGCTGGAAAGCAGCGGCATTTACTTCTAAGCTATGGCAAAAGATACGGATGCACTCCTGCTGGCAAAGCTCAAAGACGGGATAGCGCTTTCCCAAAAGCGCCCCTATTTTCTGGGATTTCTGGATGAAACAGAATCTGCCTTCTGCGAGGACTTTTTGAGTAGAAGCCGGGATGTCCGTTTCCTGTTTTGGGGCGGTTATGAGGACGCGGAGCGAAAATTCCTGGGGCTTTTTCCTGATTATCTGGAAGTCGATCCGGAAGTTTTTCCGCTTTTGCCGCTGACGTTTCTTTTTCGGGAGGAGGACAGTCTTTCCCACCGGGATTTCCTGGGTTCTTTCATGGCGCTGGGCATTGAGCGCTGCACAGTGGGAGATATTCTGGTAGGGAAGGGGCGTTGTGTGACCTTTATCCGGCGGGAAATGGAGGACTACTTTCTCCAAAATTTGAGGAAGATCGGGCGTGTCGGCGTGCGTGTTGCTTCCGGCGCGGAAGATCCTTTGCCGATCATTCGGGAATTTATTGACCGTTCCGGCGTGATCACCTCTCCTCGTCTTGACTGTCTGGTGGCCTTTCTTTGCGGCGTCAGCAGAGAAAAGGCGGCAGGACTGATCACCTCCGGTATGGTGATGAAAAATCACAGAGAGATCCTTTCCGTTTCCGAACACGTTAATGAGGGAGACAAAATTTCAGTTCGGAAGCACGGAAAGTTTTTGATAGATCGATTGGGTCCGTTCACTGCAAAGGGGCGGCTCTCAGTACATTGTAGGAAATTCAAATAAGGGGGAAACTTCCAGATGTTGACCGTAAAGCAAATTAACGAAGTAAGTTTTGGAAAGGCAGGTTTTTCGGGCTATAAGCCGGAAGACGTAGACAATTTCATCGACGAAGTCGCCGCTTCTTTCCAACAGTTGGAGAACGAGCGGAACGAAGCCGTAAAGCACGCGCAGGAATTGACCGTGCAGAATTCCGAGCTTGCCGCAAAAAATGCCGAGATAACGGAGAAGCTGGCCATTCTTGCCCAAAAAGTAGAGGCTTATCGAGCAGACGAGGACGGCATTAAGGAAGTTTTGATCAGCGCCCAGAGACTAGCCAAGGAATCCATTCAGGAAGCGAAGAACAAGGCGGAGGTCATTTTGCAGGACGCCAAGGACAGCGCTCAAAAAATTTCTGACGACGCCAAGACTGAGGCAGCAATAGCTGCCAAGGAGTATATGGCTCAGACGGAGGCAAAGAGAGAGGAATTGGAGGAAATGAAGCGGCAGGTTTCCGCTTTCCGCAGCTCTCTGTTGGAAATGTATAAGAAGCATCTGGAAGATATCAACCATATCCCCAGTTTCCGCCTGAAGGAAAAGGAAGAGACGGAGGTCGTTCCTGAGTCTGTTCCTGTCCAGCCGACGGCAGAAAAACCCGTTTCGGAGCCTGTTCCTGCAAAACAGCCGGAACTGCCTGTTTCAGAGCATACTGCCCCTGTTCCCGCAGAGCCGGTCGTTCCCGTCAAGGAAGAAGCGCCCGCACCTGTTCAGCGCCCTGAACCCGCCAGGCAGGCGGCCCCTGTACGTCCGTCAGAGCCTGCTGCTCGTCCGGAGCAGGAAAGCAGAAAACCCACCCTTCACGATAAGGTGGATTTCTCTACGGAACAGTATTCCGATGACGATGATTTTTTGGATGATGACCTTTCCGAGGTTGGGATTGACCTTAAGACCTACAGCAGCATTCCCGAAACCCTGCGGCAGGAAAAGGAAAGCCATTTCAGCAATTTGGAATTCGGAGAAGATGTGGACTTAGGCAGAAAGAAGCCGAGAAAGTAAGGGCAGCGGGATCCGAGCCCAGGATTAATCCAGTTGCCATCAGGCGCAAATTCTTTAGATTTGCGCCTTTTTTATCTGGGGCAGTACCTCGCCCCAAACAGCGGAAAAGGAGGCTTGCTTCATGGAACAGGAAAAAACGTATCGCCGATCTATTCCCTGGATCTGCTTGGCAATTGCTGCTGTGCTGCTGGCGGCAGATCAAATCACGAAATATTTTGTGCTGCGTGATTTGAAGCCTCTTCATTCCATGACGATCCTGAACGGATTGTTGGAGTTTTCTTACATTGAAAATACCGGAGCGGCTTTCGGACTGTTCAAGAACATAATATGGTTTGTGTTTTTGGTCACTGCAGCGGCCGCTGTCGCTCTTCTGGTCATCCTGTTTCGCTACAGGAAGCACACTTTTTTCAGCTACGCTGCATCTACTCTGCTGATCGCGGGGGGGATCGGCAATCTGATAGACCGCATTTTTTACGGCTTTGTAGTGGATTTTATTCACGTCATGTTTTTTGACTATATCTTCAATTTTGCCGACTGCTGTGTCACGGTAGGCGTGGTTTTGTTTGTAATTCATGTGTTAGTGCTTTCCGCACGGGAAAAGCAGCAGCCGGATCAGGCGGAGCCATCTTCGGAGCCGGAAAAATGAGCAGGGAACTTGTTTTTGTAGCGGAAGAAACAGGGGTGCGGCTGGATAAATGGCTGTCGGACTGCATGGAGGATATGACTCGATCTGCTGTACAGAATTTGATCAATACCGGCATGGTGACCTGTCATGGAAAACCCCTTCTGAAAAGCGCTAAGCTGTCGGCGGGGGATGAGGTGCGGGTAACTTTACCGGAAGTGCGGGAGCCTGATATCCTGCCGGAAAACATCCCGCTGGATATCGTGTATGAGGATGATGACCTGCTGGTGGTCAATAAGCCAAAAGGGATGGTGGTACATCCCGCGCCCGGAAATCCAGACAAGACCTTAGTCAATGCTTTGCTGTATCATTGCGGGGACTCTCTATCCGGTATCAACGGTGTGGCGCGCCCCGGCATCGTGCATCGTATCGACAAAGACACCAGCGGCTTGCTGATCGTGGCGAAAAACGACTTTTCTCACGTTCGGCTGGCAGAACAGATCCAGGCTCACAGCTTTACACGAAAATACAGCGCAGTGGTTTATGGGCGGGTGAAAGAGGATTCTGGCACTGTGGATCAGCCCGTTGGGCGTCACCCGGTGGAGCGGAAGAAAATGGCCATCCTGCCGAATTCCTCCTCTGCCAGAAATGCGATCACCCATTATGAGGTGGTAGAGCGATTTGAACAGTTTACCCGGCTTTCTCTTCGTCTGGAAACCGGCAGGACCCACCAGATCCGGGTGCATATGGCGTTTTTGGGACACCCGGTGGCAGGAGATCCTGTCTATGGCCCGAAAAAGGTGATCACTTCTCTTTCTGGGCAATGCCTTCATGCCGGACTGATTGGTTTCACGCACCCGCACACAGGAAAATACTTGGAATTTGAAGCGCCCCTGCCAAACTATTTTACGGAGTTTTTGCGGAAGCTGCGGTAGTTTTGCACCTGGAAAAGGAGGGGGACTGTCATGGAAAGCAGAGAAAAGAAGCCGGAAGATCGACAGGCTGACATGATCTACCTTCTTTTGGTGTTTGTCGCCTTTGTTGTGGCGGTCATGGTGCTTGTCAGCATCTATTCCGATAAGCCGATCAATATTTATGTGATACCCGAGACACCAGTGACAGAGAGCCCGGCAGTTTTTTCCGGAAGGACAGTTTCTGCTGTGGCCTCTGATTCGGCAGAGGAATCGCCGGCAGGCTCTGAGCCGGTGGACTTTTTTGAAGCGGTTTCGGAAGTCGGCCCGCAGGAAGTGTTACTGGAAAAGAGCATCGATATCAATCACGCTGATCAGGAAGAGCTGGAAAAGCTGCCGCAGATCGGCCCTGTGCTGGCGAAGCGCATCATTGAGTATCGCACAAGCTACGGTGATTTTTCCGACGTCGAGGAGATTTTGGAGGTCAGCGGGATCGGCGAAAAAACCTTTGAGAAAATTCGCGATTTCATTTATGTATCGTAACTGAAATAGAGAAGCAGCCCTAAACCTCAAAACAGTTTAGTGCTGCATTTTTTTGTCGATTGAAACTGCTTAATCCGTGTCGCTGGGGAAGCGCACACCAAGCTGCTTTCGCAGGTTTTCCATGCATTCGGAAACCTGCAGGCTCAGCTCGCAGCAGCGCAGATATTCTTCCCGGGAAGCCTCCGGCTCGATAATATAGCGGTGGAAATCTTTTGCTTCCCAGCCCATGAGCCGGAATTTTTCATCGTCATCGCCGTATAACGGGACAACTGTCTTATCCTTGCGCCAGAGGGAGATCCCTGCCAAACGGGAAATGGAATCCACACGGACTGTACCCTCCGTCCCTTGGAAATCGCTGTTTGCTCCAGCCTGTCCCAGCTTAGAATAGGTGAGGGTGACGAGTTTATCCGGGTAGCGCATGGTCACAACGCCGCTGCCGTCCAACCCGCTTCGTATAGGGAGCATTTCCGCGTGAACGTTTTCCGGCCTGCCGAACAGTGCAAGGGCAGGGTAGACACAGTAGACGCCTAAGTCCATCAGCGCCCCAGTCTCCAACTGAGGATTAAAGATATTGGGAAGCTCCCCGACGAGGTAGGAATCCAGCTTGGAGGAACGCTGGCAGAAGTCCAGCTTTGCCATGGAGATATGACCGATCTCTTTCAGAGCATCTTCCAGAATTTTTCTTTGAGGCAGATGCAGAAACATGATAGCTTCCAGAAAAATCACGCCGTGCTGTTTTGCAATGTTTTGCAGTTCCCGCACCTTTTCCGCCTGTGCGCAAAGAGGCTTTTCGCAAATCACATGCTTGCCGTGCTGTAAAAAGAGCTTGCTTTGTTCATAGTGGAACGCATTGGGGCTTGCGATGTAGACAGCGTCAATATCCGGGGAGACCGCCATTTCCTCCAGATTCGTAAACACTTTAGAAGCTCTATGTTTTGCAGCGTATTCTTCGCCTCGTTCCGCAGTGCGGGAATATACGGCAGTCAGTTCCCATAGGCCGCTGTCCTTTGCGCCGTGGATGTATTCGTCTGTGATCCAGCCTGAGCCTACTGTGCCAAAACGCAGCATGGTGGGTTCTCCTTTTTCTGTTACTATAATGGTATTGCCGTTGGTTCAAAAAATTGGGAGGAAGCTGTGCTTCCTCCCAAGAAACTTACACTTCTTCCCAGTAGCGCTTCAAATTGGCGAGGCCAATGCGCAGCGCGTCGATGGGATCTTCCATGCCCTCAAATTCGATGGCGACGGTATCGTTGTATCCCGCAGCCTTTAAGACATGCAGACACTGCTTGACGGGAACATTGCCGTGTCCGATGATCGTGCCGCGCAGGAAGTTTCCCGCTCTGGTGCGGAAAGCGCCTTCTCCGGGATCGGCGTCATAGAAGCTCTTCCAAACAAAGTCCTTGGCGTGGACATATTTCACATAGGGTGCTACCCGTGCCACAGCCAATGCCGGGTCTTCGTCAGCGCACATGAAGTTCCCCATATCGCAGAGCAAGGCAAAATTGGGATGATTCACCGCGTTATAGAGCTTTTCCACCCGGTCGGAATCCTGAGAGAAAAAGCCGTGGTTCTCCGTCATGGTCATAACGCCCTTCTGGGCCGCATACTCCGCCACTTCCCGGATAGGGGGGACCAGTGCGGGGATCACGCTGTCGTAGCTGCTGCTCTTGCCGGAATCGGGAGAAAAACCATGGGTCACATCGTGGCGCATCCGGGGCGCACCCAGCGCCGCAGTAAAATCCACATACTGCTTGACCCGCTCTACTTCCTTTGCCGTATCGCCGCCGCTGCCGTTTAAGAAATCAGCACCGATGGCCACGGAGGAAATCTCCAACCCGTATTTGTCCGCCTCCTCCCGAATTTCCTTGGCTCTTTGAGGCATCTCTTCGGGAGGGCAGTTCGCATTGACAAAGTCCACGATCTCGATGGCGTCAAAGCCCAGTTCTTTTGCCTTCCCAATGCACTCCATAGGGGTTAGTGTTCCCTTGCGGATGGCGCTGAAAAAGCTATATAAGCTTACAGAATATTTCATGATGATAAGCCCTTTTCTTTATGAATGTATGGAATCTGCCGACTCAGTCGCCGAAGCTGATGCCGATCTGCCGTGCAGCCTGAATTTCGCTGCAATCCACGGGAACGGTCTTCAGCTTGCCTGCCACATCCTCCAGCGGAACGGGGACGGTCTCGCCGTTGACAACGCCGACCATCACGCCAAAACGCTTTTCCTTCATGAAGCGAGCGGCGGTGGCTCCCAAACGGGTGCAAAGGACGCGGTCATAGGCGCAGGGGCTGCCGCCGCGCTGGAAGTGACCGGGCACACACACGCGAATTTCGTTGTCCACCTTCTCCGAAAGTTCTTCCGCAATGCGGTAGACGATGGAAGGATACTTGAAATCGGCTCTTGCCTTCTTGAATTCTTTCTTGGAAAGAGCGGCTTCTTCCTTAGAGATCGCGCCTTCCGCCACAGCAAGAATGGAGAATTTTTTGCCCTTCTCAATACGGTTGTTCAGGGTCTTGGCAATTTTCTTGATATCGTAGGGAATCTCCGGCAGCAGGATCACATCTGCACCGCCGGCAATACCGGCTGCCAGCGTGAGCCAGCCCACCTTATGGCCCATGACTTCTACAATGAAGATGCGGCCGTGAGAGGTGGCGGTGGTGTGGAGGCGGTCAATGACGTCGGTGGCGATCTCCACAGAGCTGTGATAGCCAAAGGTGACGTCGGTGCCCCAAATATCGTTGTCAATGGTCTTGGGCAAATGAATGACGTTCAGTCCTTCCTCCCGCAGCAGATTGGCAGTCTTCTGGGTGCCGTTGCCGCCCAGGACAAACAGGCAGTCCAGCTTCATCTTCTTGTAGTTATCCTTCATGTTCTGCACTTTATCCACGCTGTTCTCATCGATAACGCGCATCATCTTGAAGGGCTGACGGGAGGTCCCCAGCAGCGTACCGCCCAGGGTGAGAATGCCGGAGAAATCCGATTCTTTCATCAGTTTGTATTCTCCGAAGATCAAGCCTTTATAGCCGTCCTTGATGCCGTAGATCTCCACTTTGTCCGGGCCAAATTCCTCATACAGTCCCTTGGCAACGCCGCGAATGGCAGCGTTCAGACCTTGACAATCGCCGCCGCTGGTGAGAATACCTACTCTTTTCATAATACTTGCTCCTTCCAGTTTTATAGATTTAAAGAAATATCGCAGAACGGTAAACCCGCAGTTAGTGGGTGTCCGTTTCTTCCGCAGAATGAATGGGGATGAGGGGGCTGTCCTCCAGATTTGGCTGAAGCTCAGCGAGGCGTTCCTTTGCCTGCCTATAGAACGTAAGCTGGCTGCTGAACGCCGGTTTCCCTCGCCGATTGACGTGGTGATACACGGTATCGGAGGACATGCTTCTGGCGTTGGTGTTGTCGTTCAAAAGGGTTTCCAGAATGCCGAAAGCCCGCTCTTTCAGATCAGGGTCTTCCACGGGGAACACCAGTTCCACACGCCGATCCAGATTTCTCTGCATCCAGTCAGCGCTGCCCAAATAGATTTTGGGCATTCCGGCATTTTCAAACCGGAAAATTCGGCTGTGTTCCAAAAGCTGTCCCACAATACTGATGACGGTAATGTTTTCGCTGACGCCGGTCAGTCCGGGAATCAGACAGCAGATGCCCCGCACAACGAGCCTGATAGGTACGCCGGCCTGAGAGGCCTCGTAGAGAAGCCCGATGATCTCCGGATCTACAAGAGAATTCACCTTAGCCGTAATGCCGCAGGGCAGACCCTGCCGGGCGTTGACGGTCTCCGCCTTGATCATACGGATAAAGAAATTTCTCAGGCCGTGGGGCGCCACCGCGAAACGGTTGTACTCCGGCGGACGGGAATACCCGGTGATAACATTGAACAGGGAAGAAGCATCTGCGCCGTACTGGTCATTGCAGGTAAACATTCCCAAATCGGTGTAGATTTTCGCGGTAGAATCGTTGTAGTTGCCCGTGCCCAGATGGAGATAGCGGCGGATGCCGTCCTCCTCCTGCCGCACTACCAAGGCGATCTTACAGTGAGTTTTCAGGCCGTGAAGTCCGTAAATCACATGGCAGCCGGCTTTTTCCAGTTGAGTTGCCCAGTTGATATTGTTTTCCTCGTCAAAGCGGGCCTTCAGCTCCACTAGTACCGTGACCTGCTTTCCGTTTTCCGCTGCCTTGATGAGAGACGCCACAATAGGGGAATTTCCGCTGACACGGTATAGCGTTTGTTTGATTGCCAGCACATTTTCGTCCTGAGCGGCCTGCTCAATAAACTGCACCACGCAGTCAAAGCTTTCGTAGGGGTGATGCACCATTCTGTCCTTTTCCCGAATGGCCTGGAAAATGTCGTCATAGCCCCAGAAATCTGCAGGGGCAACCGGGCGGATGGGCTGGAAGCACATGCTTTCAAAACCGGATACCCCGGCAAATTTAGAGAAGAAAGTCAAATCCAAGGGTCCGGGTAGCTGGTAAATTTCACTCTTTTTGATTTTCAGCATATCCACCAGGAAACTGCGAATGCTTTTCTCGCATTTCTGCAGGATCTCCAGGCGGACAGGACGGCCTCTTTTTCTCCGCTTAATGGATTTTTTCACTTCGCTCATGAAGTCTTCCGCTTCTTCGTCAATCTCCAGATCGGAATCTCTGGTGATGCGGAACGGACAGGAAGCCTTGATTTCGTGAAGTTCAAAGAGCTCCGGCAGCTTGTAGGTGATCACGTCCTCCAGTAAAGTAAAAATCCTGCCGCTCTCAGAGGGGAGTTCCAGAAACCGGGGAAGAATCGAAGGTACCTGTACGATGGCATAATGCTTTTCTCCCTCCTTGCTCTTTAGGATAACGGCAATATTGACAGATTTGTTGGCAAGCAGGGGGAAGGGACGGCTTCCGTCCACTGCCAGCGGGGTAAGGACGGGAAACAGAACCTTGTCAAAGTAATCGGAAAGGTAGGCAAGCTGTTTCTCGTCCATCTCGTCGCAGGTCACGAAACGAATCCCTCTCTTGTTCAGTGCCGGCATAATGGAGCGATGGAGGCAGGAGTACTGCTTTTCCATAAATTTATGGGTCTTCTCCTCCAACTCTGTGAGCAATTCGGCGGGGGAAAGATCAAAGCTTTCCTTGGGCTTGTGATTGGCGCTGACCTGCGCCTTGACACCGGCCACCCGCACCATGAAGAATTCATCCAGATTTGAGCCGGTGATGGCCAGAAAACGCAGCCGCTCCATCAGAGGATTTTCCTTTTTGGTGGCCTCCTCCAAAACTCTGGCGTTAAAGTCCATCCAGCTCAATTCTCGGTTATAATAGGGCATCTTTTTACCAGCCATTGTGATCACCTCTTACAGCAGTTCGTATTTCACGGAAAGCTCCGGGGAAAGTCCGAATACTTCCTTGAAGAATTGGGCAGATTCCGCAAAGGCCCATTGCTCCAGCAGAGGGGAGCCTGAAACGGAAGCTTTGAAAAGCACCCGATCGTCTTCGACGGTCACTTTCAAGTCCCTGAGCTTCTCCCGATGGGATTTATCCAGCGCGTTGGCGATCCGGAAGAGAGCGGACAGCTTGGAAATCACCAGTTTTTCCTTGTTGTTCAGTTCCATGAAGTCGGGATTTTCTTCCACTGCCAAATTGCCGGAGATGCTGCCCGTCACGAAAGCGACCTCCAGGATCTCAGTTTTCGAGAGTCCGAACAGGTCCATATTGCGGATCAGATCAAACGTACACCGGTTGTGCTGCCGGGCGCTGACAAAGCTGCCGCAGCTGTGGAGAATGGCAGACAGCTCCAAAATCAGACGCTTGGAGGGATCCAGTCCGTGAATGCGCTTGAGCTTATCAAAAATGCGGCAGGCGCAGTCTCGAATGTACTGGGAATGTTCCGGATCGCAGCCGAATCGCTTTGCCGTAGTCTTCGCGCAGGCGATGGCGCTTTTTCGGAAGTATTGTATCCGTTCCGCATCTGCCTTGGGGGAAAGCATGCATCTGACCACCGCCTCGGAAATGTCAGCGGTGGGCGCGCAGACCATAGCGGTATTGGGGGAGAAGCGCAGCATGGCCTGATAGATGGCAAGAGCAGTGTAGAGAATAGCGGCGTCCTGTTCCTTGATCCCGTAGCGCATGCCGATGGCCTCCGGGGTCAGGGAGCGCAGAGACAAGTACAGCTCGGAAAGCCGTTCTGTGCCGAATTGATACATACTTTTCTCATGCTTCGCGCCGCACAGCTTGGCAACCAGATCGATCTGCGAGCCGGTGAGAATCAAATTCTGAATGGGAAACTCAGAAAAGGCAACGCGGTTCAGAACGGTGTCCAGATATTCCTCCACAACCGTGTGAAACTCCTGGCCCACTTCCCGTATTTTGTGCAAGACCTCGTACAGCTTCAAAGCGCCCATGGAGATATTTTGAAAATAGAGAATTTTCGTTCCGTCGTAAACGGCCACACCGATACTGCCCGAGCCAACGTAGGCAATGACGGAATTCCCGGGCCGCAGGCAATCCGCGTCCGTCAACTTGGTGGCGATCTCCGAATAGAGATAGGCTTTTTCCTGACTGTCCTCCAGCACCGCCACGTCCAGATTATTGCGGACTTTGAGCTGGTCTATGACCAGGGTGCGGTTTTTCGCATCCCGCAGGGCGGTACAGGAAATGACCCGGGGTTTCTGAATATTGTAGGTCAGGAGCGCGGAAGAAAATTTCCCCAGCGCGGAAGATAAAGTCCGCAAACTGTCAAAGCTGATGCTCCCCGTTTCAAACACATCGTGCCCCAGCCTGATTGGGTATTCCAGCAGATCCAGC
>JAFLRP010000183.1 GCA_022511515.1 Acutalibacter sp.
TATACCAATCCGGTGCTGTTAAAAGCGTTGTTGCGTTCTCTTGTTGAAGAAGCCGGAGTTGCTCCGTCTGATATTACGGTCTATGATGTTTCCCGTCTATTTCCCGATTATATGGCGGAGATGTGCACTGAAGGAAACTTAAAAGGCGTTCGGTTCGTTGGTCGGGATAATGGCGTTGCCGATGAAAGCGCTCCGATCAATTGGTCGTATGAATTCAGCGGTAAAGTCAATTATCTGCCCACCTGTGTGACCGAGGCGGTGTATGTTATCAACCTTGCCAATCTCAAAGGTCACAGCTACGGCATTACGCTTTGCGGAAAGAATCATTTCGGCTCTTTTATCAACGGCAATGCCATGCGTCCGCCGGAGGGTGCGAACTTACATCAATGGCTGACAAAAAATGAAATGGGAATTTACAGCCCACTTGTGGATCTGATGGCAAATTATCAGCTTGGCGAAAAGACTGTGCTGTATATGTTGGACGCTCTGATATGTGCCACAAGCGAAGGAACTTCGATTACCGCGGAGAATTCAAAGTGGCAGCAATCGCCGTTTAACGGGGACTATACATCCAGTATTTTCGTGTCCCAAGACCCGGTAGCTATCGATTCCGTCGGTGCGGATTTCTTGATCAATGAGCCGACTGTCACAAATAATAACGGTGCACTCCGAAATAATCCGACTGTGGAGAATTATTTGCATGAGGCAGGACTTGTAGGGAATGCCCCATCCGGCACGATCTATACGGACGGGAACGGAAAAGTGGTTGAAAATCTTGGTGTTCATGAACATTGGAATAATTCTGTAGATAAGCAGTACAGTCGCAACCTCGGAAAAGATGAGGGCATAGAACTAATATATCTGCATTAAACGAAGCCATTCACTGTTAAGACCGAATCTGAATACTCAAGTGATTTTCGGTGAGGGTTCAAGTCTACTCGCCGAAACGCCGAAAATATCTTTTTATAGTCCTTATACAAAGAAACCCGCATAAATGCTGAATTTATGCGGGTTTTCCTATATCCATTAACGAATCGCAGGGAGGTTAAAATCCTGCGATTTTGTTATTTTCAGAGAAATGTTATCAAGAAAATCGTGATAACATTTCGGTTTTCTGCCCTCTTTGGGAGCCACCAATTAAAGTGAAAAAACTTGAAATTGTTGTAAAAATGTTATCAAAAGCAGTAAAGCGATATAAAAAGCTATGCCGAGATACGGGGCGATACATAAAACACAAATCTATTGGAGGTATTTTTATGATGGATCATCAGCCCCACCAAAATAACAATCTCAGCCCTGCTGCAGTCCAGCTCCTCAGCAACGTATCCGGCGCTTACGCTGCCCCCTTTTGGGACGGCCTTCTGGAAGTAACCGGATCGCTCGATCCGATCCGTGCAGTAAGGTCGGCGATTGCGGCATTGAATGGCTGTGGGAAATACGACGAGGCGTTCCACCTTGTTTTGGCGCTCTATGATCTCGCCGCCATCGACATCCCCAATGACCTTTCCGAATTGGGGCCGTACCCGGAGGGAATCGCCGTATTCATGGATGAGTTTTTACTCGACACTGAAGATTTGCTGTTGGATTACGAATATGCGGACCAGCACCGGGCTGAAACATAACAGCCGAATGAGAGGACGCAAGCCGTCCTCCCCTACATAGCCGTCCATTTCAAGCTGGGCGGCTAAACATTTATAAAGGAAAGGAGGAACCCATCTATGCCGAAAACAAAGGTGATTGCGGTTGCCAATCAAAAAGGCGGCGTCGGGAAAAGCACCACCGTGTATAATCTCGGCGCGGGACTGGCTATGGACGGCAAGCGAGTATTGCTTGTGGATGTAGACCCGCAGGGTGATCTCACCAAAATGCTGGGACAGCGCAAGCCCCATGAAATGCCGCTGACGCTGGGCAATGTGATGAACGATGTTGTTGCCAATGCCCACAGGGACGGTCATCCTGAAATCATTCGCCACGGCGAGGGCTTCGATTTTGTTCCGGCAAACCGTACTTTGTCTGCCGTTGAGGTCGGCCTGGTAAACGCTATGAGCCGCGAAACCGTCTTAAAGCAGTATCTGGACGGCGTAAAAAGCGAGTACGACTATGTGCTGCTTGACTGCCGCCCGTCCTTGGGTATGCTGGTCATCAACGCGCTGTCCGCTTCGGACTATGTGCTGATCCCTGTGCAGGCAGATTATCTTGCCGCCGAGGATATGACGGAGCTGGTCGGCACGGTGCAGAGTATCCAGCGGCAGATCAATCCCAAGCTGAAAATCGGCGGCGTGTTCCTGACAATGGCAAATGAAACCAATTTCCGCAAGGACATCGTAAAGACTGTCAAAGAGAACTTTGGGAAACATCTGCCTGTCTTGCAGACGGTCATTCCGGCAACGGTGCGGCTGGCAGAGATCAGCACGGCAGACAAGAGTATTTTCCTGCATGAGCCGAGAGGACGGGCAGCGAAGAGCTACCGCAATCTGGTAAAGGAGGTAACGGACATTGGCAACAGGCAGCGCAGCAAATCTGCTCTCAGTAGATAGTCTGTTTACCACCCAGGCCGAGCGCGACGAGGCAAAGCGCGAAACCGTCATGGACATTCCGCTTGCGGAGATCAGCGATTTCCCAAACCACCCCTTTAAGGTGCGTATGGACGAAACCATGATGGAAATGGCGGACAGCGTGAAGCAGCACGGCGTTTTAGTCCCTGGTCTTGTCAGGCCGAAGCCGGACGGCGGTTATGAAATGGTCGCCGGACACAGGCGCAAAAAGGCCAGCGAATTGGCAGGGAAAGAAACTGTCCCCTGTATTGTCCGCGAACTGACGGACGATGAAGCCACCATTATCATGGTCGATTCCAATTTGCAGCGGGAACAGATTTTGCCGAGTGAAAAGGCCTTTGCCTACAAGATGAAGCTGGACGCGATGCGTCGGCAGCAAGGAAGCCGCACAGATTTAACTTCTGTCCCACTGGGACAGAAGTTCGGGCAAACATCAAGAGAGGTTTTGGCAGACCAATCGCCGGACAGCAACACCCAAATTCAGCGGTATATCCGTCTTACCTCCCTTATCCCCGACCTGCTGGAACTTGTGGACAATTCCGTCCTGAAAGAAAAAGGCCAGCGGCAAATGGCACTTCGTCCGGCTGTGGAACTGTCCTACCTGCGGAAAGAGGAACAGGAATCATTGTCTGAACTGATCGAGGTCGAGGACTGCACCCCTTCCCATGCCCAAGCTATTAAGATGAGAACTTTCTCAGAGGCAGGCAAGCTGAATGAGGACGTGATCCTTTCCATCATGCAGGAGGAAAAAGGCAATCAAATCGAGCAGGTTAAGATTCCGAGAGAGCGTATCAGCAAGTATTTTGCGCCGGGGACGCCCGCGCAGACGATTGAGGATACCATAATAAAGGCACTGGAACTGTACCGCAGGCGTCAGCGCGAGCAGGCGCGATAATCTCCCTGACAAGGGGTAACTATACCCTTTTGAAAGTTAGCTGGGACAGCGTTTCGTCCCCCTCTCCACACCTCACCCCCTAAAACTTCCTGTACCCACTGAAAAAAGATGTGCCTTTCACCTATTTGCACCTTTGAAGTTATTCCCCAAAAGTAGTATACTGTCATCGTAAAGGGGATGTACACCAAGGTGCAGAAAGCCGGGAACTTCACATAGGCATCCCCATCCGGGACTTCTGCGTCAATAAAGGATAGGGTACTTATGAAAAAGTTCAGAAGGATAATTGCGGCTACTATGGCAACTCTTACGTTTGCCGGCATTTCTTTGTCGGCTGGTGCAGCACAGGTTTCGGACTTCAAAGACGTAAAGCCCGGTGCGTGGTACTACTCTGCGGTGGAGTATGCAGCCAGAGAAGGACTGTTCTCCGGCACCAGCAAAACCACTTTCTCTCCCGAGCAGGCCATGACCCGAGGAATGTTCGTTACTGTGCTGGGGAAACAGGCAAAGGCAGAGGGTTCTGCCAATCGTAACAGCTTCTCAGACGTAAAATCCAGCGATTACTTCGCCCCCTATGTGGAATGGGCAGCTGGCAACGGTATCGTAAGCGGGACAGGCAACGGCAAGTTTAGTCCGAATCAGAGCGTTACCCGTGAGCAAATGGCTGTCATTCTGTACAACTACGTTGGAAAGATCGGCGGGGACACCTCATATTCCGACAACGCTGTGAACAGATTCCCGGACAGCAGGAAAGTGTCCGGCTTCGCCGAAAAAGCTATGCAATGGGCTGTCAGCCATAGAATACTCAGCGGATCGGACGGAAAACTCTTACCGCAAGGGACAGCTACCCGCGCCCAAGTCGCCCAGGTTTTCATGAATGCCAGAGACTTGTTGGCAGGTGAGCAAAACGGTGATGAACCGAATGGAAATGACCCCTCCGAACTGCCCCAGCTTATCCTTCACAGCCATTCATGGGCCGAAGATCAAAACCCCTACGAGATTCTGGAGCAGGTGCTGGCCGGGACGGATGCCAAATGGAACCCGAACCTCAACAGAAACAACGCCTACCGGGAGATCGTCATTGACTTCGTGGATTGGGGCGACAGCCACCAAACAGCGGCTTGGGCCATCTTCAACACGCTGGAACTGCTGAACGATACCGGGGCAGACAGCTTCTATATTCTGGAGGAATACGCCAATGGCGTACCCTCTGAAATGCTGACCCTGTACTACACGATCCCGGAGAAAGCAGACAGCGCCCTTATGGTGGAAGTCAAGAAACTGGTGCAAAAGGAGTTTCCCAATGCCACCTTCAAGATCATGGGCGGCGGGCATGGCTGGCAGGGTTTTATGGAAGCTGACAGCGACCTGACGCTGGCACAAAACGCCCAGCGGGTTGCAGCTACCGAGATCAGGTATCTCAAAGAGTGGTACAGTCCGAGCGATACCTTCACCTACTGGATCAGCGAACCCAAACCGGGTATCTTCTACTTCTTCTATTAAACCGAATAACAAAACGAAAGGCCCTCTGAGAAATCAGAGGGCTTTTATTATGCCAAAAAAGGAGTTTAGTGCATGAAATCAATCTATAAAAGAATTACTGCCATGCTGCTGGTGCTTCTTCTGTGCGTCAGCATGGTACCCACCTCTGCGTTTGCGGACGGGTTCGAAACTGAAAACATCGACGGCGGCTCTGTCAGAAAGCTGAACACCGGTTTGATTCAAACCATGTCCATCGGCGAACAGGGCAAGCTGCGTGTCCTCTTTAACACGCTGCCCGAAAGTGGGTCTATTCAGACTCAGACCATGGGTCAGCTTAGCGGTACCCCTGCCCATTCCATCATTCTTGCGGACGGCAAGACGCAGGCTGCGGCATACTGCCTCAACCATGAGCGCGGTGCCACGGACATGAATGGCTATACTTGGGAGGAAATGGGTTCTGACAGCCGTTCCGACGTCATCGGCACCATCATGGTGCACGGGTTTCAGTATTCCGGCCAGCCCTCCGGCAACCCGCCCACACCCTGGGGTGTAGGCGACAGCAACGACAGGTGGCTTGTCACCCAGCTGTTAGTTTGGGCCACCTGCAACGGTCACATCTTTATGCAGGGCAACCACCTGATCGGCATTGAGGCCGCTGTAGACGCGGATATGCAGAAGATCGCGCCCTATGCGTACAATCAGGCGAATTTCCTGTCTTACTACAACCAGCTGAAAGAGAAAATCACCAAATCCCGGCTGATCCCCAGCTTTGCAAGCTATCCCGCCGAGAATGGGCTGGCTGCTTCTGCTGCCAAGACCATCACCTTGAAGTGGGACGGCGAAAAGTTTGCTGCCACCGTGACCGATACCAACGGAGTTCTGAGTAACTACAATTTCAGAACCGCCGTACCGGGCGTCACCATCACCTCCAGCGGCAACAGCATGACCCTCACCACCGATCAGCCCATCTCCAGCCCGGTGACTTCCTCTACTGTCACCTACCGTGCACAGGGCGGTCGCGGTGCCGTGGCTGTATGGCGAACCAATAACCACGATAGCAGTCAGCAGGATTTCGCCACCTATACAGCCGGCTATGACCCTGTTGCCGCGATCATCACCGTCCAGACCGAGGGGGAGATTACCGGCAATGCCGGCCTGATCAAAACGTCAGAGGACGGCAAAGTCAGCGGGCTTACCTTTATCATCTCCGGCAGCGACGGCAACACCTACACCAAAACCACCAATGCAAACGGCAGGATCGACATCAGCGACCTGCCCATCTACACCCCGGATATGGAGGTCATCACTTATACGGTAACAGAGCAGACCCCTACCCGCTATGTTCCCGTTTCTTCCAAGTCCTTTACTCTGGACAATGGCGATGTGACGGTTCGCTTTGAGAACAAGCTCAAGCGCGGCGATCTTACCGTTACCAAGTCCGCCGAGGACGGGCTGCACCAGGGTATGAAATTCCATCTGTACGGCACATCGCTTTCCGGCATCGCCGTTGATGAATATGCCGTCGTCGGTTCGGACGGCAAGGCGCGTTTCCAGAATGTGTTGATCGGTTCCGGTTACACGCTGGAGGAGGTCGGAACGCCGGACAGATATGTCACACCCGCCAAGCAGACCGTCAACATTGAATGGAACAAGGTCACGAGCAAATCGTTTGAAAACAAGTTGAAGCGCGGCGACCTGACTGTTACCAAAACCGCTGAGGACGGCTTGGAGCAGGGTCTGCGCTTCCATCTGTACGGAACTTCTTACAGCGGTCTGCCCGTAGACGAGTACGCAACAGTCGGCTCCGACGGAAAGGCATATTTCAAAAATATCCTCATTGGCACAGGCTTTACTTTAGAGGAGGTCGAAACGCCTGTCCGCTATGTCATTCCTGAGAAGCAGACGGCAGTCGTCGAGTGGAACAAGGTCACGGAGAAGTCCTTTGACAACCGCCTGAAAAAGTGGAATTTGACTGTTACCAAGCGCGACAGCGAAAACGGCACAGCCCAGGGCGACGCTTCTCTTGCTGGTGCCGTGTACGGCATTTACAAAGGCGAGGAACAGATCGACCGCTATACCACCGACGCCAAGGGGCAGTTTACCACCAAGTATTATATCTGCGGCGATGATTGGAGCCTGCGGGAGATCACCCCGTCCGAGGGCTACCTGCTTGACGAGACCGTTCACCGCATCGGTGCAGAAGCCAAAAACTACGCCGTGGAATACAACGCAATCTCTGATACGGTCTATGAAACAATCAAGAAAGGCAATATCGCTATCATCAAGCATACAGATGACGGCAGTACCCAGCTTGAAACCCCGGAGGTCGGCGCGGAGTTTTCCGTGTATCTGAAATCCTCCGGCAGCTATGACGCGACCAAAATTACCGAGCGTGACTACCTTGTCTGCGACGAGAACGGCTTTGCCGAAACAAAAATGCTGCCCTATGGCATTTACACGGTGCATCAGGTCAAAGGCTGGGACGGTCGTGAGTTGCTACCCGATTTCGATGTGTATATCTCTAAGGACGGTCACACCTACCGCTATCTTGCTAACAACGCCAACTTTAAGAGCTATGTCAAGATCATCAAGGTTGACTCGGAAACCGGCAAGTCTATCCCCTATGCGGGCGCAGGCTTCCAGCTTTACCGCCCGGACGGTTCCTTGATTTCGCAATCTTTCACCTATCCGACACCGACCACCATCGACACTTTCTATACCAACGACGAGGGCTACCTGTTCACCCCCGAATCGCTGGAATATGGCACCGGCTATTCGCTTGTTGAGGTGAGCGCCCCCTATGGTTATGTCTTAAATACCGATCCCGTGTTTTTTGATGTGACCGCAGACAATGCCACCGAAGAAAGTGCCGTTACCGTGGTCAAAGTGGTCAAGGAAAATATGCCGCAAAAAGGCATTATCAAGATCAGCAAGACCGGCGAGGTATTCGCTTCCGTCGTAGAATCGGAGGTTGTGTACCAGCCGGTTTACTCTGTCCAGGGACTTCCCGGTGCAATCTATGAGATCATCGCCGCCGAGGATATTTACACGCTGGACGGAACGCTGCGTTACGCCAAGGGTACA
Source organism: Acutalibacter sp. (assembly GCA_022511515.1). Lineage (GTDB taxonomy): Bacteria > Bacillota > Clostridia > Oscillospirales > Acutalibacteraceae > Acutalibacter. Next base: position 8,014 of record JAFLRP010000183.1, read on the forward strand.
GTCGCTGACACCATCACCACCGATGAGACAGGCAATGCACAGAGCAAGCCCTTGTATCTCGGGAAATTTGAGGTCAAGGAAATCACAGCCCCGTTTGGCATGGTGTTGAACGAGGAAATCCGCGCCGTGGAATTGACCTACGCCGGGCAGGAGATTGAGATCACGGAAACTGCCGCCAGCTTCTACAACGAGCGCCAGAAAGCTGCTGTTTCGCTGGATAAGGTCATGGAGCAAAACGACAAGTTTGGCATTGGACAGAAATCCGAGATTACCGCCGTGGCCTTTGGTCTCTATGCTGCGGAGGACTTGACTGCCGCAGACGGTACGGTTATTCCTGCCGACAGTCTGCTGGAAATCGTTTCGGTGGACGAGAACGGTCATGCGGTCTTTGCGACAGATCTGCCCTTTGGCAGCTACTACCTGAAAGAAATCGCCACAGACAGCCATTATGTCCTCTCTGATGCGAAGTATCCCGTTCAATTTGAGTATGCCGGTCAGGAAGTGGTGACCGTCAATCTTGCAGGGAATGACGGCGAGACAATCCAGAACGATCTCATTTACGGCACGATCAAGGGGCTGAAAATCGACCGCGAAGCAGAAGAACACGTCGCCGGCGCGGTTTTCGGCCTGTTCCGCGGTGATGAAATCGAGTTTTCCGAGGAAACGGCAATCCTGACCGCCACATCCGGCGAGGACGGTGCGTTTGTTTTCGAGAGTGTCCCTTACGGGAACTGGGTTATCGTAGAACTTGCGCCCGCCGAGGGCTTCCTGCCGAACAACGAAATTCACCATGTCTATGTGACAGTCGATGAGGAGATCATCGAGATCACCGTAGTCAATGACCGAATCCCCGAAATCAGCACAACTGCCACCGTGGACGGCGAAAAGAAAATCCACCCCAGCAAAACCGTCACCATTGACGATGTGGTGGAATACAAGCACCTGATCCCCGGCAAAGAATACACCGTCAAGGGTATTCTCATGAACAAAGCCACCGGGAAGCCGTTCCTTGCAAACGGTGAACAGGTCACGTCCGAAGTCACTTTTGTACCTGAGAACCCGTCCGGCAAGGTGATTGTGCCCTTTGTCTTTGACGGTACGCGTATCTCCAGAAATGCCGAAATTGTTGTCTTTGAGGGACTTTATAAAGACGGGATTGAACTGGCCGTCCATGCCGACATCAAGGACATCGGACAGACCGTGACCGTTCTTGTGCCGGAGGTCGGCACAACTGCCACCGTGGATGGCGAAAAGGAAGTCAATGCCACTGAGGTGTTTACCCTTGAAGATGTGGTTTCCTATAACAATCTGATTCCCGGCAAGGAGTACACGGTAAATGGCATTCTCATGGATAAGGCCACGGGCAAACCTTTGCTTTTGAACGGCGAGGAAATCCGCTCCGAAGCCTCCTTTGTGCCGGGGAACCCGTCCGGCGAGGTCGTCGTATCATTTACCTTTGACGCCAAGTATATCAAGACCGATACAGACATCGTTGTCTTTGAAAGCCTGTACCATGAGGGGCGGAAACTGGCGGCTCATGCCGACATTGAGGACGAGAGCCAGACCGTCACAGTCCATGTGCCTGAAATCTGCACACAGGCTACCGTCAACGGTAAAAAAGAGGTCAAAGCCACGGGCAAGATCACCATTGAAGATGTGATCTCCTACAAGAACCTGACCCCCGGCAAAGAATACACGATGAAAGGCGTTCTCATGGATAAGGCCACTGGCCAGCCATTCCTTGTAAATGGCAAACAACTCCACTCCAAAGCGACTTTCACACCCGAAACCGGCGATGGCGAAGTGACCGTGTTCTTTATCTTTGACGCGGACGGCATTACCGCCGAAACCGAAATCGTTGTGTTTGAGAGCCTCTACCGCGACAGCGTGGAGATCGCCGTACACGCAGATATTGAGGACGCTGGGCAGACTGTAAAGCTGATCCCTCCCCTGCCCGAAACGCCCAAGACCGGCGACGACAGCCACACTGCGCTTTGGAGAGTGTTGGCAGTCATCGCTTTCCTTGGCTTTGCTGCATGCGGCGGCTGGATCACCTATATCGTAAAGAAAAGGAAGAAGGAGGAAGTGAAATAATGGAACCGAAAACCATCATTGGGATTGCGCTGGTCGTGTTCATTGTGGGCGCGCTGATCTTCCTGAAGATTAGAAACAAGCGCAAATAACGACCTGGGGCGGCTGAAATTGCCGCCCATTTTACATACCCAAGACCATGGAAAGGAGTATAAAGAGATGAGTATGCGAATCAATGCCGGATATGCAATTGTCAGTTCGGTCTTTATTGGCGAAAGTGAATTTGTCCTCGGTATTCATTTGAAATCGCCCGGACAGTTTGTGACATGGAAATGTTCTGGCGGCAACAACTACTATTGGGGTCATTACTTCAGCGATCAGTTTGCCGCCGAAAAAGACCTTATTGCCCGCGCACAGGAGGAAATTCAATGTCTGGAAGAACTGAACGGACAATCTGAAAAGCAAAAGCCCCTTAAAGGAAAGGAGCATGAACGGTAAATGGATATGACAATCAGACCTATGATGCCGCAAGAACGGCTGTATTCCTATTCGCAGAGCCAGCAGATCATGGGACAGACCGGCTGTATTGGACACCATCAAATGGATGTGGACACACATGGGATTGCTCTCCATGGGCACTGGAACAGCCACTGTGAAGAACTGAGAACAGCGGAGTTCAAAGCAGAGTACGAAACGGTTTTGAACACTCTCCGCTTTGATGAGGAATACGGCGGCGTTCTGAGAAACCGCATGAGCTTAGCTGCTTACTGCTATTCTCACCCGGACAGCAGCTTCGGGAAACACACCGATGAATTCGGGTTTCGGGCAGATACGGCACAGTACGCCTACCTTATGCGTCTCAACCCCAACCCGGGCGAATCCAACCTCTATATCTACTGCTACCATCGGGAGAGCCTGGACCGACATCTGATGCGGGCCGAAAAGGGAATTCGCTTTATCGACCCGAAGTATAAGGAACTGTTCCGTATCCCTGACGGCGACCAAATCCGTATTACACGGGACGATGGCACAATGGAGGATCGTACTTGCCGTTATATAGACGACAATCATCTTGAAGTCGGCGGAGAACTCTATCATATCTGCCAGTTTGCCGAAATCATGGAGCATAACGGCAACAAAGTCATCCCCAAGCGTTCCTCTCTGCCGAGCCAATGCTACGGCGTTTTACCCGGCACTGGTGAAGTCATTATCATCAAGAAAGGAGAAACTGGCTACTACAAGACGGAGATCAACATGGGCGATCAGGCTCAGAACGCCACTTTGGTAGACGAATACAACCAGAAGCTGGGCGTTTCAAAGGCACAGGCAGAGGCAATGCTGACCGGTTCCATGTTCGGCTGGCATATTCCCGCCGCAGACCCAAAGAACTATGATGAAAACGGAAAACCGATCAGACCGAAGAACAAGGAGCGGGGTGAAGAACGATGAATGACGAAAAGCACAT
>JAFLRP010000184.1 GCA_022511515.1 Acutalibacter sp.
ACACGCCAGCCAGAGATAGCAGATTGTGGCGTCGCCAGTCTATGCCCTCCAACTTCAGGATTGTCCCATAGGATAAAAGGTCAATAGCGGATTCAAACAGGTGGAGCGTATCGCTTTGTTCTGCGGCGGGAATACCGAAAGAGTAATGCTTGTCGCTGCCATTCGCGTCCCCGATGAAATCCGAACCGATACCGCGCAGATTGGCATACCGCGCTTTGCCGTTCCGATCCTGCCCGATAAATACGACATTGTGATACGGCTCACTTTCGTAGAGCCGCCCTGTCTGGATACAGAAATCAATCAGTTCATGGTCGATTCCGCGTCTGGCAAGATAATTCACGGCTCGGGTGGCATCTCGGCTGGCTCTTGGGAGCAGCAGTTCCTTGGGCTTCTCCTGTTTTGGCGCTGAAACGAAAACAGGTGGCCTTTCAGCCGCCTGCCCCACGATCCGTTCAACTGCCTCCATGAACGGCATATCTTTGACCTTAATCAGATAGTCCAGCGCCGATGTGCCGCCGATCCCACGGGAGAACCAGCACCATTTCCCGTTGGAGATTTTCAAGCTGTCATGTTCACGGGTGCAATAGGTGCTGCCGCCGAAATGAACCAACTCGTCCGGCTCGTAATTGCGTAGATAGGTCAGCAAGTCCATTTTGCGGGCTTTGGCAACGACCTCTGGAGGAATAAAAGGCATAAAAAAATAAGGCCCCCTTTGCATAGCATGATTTGACTGCATTTCGCAGTCCGCTATGTAAAGGGGGCCATGTTTTGCTGAACGCCTTTTTATGTCTAATCCGCCAGATTGACGATTTGCTTTCCTTGCTTCCTTGCGTATTTCACGGTTTCCATCGCGCCGCCAAATTCCCGATACACATAGGCAATCACATGATCCGCCCGATCTACCATCCAGCGGTTTCGCTTTGTGATAGCCGCCTTATAATGCACATTGGCCAATTCAGTAGGAACGATGATGTCGTCATAGAGGGATTCATAATACGCCTTATCTGTGTTCAGCCGATTTGACATGTAGGGCAGAACCAGAGCAAGGGAGATATTCAAATCCGGGTGACGGTGTTTGGCTGAACGGACAGCTGAGGAGCACATATCGTCAAATTGACCCATGCCGCCTGTATAGAATATGAAGTCGTGATCGGTCTGTAGTAGCCTGTCGATTGCTTCTTTCACCTTTGCGTCAATCCCAGACTGATATACTTCCCGATGTCCTGCGAAGACACAAACAGTCATAGAAAGCACCTTAATTTTCAAAAAAATAAACTATATCCGTAATATACGGATATAGTTTATTATATCAAACTCCCCCCAAGGTTACAATAGAACTTATAAAAATAGTAGCAGGGGAGGGCGCGATATGGAGCTTGACTATAAAGCAATCGGAAAGCGGATCAAAATTGCGCGAATTAGTGTTGACCTTACGCAAGAGCGTTTAGCGGAAATCACCGGTGTTTCGCCAACGCACATAAGCAACATTGAAACCGGAACAACTCGGGTCAGTTTAACGGCTATCGTTACCATAGCCAATGCTCTGTCCGTCACAGTGGACGATCTCCTTTGTGACAGCGTGAAAAAATCGCGGGTGCAGTTTGAAAAGGATATTGGCGATATTCTCAAAGACTGTGATGAATATGAAATCCGCATGATCGCGGACATGGCACAGGCTCTCAAAGATACACTCCGCAAGGACGCACACCTGAGAAACCAGTAATAGTTCTATGTAAAGGAGCAAGCTGAAGGCTTGCTCCTGCTTTTTTATCTCTCCATACTTTTCTCGGCTTCCAGCAGAGCGCGGCCACGCTTCATTTCGTCCGGCCTCATATAGCAGCGTTCAATCTGCCATCCGTCCTTGCCGCCGTGTTCAGCAGACATATACTGTTCAATTCGCACAAGCGGATCAGAACCGTCAAGGGCAGAGGCATAGATGGAATACCCTCCCATATTGGACTGGAATGCCTTGTTGTCGCTGGATACAACATAGGTGCGGCTTCCCTCTGGATACTGTGTCTCAAAGCTGGCCGGGGAGAAAACAATATAGCCGGTCAAATGCTGCCCGGCGCACTCCGCAGCGCGAAAGAGACGTTTCATTTTCGCATAGGTCAATTCCACGCTTGGTTTCTTCTGCAGCGAAGCCAAATTTGCTTCACATTGAATCGTGTCCCAGATTTTGTCCATATAATCAGTTTCTCGGCTTTCCCATTGCGCAAACACATCTGCCAGCGGCGAGGAGGACTGTAAAAGCACTTGAACCTGAGAGTCTGAAAGGTCGTGGTACTCCAAGGAAAGCAGGATGTCCTCGCGGACAGTGTATTCGTAAGCGTGATTCAGAATTTCCTCCGGGGAAAGCGACAAAAGCCATTCGCGATACTTTTCTTGTTCGGCAAACATCTTTTCATAGAGTGCCGTGTTCAATTCTTCGTTTGTCACCTTTGTTCCTCCGTTCCATTCATCGCGCATAGTCCTGTGTTTTTGGCTTATCGGGTTCTTCCTGCTCCGGCTCGTCGTCCAGTAAAGCGTGGTCTTTCTGATCCATATTAAGCAGAATGTTGAGCTCTTTCAGCCGTGCGGTCTTTTGCGCCAGTTCTTCCTCCTTTGCAAAGGGCGCGTTCATTTCCTCACGGGCGTTTTCAAGCTGCTTTTCTGTATCAGCCAGTTCCTCACGGACAGCGGCCAGCTTCGTTTCAAAGCCGTCCAGAGCGTTATCCATACGGGTGATGTTGCCGAACACATCTGCGCCCAGCACAATCGTATGGGAGAGCGTACCTTTTAAGGTCATACGGTATTCGTTGCTTGTGCCGTCATAGGCCAAAGAAAGAGAAAAGCCCCGGTACCTGCCCAGCGCGAATGTGTCGGAACCGGTCATTTTGGTGCAGGCGTCTAAAATGGCCTTGCCGGCAGCTTCCTTGTCTGTGATAACCTTGCCGTCGATCTCCATGCCCACAAAATCCTCTTTGGGCTTGGGGTGTGTCTGCACAAGCTGTATATCCTGCTCATAACCGGCGATTCTTTCTTTCAGCCGTGTCATGGTTTCCGGGTACTTTCGCAGCACCATATCCTCCAGCGCATATTTCTGATTCAGATAGCTGGATTTGAGCATATTCAGCTTGCCGACCTCCATATCCAGATTGCACTTCTCAATAATCAGCGGGTTGCCGGTGGCCAGCGCCTTGATTTCGGAATAGGAAAGCGCCGTTTCATCTACGTCCTCGGCGGCGCGCACCGGCGTTTTGCTGGTCATGATCTGTGCAATGAACTTTTGCTTGTTCTCCACAAGCTGGTAGAGATATGCGTCAAAGGTGTTTTCCGTGACATAGCGGAAAATCTCAACCTCTGGGTTTTGGTTGCCCTGCCGGACAATTCTGCCCAGGCGTTGTGCCAGATCGGACGGTCGCCACGGGCAATCGAGGTCATGGAGCGCGATCAACCTGTCCTGCGCATTGGTTCCTGCGCCCATTTTTTGCGTACTGCCGATCAGGACGCGCACCTGGCCGGAGCGGACTCTGGCAAACAGTTCTTTCTTCCTGGCTTCGGTGTTGGCGTCGTGGATATAGGCGATTTCTTCCTCCGGGACGCCCTTCTCCATGAGTTTCTTTTTCAGATCGTCATAGACATTGAAGCTGCCGTCGCCTTTCGGAGTGGACAGGTCGCAGAAGACAAGCTGGGCGCTTCGCTGTTCCTGCGTCTGCTCCCAAATACGGAATACATTACGGGCGCAGACGGCAACCTTGCCGTTCTCATCATCCGGGGCAAGCGGCTGAATGAGCCGCATATCCAACGCCAGCTTTCTGCCGTCGTTGGTGATACGGAGCATATTATCAACGCGGGGATCGACGCCGCCCCCGCGGATGGCCTCAGCGCGTTCTGCCAGTCCCTTTATCATCTCCTGCTGAAGTTCAGAAGGCTTGATGACTTCTGTGTGGAAATTTGCCTTTGGAACCGGAAGTTGCAGCATATCTGCTGTCTGAATATCCGCCACCATCTTAAAGGTGTTCATCAGTTCCGGCAGGTTAAAGAACCGGGCAAAGCGGGTTTTGGCGCGGTAGCCCGTACCCTCCGGGGAGAGTTCTATGCTGGTGACGGTTTCCCCGAAGTTCGCGGCCCAATCGTCAAAGAAACCCATGTCCGTTTCCTGCAATACGCCGTACTGCAAGTACCGCTGAATGGTGTAGAGTTCCACCATGCTGTTGGAGATCGGGGTGCCGGTGGCGAATATCGTGCCGCGTCCGCCCGTGATCTCATCAAGGTACTGCGTTTTCATAAACAGGTCGCTGGATTTCTGTGCTTCGGTCTGTGCGATCCCGCCGACATTCCGCATTTTGGTCATCAGAAACAGATTTTTGAAGTAGTGGCTTTCGTCGATGAACAGACGGTCAATGCCGAGTTCCTCAAAGGTTACCACATCATCCTTGCGACTCTGATCGTTCAGCTTCGCCAGACGGTTCTCCAGCGATTTCTTCGTCTTTTCCATCTGCTTGACCGTGTAACGCTCGGCTTTAGCGGATTTTGCCTCTTGAATCGCGGCGAGCATTTCGTCAATCTGCCGCTGCAGCATGATTTCCTGCCGCTCTTTGGACATGGGGATTTTCTCAAATTGGCTGTGACCGATGATGATGGCGTCATAATCGCCGGTGGCAATACGTCCGCAGAATTTTCTACGGTTCTGTCGCTCAAAGTCCTTTTTGGTTGCGACAAGGATATTGGCTGAAGGGTAAAGCTGGAGCCATTCAGCCGCCCATTGCTCGGTGATATGGTTTGGCACTACGATCAGAGATTTCGTACACAGTCCCAGCCGCTTGGATTCCATCGCCGCCGCCACCATTTCAAAGGTTTTGCCCGCGCCCACCTCATGCGCCAGCAGCGTGTTTCCGCCGTACATGACATGGGCAATAGCGTTGATTTGGTGGGTTCGCAGTGTGATTTCCGGGTTCATGCCGGAGAAGCGGATATGCTGCCCGTCGTATTCACGAGGTCGAATCGAGTTGAAAGTTTCGTTGTAAATCCGACACAGCATTTCGCGCCGGTCAATATCCTTCCATATCCATTCAGCGAACTTTGCCTTAATGAGTTCCTGCCTGTCCTGGGCAATCGCCGTTTCCTTTTTGTTGAGAACCGCCTTTCGATTCCCATACTCGTCCTCAACATAATCAAAAACGCGGACGTCCTTTTGGTTCAGGGTCAGCTCAAGGATATGATAGGCATTGACGCGGCTGGTGCCGTAGGTGGAAAACGCTTTCACATTGCTGCGATCAGCGTTCTTTTCTGTGATGTTCCATTCGTTGGTAGCCTTTGAGTGGAGAATTTTCATACGGCTTTTGGCGTACCCGCTGGTCCCGAACAGTTCATACATAAACTGCTCGTAGATCGGAATGGGAACCCAATTTGCGCCGATACGCACACCGATCTCACCGGCAGTCAGATCTACCGGCTGCACAGCTTCCAGAGCCGTCACATTGCCGCTGACCTGTTCTTTCTTTTCGGCTGGCAGCACCTCATACATGGCCTTTGCCATACGCAGCTTGCGCCGCACATTGCCGGACAGGTACTCATCGGCGGTGACAAAGGGATAGCGGTTCAAATCAACAAAAGCGCGCGGAATTGCCGCTGCTGTTTCCGCGCAGTGAATGTCCCGGAAGATGACTCCGGCAAGATCGTGTTCCAGTTCGTCCTCGGTCTTGCCAGACAGTTCGGCCATATACGCCATATCCACGCGCGCCTTTTCTGCAATGGAAACGGCAAGGGCTTCGCTGGCGGTATCCACGCTGGTAACGGCTTCATGGGGACGAATGGTGCGCTTGGTGAACATATCCGCCTTGCGCTTGAAGTTCCCCTCCTCGTCCAATACCTCCAGAGAACAGAGCAGACAGTAGCTGGAGTCCTCGCTGAACGCAAGGCTGTTGCCGCGGCTGCTGATCAGGCCGTATTTCTTGGTGAAATCGTCGTACAGCTTATTCAGCTTTGCCTGTTCCTGCTGAATATCCTTGTCCGGGTAGCCCTCGGTTTGCAGTTCAATCAGCCGACGGGTACAGTCGCGCAGGGCGATCATTCCACGGATACGGTTTTCCGCTGTAACAGAAGCCTCTACCGGGTGCATACGGGAATTTTCCCGGAAGTAGAGCGTGCCGTCCACGATGGTATAGCTGAAATTGCGCACATCAGGGTCGGCGGGGATAGAGCGATCTTCTTCCTCGTCCAGTTCGTCCACCTCATAGGCGGTGATCTCCGCATGGAGATTCTGAATGGAGTCGGCAAGCTGTTCGGACAAGTCCGCGCCCTCATAGGCTTTGCAGGCGCTGTCCATACCGAACCGGGTGGATTCCATGACCATGCGGCCCAGCACCATATCCGGGTGCTGCACAAAATAGCGGTTCATGCGTATGCCGTTCTCATCGGTGTCCAAATGCACCCAATCCGGCTCGATGTCGGTCATGCGGTCGCGCTTTTGCAGGAACAGAATGTCGCTGGTGACTTCGGTGCCGGCGTTGCGCTTGAAAGCGTTGTCCGGCAAACGGATTGCACCGATCAGATCGGCGCGCTGTGCCAGATACTTGCGGACGGCGCTGTTTTCCTTGTCCATCGTACCCTTGCTGGTGATGAACGCCACAATGCCGCCCGGACGTACCTTATCCAGCGTCTTGCCGAAAAAGTAGTCGTGAATCAGCCAGTGGTTCTTGTCGTACCGCTTATCCAGCACCTTAAAATCTCCGAAAGGTACATTGCCGATGGCCACATCAAAGAAGCTGTCCGGCATTTGCACCTTTTCAAAGCCGTTCACCACAATACTGCTGTTCTGATAAAGCTGCCGTGCGATCCTGCCGGATATGCTGTCGATTTCCACACCGTAGGCTTTGCTGTCTGCCATTGTTTCAGGCAGCATACCGATGAAATTGCCGATTCCGCAGGACGGCTCCAGAATGTTGCCGCTCTGGAATCCCATCTGCGCCAGCGCCTGATACATGGCCTCTACGATAACCGGGGAGGTATAAAAGGCGGTCAGACTGCTGGCTCTGGCTGCGGCGTATTCATCCTCGTCAAGCAGGGATTTCAGTTCCTGATACTTGTTGTGACGCTCATCAAAGCAGTCTGCCAGACCGCCCCAGCCCACATAGCGGGAAAGGATTTCCTGTTCTTCGGGGGTGGCAAGGCGATCCTCGTCCTCAATGCGCTTCAACAGGCGAATTGCGGCAACATTGGCGGCGTATTTCTCGCTGGGTGTACCGTTGCCCAGCGCCATATCGGTGATACGGTAGTTACAGCGCTGGTCGGCTGGGATTTCCGGGTGCAGCGCAGAGAACACCACGCGCTCCCGGTTGGGCTTCGGCGGTGCAAGGGCGGCAGGCCGTTCTTCTTCGGCGGGTAAATTCGGTGTTGCCTGCTCTTGCTGGCCTGCGATGAACGCTTCCTCCGCGTCTGCGACCATACCGTCAAAGTCCAAATCGGCGAGGTACTTATTCAGTTCTGACAGGCTTTCACAGGCAACCTCCCGGACGGTTTCTCCGTCCACGGTATAGACCAGCTTAAAAGCAATCAGGTCGGCGTAGATTTCAACCGTGTGTTCACTGCCGGAAGTCGCACTGTATGCCAGATCAACATGGTCAAGGTTGGAGTAGTCCGCCTCTTGGTCATATTCCTCCAGACAGTACGCATTGATAAGCGCCTTTGCCTGTTCCAGTTCCGCATCTGTTTCAATCGGCTGTTCTGCGGACGGCTGTTCCGGTACTTCCCTCGGCATTTTAACCTCGCCAAATAGGGAAAAAGTGCCGTCCCGGAAAGCGGAGAGGTTTTCAAACGCTCTTTTCCGGGTGTTATAGTAACGGTCATCCTGAGGTGTCGTTTCCCATACCGGCACCATCATCTGATAGATTTCTTCCACCTTTGCCGGATCGTCAAGCTGCGGTTCTATGACCTGAATAGCGTCCAAATAGTAAAATCCATACGGATAGGGTCGCGGATGTTCCTGCGGTACGCCATTAAAGAATGCCTGAATGTTTCGTGCAAGCTGATGTTTTTCATAATCGGGCATAGCGGCCCGATCTGCTTCGGAAATGAATTTGCCGGTAGCAATGAGTTCGCTGATACGCTTTTCAACCTTTGTCCAGGTCAGTTCGACTTTTGCATACGGTTCTCCAATGCTACCATGACTGAAAAACAGTCCTTTTCTGGTGTAGGTGCGGTTGTCATTGCCACCGTGATAGCCGGTATACTCACCGTGATAGTTTTTCAGGTATTTCTCTCGCGCTTTCTTGTCGGGATTGTTTTGATAAAAGGAATACACTGCCAGACGGTAATCGGTATGATCCCGTAGAATTCTATCCAATTCATCTCCGGAGATAAAGAATTGACGCTGGGGATCATAGCCCTCAGCGGCGGTAAAAATCAACGGCTCACGCTGCAAATCAGTGAGTTGTTGTAATAATTTCTTTGGACGGTAAAAGTTGAAGCGCAGAATATCGCGGTTTTTCTCGTGGGCAGCAGCAAAGGTGCGGCACTCATCCACAAGGGTCTGCACGGCTTCAGGCTGTTCCAGCAGTTCCTTGACTGCAGCGCTCATTTCAGGAAAGCCAATGTGCGAATCATAGGCAGGTTGCAACGATTGGAAATACAACCCATTGTAATCGCTGCTAATATCCCGGAACATATACAAGAGACTGTCCGCCAGTCGCTCCTTTTCAAAGTCCGCTGCGCGGTCAATTTCGCTCTGCGGCATATACCGCCCTAAATCCAGCAGTTCCCGGATACGCTTTGCCGCTTGTTCCCATGTGAGAACAGTCGCAGAGGAACGCTGTGCCGTTTCGCCGCCATCTACACGGATACCGTCGGGATTGTACCATACGGAAATTTTACGGTCGCCAAAGTAAAAGCCCGCACCGTTGGTGCCGTAATGCTCCATAAGAAAGCGGGCGTTGTCCTCCAGCGGCTTGTCTTTCATAAAGTATGCGCAAATGATAAGGCGGCTGTCCTGATCATTCGCCCCAATACAAAGAGCCTCGTCAATAATCTGCTGGGATAGTTGTGGTCGGGGGAGAAGGGTCATTTGTTCTGCAGTTTCCCGCTGTGCGGGGCCGTCAGAGTTTGCAAAGTCAAACAGGGTTAATTGCTGGCTTTCCTGCGTTTTTAGGGCTTTGAAGTCCGTATTGATGAAGTATTCCTTTTTCTCGATCAGCGAGGCTACCCAGCCTGCAACGATCTCCCATGAAAAAACGGACTCGCTTTTGCGGGAGAGATAGGCACCCTCCCACATCAGAAGCCCGTCATCCTGCGGCTTATACCCGACGCGCACACCGTCTACGATCAGTTCGGTGTATCTGTCCTGATAAGCCGATTTCAGATATTCAGCCCGTTCTTCTCCGTCCGGGTGAACGGAGAAGTAGAGTTCGATTTGGTGTTTTTTGTATTTCAGGTCGTCCTCTCGGTTGGCGGCGACAGCCATAATCAGCTTTTCATCCAAAAAAGCGGGCAGCTCGTGGCTGTCCGCTTCATCGGCAAGGGATTCTTCTTCGGTTAGCTGTAAATCAGTTCGTTCAGGACTATTTCCTCCGCCGCCTGACGGATATTGTTCATCAGGCCGACCCATTTCATCTGATCGGTCGCTTTCAGTTCCTCCGTCACGCCCTGAGATTTCGCCATCTCCGCTGTGATCTGCTCCATCCGAGAGCGCGCTGTCTGCTCGATCTCCATCAGGTGTGTGTTCAACTTGCCCGAAGTCAGCAGATTCGTGTAGGTCACGCGGCGGTGCTGCTTCAGGAAGTTCTTGCGGAGCAATGCGTATTTCCCAAGGTGAACCTCCGGCTCTTGCGGCGGCAACAGGTTCGGCAGGCGGTATCCGCTCTCCGTTCGGTATGTGATCTCTGTCATTGTCAAAACTCCTTTCTGAATGGCTAATTCTGTTTTTACTTATAGGATACGCATTTTGGTGTGCGCTTTCAAATGTGCGATTTTGCTTTTCAGCCTGTCTTTGCAGATTTAAGGCGGTCCGGGAGATCTCCGACAAGCACATTTGCGAAATATCTCCGGTGGCCGTACCCAGCGCATTGAGGGTTTCCGGGGTATTGAAATCCAGAACGCCCCGGAAATCATCATCGGTAAAATACTCGCTTGGATCACAGCCGCAGCGGGAAAGCAGCATATATGCGATACTGTTTTGCAGAGCGGTACGGAACAGGGCTTCCACATTGAGATCATCCAGCTCCTCCAGAAAACTGCCCTGTGTATAACGGTGGAGTTCCGTCAGGTAGTCGGGCATATTGTCCTGCACAGCGTTATTTGCCGCTGAGATCAAAGCAGCCGCCAGGTCTGATTTGTTATCCAGTTCGCCAAAGTTGTTTTCCAGCGTCTCGATGATGTCTGACGCATATTCCTCGGCTACCCTCCAAATGGGAACGGGACGGGAAATGCGGGTCGCATGGGTGTCCGATATATCAAAGTAGTGTTTGAGCCGCGATCTGCCGTTATGGTCGCCATCAAAGACAGCTATGCCGGTCGCTCCGCGGTTTACCCAACGGCCAAACTGCCGGTTCCATCGCTCGATTTCCAGAACGGCGGTGGCATCCGGGCGCTGGGCGTACACCAAAAGCTGCTCATCGAAGGACAGCCGATAGTTGTAGCTGGCAGCTGTCAAAAACCTCTGCCAATTCTGCGGAGCCGTCACGCTTCTCTGCGTTTCGCGGTACAACTCCGTAATGAGTTCGTACTTTCTCGCCATCCGGCGTACCCTCCTATCTTGCCAAAGTAGCAGCCTGCCGCTGCCGGGGAATAGAAAACCCGTAGACTTTGGCGATGTCGTCGCCCAGCCTGCGGGTTATCCTCGTTATATCTGCACGGGTCGCAATGCCACGGTACAGTTTGTCTTTCAGCAAGTCTATCTGCGATTCCCTCACACCGTCTTTATAGGTGCGGTAGAGGTAGTGATTGGTGCCATCGTGATGAATGGCGTCACATCGCAGATCGCCCAGCCGATCAACATACCAGGTGGAATACATATCGTCCCGCCCGGAGTACAGGCAATCCCGGATATTGCCGCTGTCGATTTCCTTGTATCCCATGCGACGACCGCGCCAAAGCCCCAAATCACCGATAACAAGAATAGGCTGGGACAGCTGCACATTGAGATTAACGCGCTGATCGTCCAGATAGTCTCCGTTGATTTCATACATCATGGCGATTCGCTCGTCTTCGGACATATCGGGATATTCAGCCTCCAGATCGTCCCGCCAATCTTCGTAGTCCAGATCGTAGTTGCTCCAGATGATGTGCTTTTCGTCATTCATCGTTCTTCACCCCGCTCCTTGTTCTTCGGTCTGATCGGTTTTCCGTTTTCATCATAGTTCTTTGGGTCTGCGGCGGGAATATGCCAGCCGAACATGGAACCGGTCA
>JAFLRP010000185.1 GCA_022511515.1 Acutalibacter sp.
AAATGCTGATCAAACTGGGATACCCGCAGGATATCATCGACCGGGTCAGCTTTTTGGTGGGACACCACCACACCTATTCCAAGATCGACGGTCCAGACTATCAGGCGCTGGTGGAAGCGGATTTCCTCGTCAACATCTTCGAGGGCGGCATGCAGCGCCCGGAGATCGAAGCGGTGCGAAAAAATATTTTCCGTACCGCTACCGGTAAAAAGCTGCTGAATCTCTTGTTTCTGCAATAACGAATCGGACACAAAAATTCCCTCTGGCTAATGCCAGAGGGAATTTTGCGAAGTTAGGTGACGCTTTGCAGAATCTAACTTTGTTACAGATTCGCCTTGAGCCAAGCGATATCTTCTTTCAGGCAGGAAACGCGGTCCTTTCCGCCGTAGCTGGCTTCCCGCTCCACCACGTAGATCACGTGGTCACACTGGGCGTCGGCGGCGGCCTTGACGGCCTTCCAATCCACGATGCCCGCGCCGGTGGGGACGTTCAGCTTGTCGCGTTCTTCCATCATCTTCAGGAACTCAGGGGGGAAGATGGGCTTGCCGTTTTCGTCCAGCTCGAACTTGGGGAACGCCTGCTTTTCATGGCGGGAATGGGGCTTGTCAACGCCGATAACAGCGCCGTTTTCCTTGATATGGATAGCGCAGATGCGCCCGGCGTGCTTCTGGATGTACTCCACCGGGTTGATGCCCGCTGCGGAAGCCCAGCCACAGTCGATCTCAAAGGCCACATTCTCAGGATCGGTGTTCTCGATGACCCAGTCGTACAGGTACTTGCCCTGATCCTCGAAGAACTCCTGAGTGTGGTTGTGGTAGCCGATGGTGATGCCGTAGGGCTTGGCGATCTTCGCGTACTTGTTCAGCTCCTCTGCCACTTCCTTGGCTTCCTCAGCGGTGTTAAAAGCGGTCATGGGGCAGGCCACGAACTTCACGCCCAGCTTGGCCAGATAGGGGATGTCCTCCTCCATAAAATCGAAAGCAACATGGGCGGAATCGGCAGTGACGCCGGCGTCTTTCAAAGCCTTCTGCACGTCCTCTACGGGAATTCCCGCGTAGTCACGGGCAAATTCCACGCCGGCATAACCCATTTCACCGGCGACCTTGATCTTCTCCAGAGGGGAATAGGGGGAATCGTGTCCGAAAGAATAGAGCTGCAAATTAATCTTGTTCATGGGATAATCGTCCTTTCTCATGGAATTTGTGCCTTTCCCGTCAGTCTCCCGACGACAAAGGCACAAAACTCAGTTTTTTAGCTGGAAATCAGTCAAAAATCGGCTTGCCGTCAACGACCGGCATACCCTCATCGTTGAAGTACACGGGCTTGCCGTGCTTGGAAGAATAGTAGATAGAATCCAGAATCTTCGTGACAACGAAAGCCTGATCGGCAGTGACGAACAGCTCGCCTTCGCCGCGCAGGGCCTTGACCCAGATGTCATGCTCTTTGGAGAGGGGAGCGGGACCCTGGCTGAAGCCGGGGATATAGCCGCGAACCTCATTGCCGACCCAGGAAATGGTGGGCTGGTTGGCAATCACATGGTTCAGGCGGACACGGCCGGACAGAGTATCCAGACCGCCCTTGGTGCCTGCCAGCAGAACATGAGCAGCGTTGTCGCCGCCGGCTTCTTCGGCCATGTTGATGGCCCAGGAAGCACGCAGGTTGATCACGGCGCCGTTCTTCATCTTGATGTGACCGACAGCGGAATCTTCCACGTCATAGGTCTCGTTGTTCCAGGAATCATGGTTGCCCATCCAGTTGACCTGGCCCTGATGCTCGGGATCCAGCAGACGGCCCAGCTTCTCGAAGGAAGTGCCGACAACATACTCGACCTCGTAGTTGTTCATCATGAACAGGGTATTGTCCAGCGCATGGGTGCCGATGTCAATCAGGGGTCCGCCGCCCTGCTTGGACTTGTCGGTGAACACGCCCCAAGTGGGCACGCCGCGACGGCGCAGATAAGTAGCCTCAGCATAATAGATATCGCCCAGCCAGCCGTCAGCAATGACCTTACGGGCCACGGTGTTCTCATGGAAATGACGGTACTGATAGCCGATCGTCAGCATCTTGCCGGTGCGATCACGGGCTTCCAGCATTTTCTTGGCGTCAGCGGTAGTAGCGGCCATGGGCTTCTCGCAAAGCACATGCTTGCCGGCTTCCAGAGCTGCCACTGTGATCTCGCAGTGAGCGATGTTGGGGGTCAGCACGTGAACAGCATCGATGGTGGGGTCATTCAGCAGATCATGATAGTCGGTGTAGACCTTCGCATCGGGAGTGCCGTATTGCGCCTTAGCCTTTTCCGCTCTCTCAGCGATCAGGTCGCAGAATGCCACCAGATCAACATACTCTTTCTGCTGCTCCATACCGGGCAGGTGCTTTTGGTTGGCGATACCGCCGCAGCCAATAAAGCCGATCTTTAATTTTGCCATGGGAATCTCCTCCTAAAATTATGCATACACAGGTATGCAATTTGTCAATTTCATTCTACTATAGAGAAAGGAAAAAGTAAAGGGGAGTTTTGTGAGATTTTCTAAATTTTTCAAAAATTTTTTCCAAGAAACAGTGAAATTGTTCAGCAACGCGAACAAATCGGATGGAAAAACCGCACATGACTGGAAATGGGACACATGTGCGGTACTTAGGTACAATAACCGCAGAATGTTGCGATCGGGTCAGTGAGTTGAGTTTTGTAAAGAGCGGCTTTACGAGTTAATATTGCTTGCCCCAATATACCATGTGCTTGGCAGGCTTGCCGCAGCAGGCGCAGACGTCGGAGATGTGCTCCTCCTCAAAGGGGATGCAGCGGGATTTCACGCCGCCGGTGTCCTCCTTGATCTTATCCTCGCAGGCGGAATCGCCGCACCACATGGCCTTGATAAATCCGGGTTTGTTTTTGGCAATATCCAAAAATTCCTCGTAATTATGGGCGATAAAGGTTTTGGAAGCCAGATTTTCCTGTGCCCGTTGATACATATCGTTGTGCAGGGAAACAAGCGTCTTTTCAATGGTGTCCGAGAGCCCGTCCAGAGAAGTGAACTGTTTTTCTCCTGTGTCACGGCGCACCAGTACGCACTGATTCTGCTCCAAGTCTTTCGGGCCGATCTCCAGCCGGATGGGCACGCCCTGCATTTCGTACTGGGCGAATTTCCAACCGGGGGAGTTGTCCCGATCGTCCAGCTTGACCCGGAACTGCTTGCTGAGAGTGTCATACAGCTCCTGCGCTTTTTCCAACACGCCGGGCTTGTGCTGGGCGATGGGAACGATGACCACTTGAATGGGAGCGACCTTCGGCGGCAGTACCAAGCCGTTATCGTCGCCGTGTACCATGATGACCGCACCGATCAGTCGGGTGCTCATGCCCCAAGAGGTCTGGAACGGAGCATGCAGCCCGTTGTCACGGCCGGTGAAGTTGATATCAAAAGCCTTGGAGAAGCCGTCTCCGAAATAGTGGGTGGTGCCGCCCTGCAGGGCCACACCGTTGTGCATCATGGGCTCCAGCGTGTAGGTGGACACCGCTCCGGCAAATTTCTCTTTCTCCGTTTTTTTGCCTACTACGGGAGGAATCGCCAGAGTCTCCCGGTAGACGTCCTCATAGACCCGTAGCATTTTCAAAGCGAATTCCTCCGCCTCCTCGGCAGTTTCGTGCATGGTGTGACCCTCCTGCCACAGGAATTCCGCACCCCGCAGGAAGGGGCGGGTAGTCTTTTCCCAGCGCATGACGGAGCACCATTGATTGTAGAGCTTGGGCAAGTCGCGATAGGAGTGAATGATTTTCTGATAATGCTCGCAGAACAGCACCTCGCTGGTGGGACGGATGTACAATTTTTCCGACAGCTCTTCGCCGCCGCCCTGAGTGACAACAGCGCATTCCGGTGCAAAACCCTCAATGTGATCTTTTTCTTTTTGGAGCAGGCTTTCGGGGATCAACATGGGCATATACACATTCTGAACGCCCAGCTTTTTAAAACGCTCGTCCATATCCTTCTGGATATTCTCCCAAATGGCGTATCCGTAGGGAGCGTAGACGATCGCGCCCTTTACGCTGGTGTAGTCCGCCAGCTCAGCTTTCCGAACGATATCGGTATACCATTGGGCGAAATCTTCGTCCATCGAGGTGATATCCTCGACCTTTTTCTTTTCCTGTGCCATGAAAAACAAGTCCTTTCGGCAAATTCTTCCTTTGAGAAAGTCTGATACGATTATATAAGATTAGTGCGGGCTTTGCAAGAAAAAAATAGAAGTATCCGGCAACTGAGGAACTGCAAAAACCCGCCGGAGAAAAACCGGCGGGTTTTATCACTTGTCTATTCGCAATCAGGGCTTGGAGTGCTTTTCGATGTATTCCACCAAAGCGCCGACAGTCTTGATGTTTTCCACTTCTTCGTCGGGGATCTCCACCTCGAATTCATCCTCGATGGACATCAGCAGGTCCACTACATCGAGAGAATCTGCACCCAGATCGTCTTGCAGGTTGGTCTCCGTCGTGATGGCGTCTTCCTCTGTGTCAAACTGCTCACTCAGGATCTCTTTGATTTTTTCCAGTACCATGTTTGTGCCTCCTAATAATTTTTGCTCATGATTTGCAGCGTATCCAATACGCATTGCCGGATACAAATAGACAAACCGGCCCAAATGTGCTACAATCCCAATCACAGGAAAACTGAATTTGAGATCGTATTTGTTACCTACATTGTATTGACAGTTTTTCCCGTTGTCAACTGTGAATTGCAAAAAAATTGGAAATCTCAGAAAAAGAGGTGTTTTTGACCTGTGGAAAAGATGCAGAATGCCGCCGTGATCGGGCACCCTATCGGGCATACAATGTCGCCCTTTTTACAGGAGCGGCTCTTTGCGCTGCAAGGACTTCCTTTGTGCTATCAAGTGCTGGATATTCCGGAGCTTTCGGAACAGATGGAGACGCTGCGGTCCCTTGACTGCTTTAATGTAACGATTCCCCATAAGAGCAATATCATTCCCTTTCTCGCGGATTTGACGGAAAAAGCACGGCTCTGCGGGTCTGTGAACACCGTGCGGGTGGAGAACGGCAAGCTTTACGGCACCACCACTGACGGAATCGGCTGCCGGAAGGCCTTGGAGCGCCACGGGCTGGAGCTTTCCGGAAACATTCTGCTTTTAGGAAACGGCGGCGCGGCAAAGGCGCTGGCTTTTGAAACGGCAGACCGCCCCGGCTTTCACTTGACGATCGCCTGCCGAAAGGAATCTTTTGAAAAGGCAAAGGTCTTGGCGGACAGCCTTGCTGATACCGCCCGCAAGAACGGGAAAAGGGGATTTCGTATCGTTCTGGAAACTTATGAGGAGTTGGAAGCAGATAAGACAGCGGTCTTTGACCTGCTGCTGAACGCCACCAGCGTAGGAATGACGCCCCATGCGGGAGTGAGCCCGGTGTCGGAGCAGGTCATCTCCCGGTGTGCAGCCGTGTTCGACGCGGTGTACAATCCGGAGGAGACCGAGCTTCTGCGGCTGGCAAAAAAGCTCGGAAAAGAGACGGTGGGCGGCATGGAGATGCTGGTGTATCAGGCCGCAGAGTCCCATGAATTCTGGTATGGTTCCCGGTTTCGGGAAGAAGATCTGGACAAGCTGTGCAGAGACGCCGCTGAGGAATTACAGAGAAGAACGGAAGGGCAGGGATAGACATGGCCGGTAACATCGTTTTGTGCGGTTTCATGGGCTGCGGGAAAACCACGGTGGGCAAACGGACCGCGAAACTGATGAAGCGCAGTTTCTGCGATTTGGATGAATATATCGAACAAAAGGCCGGTATGACAATTTCGGACATTTTTGCTCAGCAGGGAGAAGCCGCCTTTCGGCAGATGGAAAATGAGGCGGTGCGGGAAATCTCCAAAGCCGGAGACATGGTAGTGGCCTGCGGCGGAGGGACGGTGCTGCGGCAGGAAAACGTGGAGGCTTTCCATGAAAACGGTAGCCTCATCCTGTTTTTGGACGTGCCCTTGCGCGTACTGCAGGAACGGCTGAAAACCGATACCACCCGTCCTTTGCTGCAAAAGCCGGACAGAAATAAAGTGATCGCCGACCTGTACCGGCAGCGAATCGCAAAGTACCGCCGGGCGGCGGATGTGACGGTACACGCCATCGCGCCCTTTTGGATCGTGGCAAAAAAAGTGGCGGCAATCGGCAATAGATTGCTGGAAAATCTCGAAGAAAATCCAGAAAAAACTTGAAGACGGACTTTCTTTGTGATATATAGAGAGTTATAACTGTTTTGCAATGATTTCGGAAAGGAAAGAAAAAACTATGATCATCGTCTTAAAACCCAATCAAAAGCAGGAATTGGTGGATTCTTTTGTCAAAAAACTCACCTCGGAATACGATGTGCAGGTGAATACTTGGGTCGGCACCCACAGCACGGTGCTGGGACTCATCGGCGACACTACCGTCATCGACGGCGAGTACATTCAAGCCCAGGATTTTGTAGAGAGCGTTAAGCGTGTGCAGGAGCCTTACAAAAAGGCCAACCGGAAGTTCCATCCGGACGACACCGTCATCACCCTGTCGAACGGTGCAAAGATCGGCGGGGGAGGTCTGGCGCTGATCGCCGGCCCCTGCTCCGTGGAAAGCGAAGCGCAGATCTGCTCCGTGGCGGAAAGCGTAAAGAAGTCCGGGGCGGCGTTTTTGCGCGGCGGCGCGTTCAAACCCCGTACATCGCCCTATTCTTTCCAGGGCATGAAGGATGAGGGTCTGAAGCTGCTTTCTGAGGCCAAAAAGGAGACGGGGCTGCCCATCGTGACGGAAATCATGAGCATCGAGCACCTTCCGCTGTTTGACGATGTGGACATCATTCAGGTGGGCGCCAGAAATATGCAGAATTTTGAGCTGTTGAAGCAACTGGGCAAGGTAAATAAGCCCATCTTGCTCAAACGCGGACTTGCCAGCACCATCGAGGAATTACTGATGAGCGCCGAATATATCATGGCGGAGGGAAATGAGCAGGTCATTCTCTGCGAGCGGGGCATCAGGACTTATGAGACTGTCACCCGCAACACGCTGGACATTTCCGCCATCCCGGTCTTGAAGCGGCTTTCCCATCTGCCCGTTATCGTGGATCCCAGCCATGCTTCCGGCGTGAATTGGCTCATTGAGCCCTTGGCTGTAGCCGCCGCCGCAGTAGGCGCGGACGGTCTCATCATCGAAGTGCACAACGACCCCAGCCATGCTTTGTGCGACGGCGCCCAGTCCATCACGCCCGCGCAGTTTGACGCGCTGGCGAAGAAAGTGACAAAGATTTCCGATACGGTGCACAGCCTATGAGCAAAAAGATCATTGTAGTGGGATTAGGGCTCATTGGCGGTTCCATTGCCAAGGCCATCAAGCTGAATACCGATCATACCGTGCTGGGTGTCGATGTGAACGAGGACACCCTGCTGGACGCTTGCTCTTGCGGCGCCATTGACGGCAAGGCGGGCCCGAAGGACCTGCGCACGGCAGATATGGTATACCTCTGTGTATATCCCGAAAGCGCTTTGGAATTTGTGAAAACTCACGGCACAGAGCTGAAAGAAAACTGTATCCTCACCGACGCCTGCGGCATCAAGGGAGAGATTTGCCGCGGCGTGAAAGAGCTGCAGGGGACGGGAAACTATGTGTTCGTGGCCGGTCACCCCATGGCCGGAAAAGAGCTGAGCGGTTTTGCCGCCAGTGACGCGGGCATTTTTATCGGCGCTTCCTATCTGATCGCTCCCTGCGGCGCGCCGGAATGGGCGGTGCAGGAAGTGGCCGCTCTTGCCAAAAGCATGGGCTTTGGACAGGTGGTGTACACCACGCCGGAGCAGCATGATCGGGTGATCGCTTTTACCTCTCAGTTGCCCCACGTGCTGGCCTGTTCTTATGTGATGAGCCCCCGGTGCAGGGAGCATCAGGGCTTTTCCGCCGGCAGCTATCGGGATGTGTCCCGGGTGGCAAATATCAATGAAGTGCTGTGGAGCAGATTGTTCCTGGACAATCGAAACGATCTGCTTCTGGAGCTGGATGAACTTCTAAAAAATCTCACCGCCTTTCGCGCTGCCATTGATGAGGAAAACGAAGAGCAACTGAAAGCTTTACTTCGCAGCGCCGCGGAAATCAAGCGGGAAGTGGGCTAGTACCCCGGAAAGGAAAGTCTTATGGTAGTGTACAAGGCAGGCTTTTCCGGCGGGCATATCACCGTCCCGCCCAGTAAAAGCGCGGCCCATAGAGCGCTGCTTTGCGCCGCTCTTTCGGGGGAAAAGACCAAAATCCATAATATCGACAGAAGCAAGGACATGGAAGCGATGTTAAACGCTCTCCATGCCTTGGGCATTTCCGCCGAATACGACGGGGAGGCGAGATGTGTCTCTTTCAGCGGCGGATTACCCAAGCCCGGAACAGGACAGGAAATCAATTGTCTGGAATCCGGCAATACGTTGCGCTTTGTAACGCCTGTTGTGGCGGCCTTCGGCGGGGATTGGCGCTTTACCGGCAGCGGGAGACTTCCCGAGCGCCCCATGTCCGTCTATCAGGAGCTTTTGCCGGCCCATGGCGTTTCCTATCAAGCGGAAAATCCCGATGCGGGAAAAAATCTTCCCCTGCATCTTTCAGGAAAGCTTACACCGGGCGTGTATCGAGTTCCGGGAAATATCAGTTCTCAGTTTATCAGCGGCTTGTTGTTTGCGCTGCCTCTGCTGTCGGGGGACAGCGAGATTATCGTGACTTCTTCTTTGGAATCCAAGGGCTATATCGACTTGACTTTGTCCGTATTGAAAGATTTCGGCATTCATGTGAGTAAAACGCCCACCGGCTGGGAAGTGCCCGGAAATCAGACCTATACTGCCAGAGATTACACGGTGGAGGGGGACTGGTCCCAAGCCGCCTTTTTCCTGTCCATGGCGGCGTTGTCAACCGGCGGAGAAACAGTGTATCTTCACGGGTTAGATAAGAATTCCGTGCAAGGCGATAAAGCCTGTGTATCTTACTTTGAAAACTTCGGCCTCTGTACCCGCTGGGAGGGGGATGTGCTTGCGGCGTGGAATCCCAATGGGGATAAGCCTTTTGGGGGACTGCACGGCACTGTCATCGACGCTTCTCAAATCAACGACCTTGTTCCCGCATTGGCAGTTTGCGGCGCATTGTCGGAGGGAGAGACGAGAATCATCCATGCCGAACGTTTGCGCCTGAAAGAAAGCGATCGGCTGGCTGCTATGGAGGAGGCCATCAACAATTTGGGTGGAAACGCCAAAGAGACGGCGGATGGGCTGCTTATCCGAGGAGTGGAACAGTTTCAAGGCGGTACTGCCGAAGGCAAAAACGACCATCGGGTGGTTATGGCGCTGGCGGCCGGTGCTTTACGGTGCAAGGGTGAGCTCACCGTCACCGACGAGCAGAGCATTCAAAAGACCTATCCCGGGTTCTTTGAGGATTTCAAAAAATTAGGAGGAGTTGCCAATGTCATCCACATGGGGTAATGCCATCAAACTGTCCATCTTCGGCGGCAGTCACACGGAGGCTATCGGCGTGACTGTTGACGGACTGCCGGCAGGAGAGCAGATCGATTGGGAGGAAATCCTCATCCAAATGGCACGCCGCGCGCCGGGACAGGACCCCACCGCCACGGCCAGAAGCGAAAAGGATATGCCAAAGGTGTTGTGCGGTTTGCTGAACGGTGTGACGACAGGCGCGCCCCTTACTGCTATCATTGAAAATACCAATCAGCGCTCCAAGGATTATGAAAATCTGCGGGTGCTGCCCCGTCCCGGCCATGCGGATTACACCGCTTATCTGCGGTACGGCAATCATCACGACGTTCGGGGCGGCGGACATTTTTCCGGCAGGCTGACCGCGCCTCTCGTATTTGCCGGAGCGTTGGCAAGACAAATTCTATCCCGCAGGGGCGTCACGGTGGGCTCTCATGTGGTGACTGTCGGACAGTCTCAGGGAGACGAGCCCTTTGAACCGGTCCATGTGTCCCCGGAGCTTTTGAATCGGCTGAATCGGGAATATTTCCCGGTGATCGAGGAAAATGCCCGGGAAGAAATGCGGCGGGAAATCGAAAATGTCAGACTGGAAGCCGACAGTGTCGGCGGCATCGTGGAATGCGCCGTCACGGGAATGCCCGCCGGGGTGGGGAATCCCATGTTTGGCGGCGTGGAGAATCTCATTTCTTCTCTGGTATTCGGCATTCCGGCAGTCAAGGGTATCGACTTCGGTGCGGGCTTTTCCGCAGCTTATCTGCGCGGCAGCCAGAATAACGATACCTTCTATTACGACGAACAGGGAAATGTGAAGACCCGTACCAATTTTTCCGGCGGTATTCTGGGCGGCATCACAAGCGGTATGCCCTTGATTTTTCAGGTGGCAATAAAGCCCACGCCGTCTATCGGGAAAGAACAGGACACAATTCATTTGGAAAAGAAAGAAAATGCCAAACTGGTCATAGAGGGCAGACACGACCCCTGTATCGTGCCGAGAGCCGCTCCGGTAGTGGAAGCGGCGGCATGTATTGCCTGTTTGGAACTGCTGGCTGAAAATGGATCAGTATAAGAAAGGATAGGAATATGGAGCGAACGGAATTTGAGAAAAAGCTGTCCCGGATACGGGAAAAGATAGATTCTATCGACAGCGCCCTGCTGCCCCTGTTTTTGGAACGGATGGACTGCTCGGAACAGGTGGCTGCCATAAAGCAGGAGGCCGGCGCGCCGGTGCTGAACGCCAAACGGGAGCAGGAAATTTTGGAAAGCGTCCGGCAGAAAGGCGGAAAGTACGGTTCGGAAGCGGCCATGCTCTACAACACCATTATGTCTGTCAGCCGGGCAAGACAGCATAAGCTTTTGTCCGGCGGGAAAGAGCTGCGCGATTTAGAGCGCACTGCCGCTCGTACTATGCCTAAGAGCCCCCGGCAGGTGCTTTGTCAAGGGGTAGAGGGAGCGTATTCCCATCAGGCAGCGCTGTCTTTTTTTGGGGAAGTGCCCATTTCCTTTATGCCCACCTGGAAGCAGGTCTTTGAGGATGTGAAATCCGGCAAGGCGCAATTCGGCGTGCTGCCGGTGGAGAATTCCGCCGCCGGGTCGGTTACCGGAGTCTATGACCTCATTTTGCGCTATCGCTTTTTCATTGTAGGGGCAAAGGCCGTCAAGGTGGAACATTGTCTTGCGGCTGTCGATGGGGAAGCTCCCATCACCACGGTGATTTCCCATCCCCAGGCCCTTTCTCAGTGCGCGGAATATATCGAGGAGCACGGTTTACGGACTGTGGAATTTTCCAACACCGCTGCCGCCGCCAAATATATAGCGGAGGAGAACCCTGAGGGCGCGGCCGCCATTTGTTCC
>JAFLRP010000201.1 GCA_022511515.1 Acutalibacter sp.
CCACCTTGCCCATGGGCGAAAAGACGCCCGCCATCAGTCCTCCTAAACCGTACGCGCCGGAGAGGGAGGACAGTCCCGCGGTGGACAGCCCCTGGATCGCCCCAGCGGTCACGCCCGCTACCGTGCCGCCGCTGATGCCGCCCACCCGGGCGCAGTAGATGATCATCAGCACCATGAAGATCCTGCCCATGGACACTCCCGCAATGGAGACACTGGAAAAGGACAGCGCCAGAATGCCTACGGACACTGCCAGCGCCGCCACGTCGCCGCTGTCATACAGACCGCTGGACTTGGAAGCCCCGTCCCCGGAGCGCCCCTGCAGCAGATTGGTTGTCCGGCGGAGGAAATAGGCTACCCCCGCGCCCAGAAAGGATTCCGCTACATACAGGGCGGCGGAGTAATTCACCGAGCCGCTGATCAGCACCATGGTGACGCCGGTAAGTAACAAGGGAAGGAAGGTCACCGCTGGAGTGTACAGCGGGTGGGTGTTCACCGCCTTTAGTTCCGACAGGGACCAGCGGATTGCCGCCACCGCCACCAGTGCCGCTTCATACCGAATGGACACGTAGACCGGCGAGGGCAGCAGATATCCAAAAAACGCGCCGAATACTGCCGCCCACATGCCGCCTTTGGGGACCGCCGCCGCTGCCGCCACGCCGAAAGGAGCGTATCTGCCGAACACCAGTCCCCGGGAACAGAGCAGCCCGGAGAAGAAGCTCACAATCATGAGAATTGCTTTTCTCGCATAGACGGAGTGAAGATACTCCCCCATGCGGCTGAAAATTTGCCGAACCTTTGAATCTTCCATGGAACACACCGCCTGAAATAAAATTATAGGTAACCCGCCCTATGCGGCTGGTACAAGAATTATACCTGTGGGAAAGAAAAGTTTCTGTCGCTAAAGGTAAGGCGCTTCCTGTCGCTTTCGGGAAATTTTTTCTCCATTTGGCAGGTTTTTCCCGGACTGTACTCTGTCTTGGCGAAAAAACTTATGTAAATTGAATTATGAAAATCTAACTGCAAAGGATTCTTGAAGACTCTTTTGAATTTATTTGACTTTTTCCTATCGCACCACTATAATGTAAGAAAAGCAAAAAAATAAACCGATAAACAGGAATAGTACCGTGCAGATTTTTTCCAAAGAGAGCCGCCGGGGGTGGAAAGGCGGCGAAAAAAAGCGCGGGAATGGACCTGTTTTGGCTGGGTAGGAAATGACCCGGCGCGACTCCGGCGTTATGGGAGATAGAGTGGGCGTAAAAAGGCAGCGGGGCGAACCCGGGCCGCCTCACAATGGACCTTAGGGTATTTTTGCCCTTTCTCCTTTGGTGAGGAAAAAAGTACGTCAAGCTGGGTGGTACCGCAGGAAAAGCTTCCTGTCCCTGTGCGCAAGCGCGCGGGGACAGGTTTTTTATTACCCTTTGCTTTTAGAAAGGAGAAACGCTATGAAATACCAATTTTCGGACCGGGTGCAGGGATTAAAGCCCTCGGCCATTCGGGAAATTTTGAAGAATTCCTCCGCGCCGGGGATCATTCCCCTGTCGGCGGGAAATCCCGCGCCGGACGCTTTTCCTGCAGAGGACATCCGCCGCATTTCCGCAGAGCTTTTGGAACATACCCCCATTGAAGCATTACAATACGGCGTCACAGAGGGGTACACTCCTCTGCGGGAGCATTTGCGGAACTACATGAAGCAAAAGCACAATGTGGGGACGGAGAACGATGATATCCTCATCACCAGCGGCGCCCAGCAGGTCATGGACCTGCTGACGAAAACTCTTTTAAACGAGGGGGATACCGTGCTGTGCGAAGCCCCCAGCTTTATCGGGTCCTTAAACACCTTTCGCTCCTACCGGGCAAAACTCCGGGGTATTCCCATGGAGGAGGACGGCATCGACACGGAGGCGCTTGAACAAGCGCTGGAGCAGGAAAAAAATATCAAATACCTTTACACCATTCCCAATTTTCAGAATCCCTCCGGCATCACCATGAGCCTCCCGAAGCGGAAAAAGGTCTACGAGCTCTGCAAAGCCCACAATGTCATCATTCTGGAGGACAATCCCTACGGCGACCTGCGGTTTGCGGGGGAGGATTTACCCTCCATCAAGTCCTTCGATACCGAGGGCATCGTCGTGTACGCCGGGTCGTTCTCCAAGGTGATCTCTCCCGGCATGAGGGTGGGGTACGCCATCGGGCCGAAGGAGGTCATCCAGAAAATGGTGGTCTGCAAACAGGGGGAGGACGTGCATTCCAACATGTGGGCGCAAATCGTCTGCCACCGCTTCATGACCGAGTGCGGCTACGAAGCTCATTTAGACAGACTGCGGGAGATTTACCGCCGGAAAAGCGGCGTGCTCCTCACTGCCATGGAGCATCATTTCCGCCCCCTCATTTCATGGAGTAAATTTGAGGGCGGGCTCTTCGCCTGGTGCACGCTGCCGGAAGACATCGACATGCTGGAATTTGTCAAGGCGGGGACGGAGAAAAAAGTCTGCGTTGTGCCGGGGACGGCATTTTTGACAGATGAAAGCGAGCCCTGCTCCTCCTTCCGCATCAATTTCTCCACCCCCACCGATGAGCAGCTCCAAGAGGGTATTGAAATTCTCGGTAAGCTGGCGAAAGAGATGGCCACCTAATAGGCATCTTTTTCTAACTTGATTCATGTTGCGCATTCTGGTGTGTGCCTATCCCTAACGCCATCTTGCGCAATTTACCCTTTAGGGGGCTTCGCCCCCTATGAACCCTCTAAAAAGGAGAATGGTTTGTGGCTCAATTTGAAGGTTGTGAAACAACTTGTTCCCTCTGTTTTATTCTCAAAAAGCTACATGACCATCGTCCTTATTGAGGGTCTTTAAGGGGGCGAAGCCCCCTTAAAGATACTTCGCATATGGTAACACTGGAAAAAGGGCAGTTATCAGCATATGCGAAAAGTAAAAACTGTGGGAAATGAAGGACCATATCCTTTAATCCGGCAAAAATACTGAAAGGAAGCATTACCATGGAAAACGAAAGAAAAAAGAGAGTATTGAGCATGTACCAGTGTACGGGGACGTTTACGCTGGGGAATTATCTGGGAGCCATCCGCAATCATGTGCGGCTGCAGGACGACTACGAGTGCGTTTATGCACTGGCGGACCTCCACGCCATCACCGTCCGGCAGGACCCGGCGGAGCTGAGGAAAAACACGCTGGCGTCTTACGCCTATCTGCTGGCCATGGGTATCGATCTGGAAAAAACCATTTTGTTTATTCAAAGTCACGTGCCGGAGCATTCCCAGCTAGCGTGGGTGCTGAACTGCTACACCCAGTTCGGCGAGCTTTCCCGCATGACTCAGTTTAAGGACAAATCTCAACAGCACGCCGACAATATCAATGCCGGGCTGTTCACCTACCCCTGTCTGATGGCTGCCGATATCCTGCTGTATCAGGCGGATTTTGTGCCGGTGGGGGCGGACCAGAAGCAGCACGTGGAGCTGGCCAGAGACGTGGCAGAGCGGTTCAACGGGCTGTACAGTCCCACCTTTACCGTGCCGGAGCCAATGATCCCCAAGCACGGGGCAAGGGTGATGTCCCTGCAGGACCCCACCAAGAAGATGTCCAAGTCCGACGAAAACATGAACGGCACCATTTTGATGTCCGACGACCCCGACGCCATCATGCGGAAATTCAAGCGCGCCAAGACGGACAGCGATTCGGTCGTGCGGTACGCCGAGGGCAAAGAGGGAATCAACAACCTGATGGAAATCTACTCCTGCGTCACGGGCAAGACCATGGAGGAGATCGAGCGGGAATTCGAGGGCAAGGGCTACGGCGAGTTCAAGCCCGCCGTGGCGGAAGCCGTCATCGACGAACTTCGCCCTGTACAGGCGGAATTTGCCCGGCTGATGAACGACAAGGCGTATCTGGAGCAGTGCTTTGCGGAGAACGCCCCCAAGGCACAGTATCTTGCCTGGAAAACCCTGCAAAAAGTGATGAAGAAGATTGGCTATATTTTGCTGAAGTAAACAACTTTTCTGATAGCGGGATTGTTCAAAAAAGGGGAAACGATATGGAAAAGTTTATTATTATGATCCTTTTGGGAGCAGTTATAGTAATTCTTGGTATTTCTAATATCAGAGGCAATATATCTTCTATTCATTGGTACAATCGCCGCAAGGTTTCCGAGAATGACATTCCTAAATATGGAAAGTGTATGGGAATTGGGAGTGTAATTGTAGGTTTTTCTCTAGTCATTCCGGCAGTATTGGAGCTCGCTTTTCAATCTGATCTATTTGATTATATCGTTCTGATAGGCTGTATCATCGGAGTTGTCATTATGGTGTATGGCCAGATTAAATATAACAAGGGTATCTTTTAAGCTGTCAACTCTCATAGGTAAAAAAGCAAAATAAAAAACGGAGGAAACTGCCGTGCTGCAATTTGTGTTGGGACGTGCCGGGAGCGGAAAAACCGAATATTTGCGGCGGATGCTGGCTTCTCTCAGCCGAAGCGGGGAAGACAAGCTCATTATGATCGTGCCGGAGCAGTATTCCTTTGAAACGGAAAAGGCCATGCTGGAGCTATGCGGCACAGAGCGGGCGAACACCGTGCAGATCTACAGCTTTACCAGACTGGCGGAGGCCGTTTTCCGCAAAGAGGGCGGCGCGGCGGGACGTAGGCTCAGCGACGGCGGGCGCAGGATTTTGATGTCCTCCGCGCTGGCCGCCTGCGAGGACCAACTGGAGGTCTACCGGAAATCCGCCCAAAGCGGCAGGGTGACGGACATCATGCTGGCCGCAGTGAACGAAATGAAGATGTGCGGCATTTCGCCTGCCCAGCTTTCCGATACTGCCCGGCAGCTTGGAAATTCCGGCCTCGGGAAAAAGCTGTCGGAGATCGCCCTGCTGTACGGCGCTTTTGAAGCGCTGGTGGCGGCTTCCTATCTGGATTCCCGGGACGACCTGACCCGTCTGGCGGAGGCCCTTGAGACCAGCGAATTTTTCCGGGGTTGCACCGTGGCGGTGGATTCTTTCGAGGGCTTTACCGCCCAGGAAATTGCCGTTTTGACCCAAATTTTGCGCAAGGCGGACTTACTGGCGGTATCTCTCTGTACCGACGGGCAGGACCGGGGAAATACGGGACTGTTCGCTCTGGTGGAACGCACCCGCAGCCGCCTTTTGCGCATGGCGGAGGAAAACGGCGTGCAGGTGAAGCCCCCGGTTCTTTTGACCTCCGCCCCCCGATTCCAAAATGAAAACTTAAAACTCTTGGAAACCCAGCTTTTTTCCTCCGACGAACTGCTGCCCTCTCCCGATCACGAGGGAGTGGAGATTTTTGAAGCCCGGGACGTGTACGAAGAAGCGGAATTCGTGGCCGCCACCATTCGCCGGCTCACCGAGGAAAAGGGCTGGCGGTATCGGGATTTCTCCATCATCTGCCGGACGCCGGAGCAGTATTACGGCAGTCTCGATGTGGCCCTGAAAAAGCGGGGAATCCCCAGCTTTGTATCGGAGCCGTCCAAAGTGGACGCTGAGCCGGTGATGCGGTTTGCGCTGGGAGCCTTCGACGCGGTGCAGTCCGGCTTTTCCACCGATGACCTCTTGGAAATGCTGAAAACCGGGGTGTCGGGTTTTACGCCCGAGGAAATCTCCGACTTGGAAAATTACGTCTTTCTCTGGCGGGTAAACGGCTCCGACTGGCGGCAGGAATTTGTCCGCCATCCCAGAGGATTCGGGCAGGCTATGACGGAAGAAGATGAGCAGGAGCTTTTGCGGCTCAATGCTTTGCGGGAGCGGCTGATTGCCCCTTTGCGCAGATTTGCTTCCTCCACCGGGGACGCATCCGGCGCGGAAATTTCCCAGGCGGTGTACGATTTGCTGACCGATTATCACATGGAAGAGAATCTCCCCGCCTACTGCAAATCGCTGGAAGAAATGGGAGAAGACGGACTTGCCGCCAAGCAGATTCGGGTGTGGGACCTGCTGATGGGGCTTTTAGACCAATTCCACAGCATTTTGGGGGACAGAAAGACCCCCCGGGAGCGGTACGCACGGCTCCTGCGGGAAGTCGTGGCCGCTGAGGACGTTTCGGAAATTCCCCAAACGGTGGACGAAGTGTTGTTCGGCACGTCGGAGCAGGTGCGGCAATCCTCCCCCAAGGCAGTGTTTTTGATCGGCTGCTCCCAGGGGGATTTTCCGCTGATGCCCAAAGCCTCCGGCGTGTTTTCCGACGTGGAGCGCCGGGCGCTGATCGCCCTTGATTTGCCCTTGGGAGACCCCTTGGAGCAAAAGACCATCGAGGAGCGCTATCTGGCCTATTCCGTGGCAAGCCTGCCCTCGGAACTGCGGTATCTTAGCTGGCCGGGCATGGTGGGCAGCGAGGAAAAAGAACCCAGCGAGCTGGTGCTGGCTGTGAAAGAGATTTTTCCGAATTTGGAGCCCCTGCGCTTTTTGCCTGACGAATATTTTGCCAATTCCAAGGAAGCGGCATTTTCCCGCATGGCAGCCCGCTTCACGGAGAACACCGGGGAAGCCGGGGCGTTGCGGCTGCTGTTTCAGGGAGAACAGGAGTACGAGGGCCGCATCACCGCGCTGGACAGAGCCGCCGGGCGCGGGCCTGTCCGCATGGAAGACGACGCCTTAGCCCGCCGGATTTTCGGCGAAAGGATGTTCCTTTCTCCCACGCAAGTGGAAACCTTCCACGGCTGCCCCTTCAAATACTTTTGCCGGTACGGCCTGAATGCAAAAGAGCGCCGCCCTGCCGAAGTGGACGTGATGCAGTACGGCACGCTGATGCACTATCTCTTTGAGCAGGTGTTCCGGGAGGGACAGGAAGTCAGGCGGCAAGACCCGGAGCAGTTGTCAAAATGGGTGCAGGAGCTGATTTTGCAGTATGCGGAAGAAAATATGGGCGGCATGGAGCTTATGAACGGCAGGGAAAAATACCGGCTGAACAGATTGTCTCAGTCCGCCTGCAAGCTGATCCTTCACGTGGAGGAGGAGCTGGAGCAAAGCCGTTTCCGGCCCAAATATTTTGAGTTGGGGCTGGGCGAGGACAGAGAGTTCCCGCCCCTGAAGGTCGAAACGGGGGACGGCACGGTGATCACCGTAGGCGGCACCATCGACCGGGCGGATACCGTGGTGCTGGAGGACGGGCGGGAATACGTCCGTGTGGTGGATTACAAGACCGGGAAAAAGCAGTTCCGTCTTGTGGATGTGCTGTACGGCTTAAATATGCAGATGCTGGTGTATCTGGCGGCGTTGGTGGAAAGCGGCCGGCAGTTCCCGGCGGGAATTTTGTATATGCCCGCCGCTGAGCCTACGGTTTCCGTGGACAGAGGGGCAGACGAGGAAAAAATCAAGAAAGAAGCGGACAAACAGCTCCGCATGAGTGGTCTGGTGTTGAATAACGACGAAATCATCCGCGCCATGGAAGCCGGGGCAAAGGGACGGTTTATCCCGGTTTCCTACAAGAAGAACGGCTCCCTGACAGAGAGCAGCTCCGTGCTGGACGAGGAAGCCCTCAAAGAAGTGCTGGAATATTCCAAGCGGCTCATCGCCACCATGGGCAAAAAGCTCCGGGAGGGCTGCGTGGAGGCATCTCCCGCCATGGTCAATCAAAACGCCTGTTACTATTGCCCCTATGGGGCCATCTGCGGCAGAGAGCACGGGGACAAGGATATGGTCAAGGACAACGCCAAGCCGGCGGAAGTGCTGGATCGAATGAAAGCGGCAACGCAAAGGGCAGGTGACTGAGATGCCGGGGAGAATTTGGACGGAAAGTCAGCAGGACGCCATCTCCGCCCGTCGGGGGACGGTGCTGGTGGCCGCGGCAGCGGGATCGGGTAAAACGGCGGTACTGGTCCAGCGTGCGCTGGAACGCTTGACAGACCCGGTGCATCCCGTTTCGGCAGACAGGTTGCTCATCGTCACCTTTACGAAAGCGGCGGCGGCGGAAATGCGGGGGCGGCTGGAAAAGCGGCTCTTTGAGTTGCTGCGGCAAAATCCCGGCGACCCCCTGCTTCGGCGGCAAAGCCTGCTTTTATCTCAAACCCATATCGGCACGGTGGACAGTTTCTGCGCCGAAATGCTCCGGGAATTTTTCCACCTTCTGGACCTTTCCCCGGATTTCAAAATCGTATCGGACAAGCAGCAGGAGGAGTTGATTTCCTCCGCTCTGAACGAAGCGTTGAGCGATGCCTTTGAGCAGGGAACCATCGGCGATCTGGCGGACGCCTTTGCCGGCGAGCGGGACGACCACCGGCTGATGGAAATGATCCTGACGCTGTACGAATTCATGCAGTCCCACCCCTTTCCGGAACAATGGCTGCGGGAAAAAGCGGAGCTTTATTTTCGGGGAGACGCTTCCCCGTGGGAGGAGGTCATCCTGCAGTATGCCGGGGAAACGGCGGCCTACTGTGAAAAGCTGTGCGCTTCCGGTCTGGAGGAAGCAAAAAACGGCGGGGAAATAGGCGCCGCCTTTGCCGGAGCAATGGAAAAAGACCTCCAACTGTTCCGGCTTTTGTCGGAGCTTGCCAAAGAAAAGGCGTGGGACGAAATCATCCAATTTTTCCAAACCCTTTCTTTCAAGGCAAGGGGCAAGCTGAAAGGGTTTGAGGAAGATCCCCTCTTTCAGCGGTTGGACGCGCTGCGGGAGGAGAGCAAGGACACTGTAAAAGACCTTGCCAAATACTTTGACCGCAGCCGGGAGCAGTGCGCTGAGGAGCTGCGGGCGGTGGGGCCGCTGATTCAAAGCCTCATGGAGCTGACGCTGGACTTTTCCCGGCGGTATGAGGAAAAAAAGAAAGAAAAAAATTTCCTGGACTACAGCGATTTAGAGCATACTGCCATTCGTCTGTTTTTGACCCCGGAGGGAGACAGAACAGAAGCCGCCTATGAGGTGGGCGGCCGCTTCGACGAAATCATGATCGACGAGTATCAGGACATCAACGAGGTTCAGGATTCCCTGTTTCGGGCAGTGTCAAAAAACGGAGAAAATCTCTTCATGGTGGGAGACGTAAAGCAGAGCATTTACGGCTTCCGTCAGGCCATGCCGGAAATTTTCCTGCGTTGCCGCAGGTCCTACCAGAAGTACGACAGGACAAAGGACAGCTACCCTGCCTATCTGGTGTTGGACAGGAATTTCCGCTCCCGCCGGGAAGTGACCGACACGGTGAATTTCGTGTTTTCCCGGCTCATGTCCCGATCTGCGGGGGATATCGACTACACCGGGGAGGAACGGCTCGTCTGCGGGGCGGACTATCCGGAAAAACCCGGCTGTGAGACGGAGCTTATTTTCCTGTCCCGCCCGACTTCCGTCACGGCGGAGACGGCAGAAGGAGAATGGCTGGGCAGACGGATCAAAGAGATGATACAGTCCGGCTTTACCGTGACGGAAAACGGTAAGGAACGCCCGGCCAATTACGGCGATTTCTGCATTTTGCTGCGCAGCGCCAACAAGTACGCCCACGGGTACGCGGTGGAGCTGCAGAAGCAGGGGATCCCCGCAAAAGCCACCGTGACGGGCGGCTTCTTCTCCGCTGCGGAGATCGGGGTCATGTTGTCCTTTTTGCAGGTCATCGACAACCCCAATCAGGACATTCCTCTCCTTTCCGTGCTGATGAGCCCGGTGTACGGGTTTTCCCCGGACGACGCGGCCCGGCTGCGCGAACAGGACACGAGAGTGTCCGTCTACGTTTCCCTGTTGAGAATGGCAGAGAAAGAGGAGCGTTGCGCGAAAATCGTCAAAGACATCGGGCAGTACCGGGATCTGGCCGCCACCATGCCCTCCGACGCCTTTCTCACCCTGCTGTATGAAAAAACCGGATATCCCGACATGGTCCGGGCCATGGAGGACGGCGAGGACCGCATTCAAAATCTCCGGCTGCTGCTGACCTATGCGAAAGACTACGAAAATTCCGGCTATCACGGCATTTCCGGCTTTGTCCGCTTTTTGGACAGGCTGAAGCGGAACGATTCCGACCTGCAGGCGGCAGAAGCTCCGCCGGACCGCAGGAACGCCGTGTCCGTCATGAGCATTCACAAGTCCAAGGGCCTGGAATTCCCCGTCTGTATCGTGGCGGGCTGCGGCAGAAATTTTTCCTCCGACCAGCGGGCGGACGTACTGCTCCACCCGAAGCTGGGGCTGGGTGTGAAATTGAAGGACGCCCGGCGCTCTGCTCGGTTTACCACCACGGCAAGGGAAGCTATCGGGCTGGAAACCGCCCGTTCCTCGGCGGCGGAGGAGCTGCGGGTATTGTACGTAGCCATGACCCGCGCCAAGGAAAAGCTGATTATGATCGGTTCCGGGAGCAAAATGGGGTCTCTGGCGGAAAAGCTGGCGCTGGAGGTGACCGAGCAGGGCATTGCTCCCTACACGGTGCGGAAGGCAAAAAACGCGGCAGAATGGATGATGCTCTGCGCCCTATGCCACCCGGACGGGGGAATTCTGCGGGAAGCGGCGGGGGCGAAAAGCACCGTGCTGTATCGGGAAGATTACACCCCCTGGCGCGTGTCGCTGGAAGAATATGCCCCGCCGGAAGAAGATACGCCGGAGCAGGAAACACAGGAAGCGGAAGCAGAGCCGGATTTGGAATTGTATAAGCGCATGAAAGCCAGAATCGAATTTACCTACCCCTATGCGGATGCCTTGGGACTGCCCGTCAAGGTGGCGGCTTCCAAATTGGCGGCGGAGCAGGGCGGAAATCGGGAGATGACCTTGTCCCGTCCCGCCTGGATGGGAGAAAAGGGTATGACCCCTGCCGAGCGGGGCATTGCCCTTCACGAATTCATGCAGTTTGCGGATTTTAGCGCATTGCAAAACGACCCGGAGAAAGAACTGAACCGGCTGGTGGAACAGGCTTATCTCACCCCGGAGCAGGCAGAAGCAGTGGACTTGCAAAGGGCGCAGGCCTTTTTGGAGAACCCCCTGGGCCAACGGGTTTTAAAATCCCCTCAGGTCATGCGGGAGCGCAGATTTACCGCCATGATCCCCGCAACGCTGGCCGAGCCGGACCGCCCTGGCGCCGCCGGGGAATCCGTGGTGCTCCAGGGCGCGGTGGACTGCACCTTTGTGGAAGGGGACAGACTGCACATCATCGATTTCAAGACCGACCGGGTGAAAACCATGGAGGAGCTGTGGGAGCACTACGTTCCCCAAATCCGGCTGTACGCCGCCGCCATGGAGCAGGTCACCGGCATGAAAGTGGGCGAGCTGTACCTCTATTCCACCCACCTGAATCAAGCCTACGGCATGGCCTATGAAAAAGGAAAAGAAAGCTGAGGAAAAGCCGAAAAAAGGAAATGAATCGGTATCGAAAAAAACAGGGCAGCATATGCTGCCCTGTTCCTTTTAGTATACCCGATCTCCCGGCTGCAATATCACCGGCGGCGTTTCCCCCGGCTGCGTTACTGTTTCAACATAGTAGCCCTCTCGAAAATTTTCATTTTTCCAATAATCCAGCACTTGTATCCCAACTACGATGCTCCCCACTATCAAAGCAATAATGACCACAGCAATTACAATCCTTTTTCCAACCTTCAAAGATTTGTTCACTTCATTTGCCTCATGAAGTCTTAAGACGCTTTCCGCAATCTCCTCCGGCGTGCCAAATCTCTCTTTGATTTTTGAGATATCCACCGATTCTTCATTGGAACAAAAGTCGTGAATGCTTTCCGTTATCTCAGTAAGTAGTTCTTTTTTTCTGGAACGGGAGCAGTTGATTCCTTTCTTGACTTCACGGATATATTCTTTGATTTCCTGTTCCAGTACAGCCCTATCATTCACCATCTTCACTTCCCTCACCATACGAAAGAATGTTAGCAAGTCCTCTTTGAGCTTCGTCAAACTCCTGCCTAAGCTCCTTTAGCCGTTTCAGACCCGCATTCTCAATGTGATACATGACACGGGATCTCTCTCGTCCATTCTTTGTAGCTACAGTCGCCTGATAGCTGGAAATATAGCCACTATCGGAAAGCCTGTACAGCAAAGGATAGATGGAACCTTCACGCACAAACAGAATTCCTTTACTGCGCTTATCAATCTGTGTCACAATGTCGTATCCATGCATATCAGAATCCTGAAGCAATAGAAGCACCAACAACTCCAAATGCCCTTGCTTAAACGCATCAATGCCCATAATACACCTCAATCTACGCGTATGGTATATCTTATCATGTTTGTATTGGTATCACAATACTATTTTTCAAAGATATCTTGTTGACAAATTAACCGCTCGGCGCTATACTGTTTTCACAACGTTGTGATGGATGACGTCGATCATGTACAAGCTCACAGGATAGCGGAATGCGCAACTGTTCTTCCTTCCATTCCCCGTGATGGGCACAGGCGGCGGTTCCTGTGGTGGGCGAAAAAACCGGAATCGAACTCTTAAAATAAGGAGGGTACAATCATGCGAAAGGGAAAAAGATTGCTCTGTCTGATCCTGTCACTTCTGCTTCTGTTCCCGATGTCCACTTCGGCTTTGGCGGCTGATTTCAGTTCTGTAGAGGATTTTCAGGACAGTCAGGATTTCATTGGTGAAGGTCCCTATAGCTGGTGTTACAGCGAGTTTCAGACATTGATTCAAAACAAGGTCATTTTCGGTGACAGTGCAAATCTACTCCCGGGACGCAAGCTGAGCCGGGCAGAATTTTTAGCAATGATGCTTCGTCTCGGTGTACAATCCGGGATTTTGGATCAGTCTGCAATCACTCCCAGCGGAAAAGGACACTTTGTGGATGTGCGTCCCGAGAGCTGGTATTGGAAAAGTGTAAATTGGGCTGCTGAAAATGGGCTTGCGTATGGTGTAAGTGCAGATCGTTTTGATCCAAACGGCACTGTGACATTTCAGGAGATGGAATGTTTTCTCTATCGCTTTGTAGAAAAGTATCATGTCGACTTAGGGGAACCTACCCGCTTTGTCGACTATGTCGATATCGCCCCATGGGCTTTGCGGTCCGTACAATTTTTCGGCGAACGTCAAATCTGGCTGAATTATCCTCAACTTTTCAGTCACAAAGATTTCGCTACCCGTGCTGATGCGGTGTTCTTGATTGCCAGAGCAGCACAGCTCGGAAATCTGCTGTAAGACGCAGAACACATTTTGTCTATTGGGATATCATCATGATACAAACCGGGAAAAGGTTGTTTCGGTTTTCCTTTTCAAAATAAGAAAGAAACAACGCTTCCCCGGCTCTGCGATTGTTTCTTCAAAATGGAGAGAATACCGGAACTAAACAAATTTTCAGTACAACGCAGAATGGGAAAGGGGGTTCTTTATGATAGTCCTCACTGTTTTCCCGATGCTATTGCTGATTGGTATTATCTTTTTACGTTGCTTGATGGTTTTTGAAATTACTCCAAGAATTTCAAAAGCCATCTTTTGTCCGATAGGCGATTCTCCAACGGGGTGTCAAGGGAGGTCTTTTCGTACAAGTCGGGTGTTTTTTGGTGCCATAGGGCTTCGATTGGTTCTTTTGCTCGCTGCAATTGCCGCCGTTATGATCCGAACCAATGCGGAGCTTTCCTTGGAAGAATGCTTTCAGCAGATGCAGCACTGGGATGCGATTCATTATACCAAATTGGTCGATCTGGGCTATTCAGGATACATGGAAAACGAACAGCATCTCTTTCTGGTCTTTTTCCCGGGATATGTGTGGCTTGTTCGATTCATACGTCTTTTGGTTCCGAATACCGTTGTAACCGGGATGGCGGTTTCCAGTCTGTGTTACGCAGGAGGGTGCTGCTTTCTCTTTAAATTGGTCGAGGGATACTATAATGCCGAAATTGCGAGAGATTCCGTGATTTATCTATCCCTATTTCCATTCTCCTTGTTCTTCGGGTTTGTCATGACGGAAGGTCTCTTTCTGCTGACCACCACAGCGGCTTGCTTTTACGCACAGCAGAAAAAGTGGCTGTTCTATGGAATATGGGGATTTTTTGCCGCTCTCACGCGCATGACGGGTATCTTAGTAATTGTTCCTGCATTGATCGAAATAATATCAAATAGGCAGTCAGAATTTCCTCTTGGAAAAAGAGTCGTTTCTCTGATTCGTAAAATACCCTTGCTGCTCATGCCGATACTTGGCTCCGGCATTTACCTTCTGCTGAATGCTGTAATAGACGGTAATCCGATGGCATTCTTGATTCATCAGAAGCACTGGCATCAAGGATATATGTGGCTGCCGGAAGTGATTCAATATGTGTGGAATCTTGTGTGTGAAAAACTGCACACCTCTATTGGCTGGAGCATCTGGCTTCCCACTTTTCTCATGTTTTTCGTTTTTCTTGGGATTTTGCTTCTTTCGAGCAGAGACCTAAAAAACCCGCTCAGCCTATTGGCATTTGCTTTCTGCTATTTTGTTGCAAGCTATTCGTTAACTTGGCTGCTGAGCGCAGGAAGATATATGTCCTGCTGCTTTCCTATGTTTATCTTCTTGGCAAGGCTCACGGCAGAAAGGCCGTCATTAAAGCGATGCTTGCAGGGAGTGGGGGCAGTTTTTACAGGAATTTACTTATTTGCCTATGTTTCTGGTGCACAGGTGATGTGATAATACAAGCAGCGGATGGTACATTAACAACGCTCCCCCGGCTCTGCCGGGGGAGCGTTGTGTTTACAGCTTCACGTAGATGTTATAATGCAGCAGCCAGTAGTTGATCTGCAGGAGGTAGGCCAATAATTGCGGGCCGGCCATGAGCTGGCCGAACCAGGGCTTGCCGTAGTCGAAGGTTTCAGTCAGCAGAGACTGGGCGGCCTCCTCCGACAGCAGCTTGTGAATGGGCTGGGAGCTGTCCCGGAGCACATAGCCCAGTCGCTTCTTCAAGTCCTGCTCGTAAGCCGGGTCGTAGGTCTTGGGGTAGGGGCTCTTTCGGCGCTCCAAAATGTCCTCCGGCAGCAGGCCACGGGCGGCGTCTCGGAGAAGGCCCTTCGTCCGGCCGTCAGGACACTTGAATTCCCATGGCGTGTTGAACACGTACTGGGCGATGCGGTGGTCGGCGTAGGGCACCCGGACTTCCAACCCGCTCCACATGCTGCACCGGTCTTTTCGATCCAGCAAGGTTGACATAAACCATTTGATGTTCAGATAGGAAATCTGCCGCATTCTTGTCTGT
Organism: Acutalibacter sp.; assembly: GCA_022511515.1. GTDB lineage: Bacteria > Bacillota > Clostridia > Oscillospirales > Acutalibacteraceae > Acutalibacter. Next base: position 15,087 of record JAFLRP010000201.1, read on the forward strand.
TCAAAAGTTTCTCCGGGAATTGTGGGCACGTCGTCCAGCGTTTCCTGCAGTCTTGAGTTAACATAATTTTCAAGCTGGATCGCTTCCGCCACCTCGGGCTTCAAGAGGGAAGCGCGAATATCCAAATTGTTGGACCAGGGGAAGTGAGCGCCGTCAAACATTTCCCGGCGATGGAACCAGGGGTAGCCGCCGAAAATTTCGTCGGCGCACTCGCCGCACAGGGCTACCACATGGCGCTTTTTCACCTGCCGGCAATAGTGCAGCAGGGAACCGTCGATGTCGGACATGCCCGGCAGGTCTTTTGCCAGCACGCCTTCAAAGAGAGAGCTTTCCAGTTCCCCCTTGTCGCAGAACAGGGTGGTGTGCCGAGTGTTCAGTGCGGCGCTGACTTTTAAGGCCCAGCTTTCGTCCCGGTCCGGCTGGAAGGAGGAGGGGCGGAAATTCTCCTCGTTCCCCTCAAATTCAAAGGAATAGGTGGAAAGTTTTTCGCCCCGGCGCTTCAGGACCTCCGCAGCAATGGCGGTGATCACGCTGGAATCCAAACCCCCGGAAAGGAACGTACACAGGGGCACGTCGGAGATCATCTGCCGCTCCACCGTGTCTAAGAGCAACTCCCGCACATGCTTTACGGTGGTATCGTAATCGTCCTCGTGAGGGGCGGCTTCCAAGTCAAAGTAACACCTGTCCCGGAAACCCTCCCGGTCGAAGATGGCGAAGTGACCGGGCTTCAATTCGGAAATCCCCTCAAACACCCCGCAGCCCGGGGTCCTGGCAGGACCCAGCCCGAAAATTTCACAAACGCCGGTTTTTCCCAGCACGGGGTTGACGCCGGGATACTCAAACAGCGCCTTGATTTCCGACCCAAAGGCCAGTCGGTCCCCCTGCAGCGTGTAGAATAGGGGTTTTACGCCAAAGCGATCCCGGCAGAGATAGGTTTGTTTTCTGGCTCCGTCGTCCACGGCAAAGGCAAAAATGCCGTTGAGTTTCTCTGCGCAGTCCTCCCCGTAGCAGAGGTAGGCGTTTAACACCACTTCGGTGTCGCAGTTCGTTTCAAAAGCGTACCCCCTGCTTTCCAGCTCACGACGAAGCTCCGGGGCGTTGTAAATTTCCCCGTTGTAGGCGATGGTGAACTCCGCCCCGTCTCGCCGGACGGTCATGGGCTGCTTGCCGTTTTCCGGGTCGATGATGGCCAGCCGGGCATGGCCCAAAGCGCAGTAGGGCGAAACGTGAGCGCCGCTGTCGTCGGGACCCCGGTGGGAAATGCGCCGGGCCATTCGCCGTGCAAGGGCGATCCATAAGTATTTTTCATCTTCCAAGCTGTCACTGTAATCGCTGAATCCAGCGAAACCGCACATAATAATTCCCCCTTCATTACGATTGGCGCAAAGCGCCCACTGCATTGGAGAAGTCCGGTGCTTTTGCGAAGCAAGAAGAGCAAATGAAAGACTATGTCTTTCATCGTAAAGAAAGCCTGTGGCTTTCTTCTGCTTCGCGCAAATGAAAGCCATAGGCTTTCTTTTGCTCAGAGGGTTCTCCCCGATCATCGCATAGCGATGATCGTACCATCTATTCTATGCAGTTTCCGGGAAATGTTGCGGAGAAATCTATGGTGGAAATACCGTGTCGATTATGTTATACTTATCATGGGTTTTTATGGGAACAAAGGGGTTAGAAGAAAGGAAACAATTTTACTATGGCAATGTCCAAGGAACAACTGATAACTCTGAGAAAACAGGTGCTGGAGAAAGATTTCTCTCGAATGAACGGCCGGCAGCAGCAGGCGGTTTTTTACACCGAAGGGCCTTTGCTGGTGTTGGCAGGGGCAGGCAGCGGCAAAACTACCGTGCTGGTCAACCGCATCGCAAACCTCATTCGATACGGCAAGGCCTACGACAGCACCTTCTTCCAGCCGGAATTTTCCGAGCAGGACGCCGAGGCCTGTGAGCAATATGTAGCGGGGAAAGCGGCGCTTGACGATGCCGTTCGGAGCAGGCTTTCCGTTTCCGCCTGTCTGCCCTGGAAAGTGATGGCCATTACCTTTACCAACAAGGCGGCGGGGGAGCTGAAGGACAGGCTCTGCGCCATGCTGGGCGAAGCGGGCAACGATGTGTGGGCTTCCACTTTTCACTCCGGCTGCGCCAGAATTCTTCGCAAAGACGGGGACAGGCTGGGCTTTTCCTCTCACTTTACCATTTACGATACGGACGACAGCCGCCGGCTGATGAAGGCCGTGCTGGCGGATTTGGGCATTCCCGAAAAAGCCCTGTCCCACAAGGCGGTGCTGGGGGAAATCTCCCGGGCCAAGGACGAGCTGATTTCCCCAAAAGAATACGAACAAAACGCCGGGGCGGACTTCCGTCTGCGGCAAATCGCTCAGGCCTACGAGCTTTATCAGCGGCGGTTAGCGGATGCCGACGCCATGGATTTTGACGATCTCATCGTCAATACCGTTCGGCTGTTTCAAAAATGCCCGGATGTGCTGGAATACTATCAGGACCGTTTCCGCTACATCATGGTGGACGAGTATCAGGACACCAACCACGCCCAGTACGAGTTTGTGAATCTTTTAGCTCAGAAAAGCCGGAATCTCTGCGTGGTGGGCGACGATGACCAGAGCATTTACAAGTTCCGAGGCGCGACCATCGAAAACATCATGAATTTTGAGGAGGACTTCCCCGGCGCGAAAGTGGTCCGATTAGAGCAGAATTACCGCTCTACTCAGAACATTTTGGACGCGGCCAATGCCGTCATCTCCAACAACACGGAGCGCAAGGGGAAGACCCTTTGGACGGCGGCAGGGGCCGGAAAACTTTTGAGCCTGCACACGGCGGAGAACGAGATCGACGAGGCCGACCGGGTGGCCCGCGTGATTTTGGACGGCGTGGCAAACGGCAGGAAATTTTCGGATTTTGCCATTTTATACCGCATGAATTCCCAATCCGGTTCTTTTGAAAGAATGTTCGCCAGACAGGGCGTGCCCTACCGCATCATCGGCGGCACCCGGTTCTTTGAGCGCAAAGAGGTCCGGGACATGATCTCCTACCTCAGCGCCGTCAATAATCCCAGCGACGAGATCCGCCTGCGGCGCATCATCAATACCCCCCGGCGGGGCATTGGCGACAAGACGGTGGACACCGCCGCAGAGATCGGCCAGCAGGTGGGAGAATCCCTGTTTGAAGTGATCTCCCACGCGGAGGACTACCCGGCCATTGCCCGGGCAGCCAAGAAGCTTTCCGAGTTTTCCGCTCTGATGCAGAAATTCATCGAAAAAAATCAATCGGAAGAAATCCTTCCCAGCGAGCTGTACGGGGAATTGCTGGAAGCCATCGGTTATTTGGCGTTTCTCCGAGAGGACGAGCCGGAAAAGGCGGAGGAACGGACCGAAAACGTGCAGGAGCTTTCCAGCATGCTCCGCCGGTACGAGGAAGAAGCGGGGGAGGAAGCCAGTCTTTCCGGGTTCTTGGAGGAAGTCTCCCTCTTTACGGACATCGACAATTACGACAGCGCTGCGGATTCCGTGGTGATGATGACCATGCACTCGGCCAAAGGGTTGGAATTCCCGGTGGTGTTCCTGCCCGGCTGGGAGGAGGGGGTGTTCCCCGGCAATGCCGTCCTCTACGACCCCTCTCAGGTGGAGGAGGAACGGCGGCTTGCCTATGTTGCCATCACCCGGGCCAGAGAGGAATTGTACCTGTACCATGCCGATTCCCGCATGGTGTTCGGCACCACAGGCCACAACCGCATTTCCCGGTTTGCCGATGAAATCCCGGAGGAGCTCATCGAGCGCACTTATTCCAGAGAATACGGCTATCGCAGCGTGTCCTTCTCCCCCGGCTTCGGCGGCTCGAAATTCTCGGAAATGGGGGGCTTTGAAAAGGAGGGCTTCCATACAGGAAAAGCAGAGCCCTTCTATAAACCGAACCCCGTGAAGCCCGCGCCGACGGGAACGTATCAGGCCGGGGATACCGTGCAGCACAAGACCTTCGGCACGGGACTGATTTTGACCGCCACCCCCATGGCAAACGACACCTTACTGGAAATCGCCTTTGAAAAGGTGGGCACGAAAAAGCTGATGGCAAACTTTGCCAGACTGGAAAAGCTGTAAGGAAATCGGGAAGAAAACAGGGTACACTGATAGAAGAAAAAGTAAGGCAAGAGGAACAACATGAAAAAACTGCTGGTCTATCTGAAAGAATATACCTTGGAATGCGTGCTGGGGCCGCTGTTTAAGCTGCTGGAAGCTTCCTTTGAGCTGATGGTGCCGCTGGTGATGGCGTCGGTCATCGACACGGGCATCGCGAATAGCGACAGAGACTACATCATCCGTATGTGTCTGATCCTTGTGGCGCTGGGGTTGGTGGGCTTTATCTGCGCCATTGTAGCCCAGTATTTTGCGGCCAAGGCTTCCGTCGGCTTCGCGGCAAAGCTTCGCCATGCCCTGTTTTCCCACATTCAAAAGCTGAGCTTTACGGAGCTGGACACCACGGGCACATCCACCTTCATCACCCGCATGACCAGCGACATCAATCAGGTGCAGAACGGCATGAACCTCACTCTGCGGCTGTTGCTGCGCTCTCCCTTTGTGGTGTTCGGCGCTATGGTGATGGCCTTTACCATCGACTGGAAAGCGGCGCTGGTGTTTGCCGGGGTCATTCCCCTGCTGTCACTGGTGGTATTCGGCGTGATGCTGTGGACTATGCCCCGGTACAAACAGGTGCAGTCCGGGCTGGACAAAGTCCTGAACGTGACCAGAGAAAATCTCACCGGCGTCCGGGTGATCCGAGCCTTCGGTAAGGAAGAAGCGGAAGAAAAGCGATTTGAGGAAACCAACGAAGCGCTGACCGGCTTGCAGTTATTTGTGGGCAAGGTATCGGCGCTGATGAACCCGGTGACCTACGTTCTGATCAACCTCGCCACCGTGCTGGTCATTTGGGTGGGCGGCAAGCAGGTGGACAAGGGCGTCATCACCCAAGGGCAGGTGGTGGCACTGCTCAATTACATGGCCCAGATTCTGGTGGAGCTCATCAAGCTGGCCAATTTGATTATCAATATCACGAAATCTCTGGCCTGTGCCAATCGGGTGGAGAACGTGCTGGAAATTCCGTCCAGTCTCACTTCCCCGGAAAACGGCGTCGAGGGAAAGGACGGCTCCGTGGCCTTTGAAAATGCGGGGCTGACCTACAAGGGCGCGGGCGGGGAATCCCTGTCCGGCCTGAGCTTTGCTGTGCAGCCGGGGCAGACTGTAGGCGTCATCGGCGGCACGGGCAGCGGAAAATCCAGCCTGATCAACTTGATCCCCCGATTCTATGACGCGACCGAGGGAACGGTGACCGTGGGCGGAAAAGACGTGCGGGACTGGAACTTGCCCGCTTTGCGAAATGCTATCGGCGTGGTGCCCCAGCGGGCGGTGCTGTTTACCGGGACCATCCGGGAAAACCTGCTGTGGGGCAAAGAGGACGCCACAGAAGAAGAACTTTGGCAGGCCCTGCGCATTGCCCAGGCGGAGGATTTTGTCCGGGAAAAGCCCAAGGGGCTGGACGAGCCGGTGGCCCAGGGGGGAAGAAATTTTTCCGGCGGTCAGAGGCAAAGGCTCACCATTGCAAGGGCGCTGGTGAAATCCCCCAAAGTGTTGATTTTAGATGACAGTGCAAGCGCCTTGGATTTCGCCACGGACTTAAAGCTCCGCACGGCCATCAAACATATGCCCTCCTATCCCACGGTGTTTATCGTTTCCCAGCGGGCTTCTTCCGTCCGCCACGCCGATCTCATTATCGTTTTGGAAGACGGCGAAGCGGTGGGTATGGGCACCCATGAAGAACTGCTGGAGACTTGCGAAGTCTACCGGGAAATTTACGAATCTCAATTCAAAGGGGAGGGAGCAGAATGAGTTTGCAAGGAAAGCAGAAAAAGAATTCTGCGTCAAAAGCTCCTCCGGGGACGCTCCGAAAAGTGCTCAGGTATATCGGACACTATCGGTTTTTCGTGGCGCTGTCCATGGTGCTGGCGGCGGTCTCGGTGGCGGCTTCCCTCACGATTCCCATCCTCACCGGCGACGCGGTGGATTTGATCCTTTCCCCGGGCAACGTGGATTTTCCGGGTATACTCCGCATTTTGGTGACGATTGCCGTCATTGTCGGGATCACGGCACTGACCCAATGGGTCATGAACGTCATCAACAACCGGATCACCTATCGCATTGTCAGGGACCTGCGGAACGAGGCCTTTCGCAAAATAGAAAAACTGCCCTTAAGCTATCTGGATTCCCACCCGGCCGGAGAAATCGTCAGCCGGGTCATTGCCGATGCGGATCAGTTCGCAGACGGTCTCTTGATGAGCTTTACCCAGCTCTTCACCGGGGTGCTGACCATTTTCGGCACGCTGGGCTTCATGTTCACCGTGAATTTTTCCATCTCTCTGGTGGTGGTGTTCGTCACCCCCATTTCGCTCATTGTGGCGGCATTTATTGCCAAGCGAACCTACGATATGTTCCGGCTGCAATCTCAGGTACGGGGGGAGCAGACGGGCTTTATCGAGGAAATGGTGGGCGAGCAGAAGGTGGTGCAGGCCTTCGAGCGGGAAGAAAAATCGCTGGAACAGTTTGATGAGATCAACGAACGGCTGCGGAAAAGCTCTCTCCGGGCAACGTTCTTCTCCTCCATCACCAATCCATCCACCCGGTTTGTCAATTCGCTGGTGTACACCGGCGTGGGCGTGGCGGGGGCGCTGTCCGTCATCGGCGGTGGGCTCACCGTGGGCCAGCTTTCCTGCTTCTTGAGCTATGCCAACCAGTATACCAAGCCCTTCAACGAAATTTCCGGTGTGGTGACGGAGCTGCAAAACGCTCTGGCCTGCGCAGGCAGAATCTTGGAATTGATCGAAGAAGAACCCCAAATCCCCGACGCTGAAGATGCCGTCCAGTTGGGTGAAGCAGCGGGGCAGGTGGCAATCGAAAACGTGGACTTTGCCTATCGGAAAGAACAAAGGCTCATCGAAAATTTCAATTTGCAGGTGCGGCCCGGCCAGCGGGTGGCCTTAGTAGGCCCCACCGGCTGCGGCAAGACCACGGTCATCAATCTGCTCATGCGGTTTTACGACGTGGATTCCGGCGCTATTGAAGTGGACGGCACGGATATCCGGCGCATCACCAGAAAGAGCCTGCGGAAGAATTACGGCATGGTCTTGCAGGACACCTGGCTCAAGCAGGGGACCATCCGGGAAAACATCGCCTACGGCAGGCCGGAAGCCACTCTGGAGGAGGTCATAGAGGCGGCGAAGGCCGCCCACGCTCACAGCTTTATCAAGCGGCTGCCCCAGGGGTACGATACGGTCATCGGTGAAGACGGCGGCTCGATCAGTCAGGGGCAAAAGCAGCTTTTGTGCATTGCCCGGGTTATGCTCTGCCTGCCGCCCATGCTGATCTTGGACGAGGCCACTTCCTCCATCGACACTCGCACCGAAGTGCGCATTCAAAAGGCCTTTGCCAAAATGATGGATGGCCGCACCAGCTTTATCGTGGCCCACCGGCTTTCCACCATTCGGGACGCCGATACGATCCTCGTCATGCGGGACGGGCACATCGTGGAGCAGGGCAATCACCGGGAGCTTTTGGAGCAGGGTGGTTTTTATGCGGAGCTGTACAACAGCCAGTTTGCGGCAAGCTGAATGTTTTACTTCAGAGAATGGAAAAGCACCCTCTTTTGTCCAAAGACAAAAGAGGGTGCTTTTTGGCGCGCCGGAGAAGATTCGAACTCCCGACCTTCTGATCCGTAGTCAGACACTCTATCCAGCTGAGCTACCGGCGCATGATCGTGAGAAAATGCGGCGCTTTTGAAAGATCCTGCGCTTTTCTCACAGCTTATTTATTATAAGCGCTGTTTTCTCAAATGTCAAGAGGTTTTTCCGGCCTCGTGAGACTCTTCCGGCACTTGATGAAATTTCATGAGAGAAAAACCAAAGGGGAGCAGGCTCTGCCGTGCCGTCAGGTTCTCTCCCAGCAGTGCTTCTAACCTTTCCTCGGGGAAAATGTGTCTCGGCACATTTTGGACGCAGTCGCTGCGGTTCACCACCAAAATCAGGCTGTCTGTGCCGTTATCGGTTTCCGCGAAGCGCTCAAAGGCCAGCAGATTGCCCTCCGCCAGCAGGGTGCGGTACCCGCCCTGCGCCAAAATGGATTTCTGTTCGGTGCGCAGTTTTCCCAGACCTTCGTACCAGGAGAGCAAATCCTGGTCCTCGTTTCCCCAGGGGTAGCAGGCGCGGTTGAAGGGATCGCGATAGCCCTCCATGCCCGCCTCGTCGCCGTAATACAAGCAGGGGATGCCCGGCAGCAGATACTGCAGGAGTGAGGCCAGCTTCAGCCTCTTTTTCCCCAGTTCCCGCTGTTCCGGGGAGAGGGATTGGGCGCTTTGCCATTCCCTCTCCCGACCGCCTGCAGGCTCCCCGCCCAGAACGGTCAGCGCCCGCTCGGTGTCGTGAGTGCCGATGTGATTCATCAGCAGGTGCAGAGACTGGGCGGGATAATTCTCCACAATGCTCTCCACCGTTTCCGCAAAGACAGAGGGTTCTCTGCCCAGCAGGAAATCAAAAATGGCGTCCCGGAAGGGGTAATTCATCACGGTGTCCAGTTGGCCGCCCAACAAATATCGGCGGCGCACGCCGTAGGCGGACTTGTTGGAGGCGTCCTCCCACACTTCGCCCAGCACTAAGGCGTCCTCCTTTTCCGATTTCGCCGCTTTTGCCAGGCTGTCGAGGAATTCATCCGGCAATTCGTCAGCCACGTCCAGCCGCCAGCCGGCAGCCCCGGCCCTCAGCCATTTCCGGACGATGCCCTCCCGGCCGTTGATGTAGTTGTCGTAGGAGGGATCGGTCTCCTGTACGTTGGGCAAGGTCTCAAAATTCCACCAGCAGTCGTAACTTTGGGGCCAACTGCGGAAGGAATACCAGGAGAAATAAGGGGAGCTTTGGAACTGGTACGCCCCCGGGCCGACGTATCTGCCCTCCCGGTTAAAGTACACGCTGTCGCTGCCGGTGTGGCTGAACACGCCGTCCAGCAGAATGCGGATCCCCAGCTTTTCGGCGGCGTTGCAGAGCTCGGAGAACTCCTGTTCCGTTCCCAGCAGCGGATCGATTTTGGAATAGTCCGCCGTGTCGTAGCGGTGGTTGGAATGAGATTCAAAAATGGGATTGAAGTAAATGCAGGTGACCCCCAGATTTTTGAGATAGGGCAGCTTTTCCTGCACGCCCTTTAGGTCACCGCCGAAAAAGTCGGAATTCGTCACTTTGCCCTGCTGGTTGGGCCGCCATTCCGGCTGATCAAACCAATCGCTGTGGAAACTGCGCCCGGCGGGAACATTCTCCTTGGTCTCGCCGGAGCAGGCGAAGCGGTCAGGGAAAATTTGATACATGACGCCGCCCAACAGCCATTCCGGCGTTTCCAAATCGGGGGAGTGAACCGTCATCTGCCAGCGCTCCGTGCCGCCGAGGACAGCTTTGCCGAAATCGCCCTTGGACAGCCGCAGATTGCCCCGATTGGTGGAAATTCCGAAATAATAAAAGTACAGTCCGGCTTTTTCCGGGGTGAAGTGGCATTCCCACCATTCCCTGTCGTCGCCGTTCATGCCGCACCAGAACATGTCCGAGGTCAGGTAGCCCACGCCCTCCTGCTCCACAATGAGCTGGGCGGCAGAGCAGGACAGGTCTCTCGGCAGGGTGATGCGAAAATGTACGGCGGTGCCGGCAGGTACCGCCCCCACAGGGTCTTTGTATTCGATGCTTCTGGAATGGAACATAAAACTGCTCCTCCTCATATCCTCTCAAAAATAAGGGGTGCTGCTCTCCGGGGGAGAGTTTCCAGCCGGTCTACGCTTTGCTTCGGTCGGTTCTGGACGCGTCCCACTGGGACGCAGAACCCGAGCCGACAGGCGAGAACGCGGCCCCCCTGCGAAACAATTGCGCAAGATGGCAGTTGAGTAAGGCAACCACTATCCTGCGCAATCAATATCATTACGGAGAGAAATCTATACCTTATATATGAAATCCCGGGACAAATTACTTCTTCGTGCTGCTGTTCTTCGTCGGCGGCACGGGGGAGGCATGCCAGATGTTCCCGGCATAGTCCCGAATAGCCCGGTCGGCGGCGAACCGTCCGGCGCTGGCGGTGTTGATGAGGGACATCTTGTTCCACACTTTCTGGTCGGCGTAGAGCCGCTCCGCCCGCTGCTGCGCGTCCCGGTAGGACTGGAAGTCCGCCAGGGCCATGTAGCGGTCCTGATTCAACAGGGCGTTGTAGATGTCGCCGAACTGCTGACCGTCAAAGCCTCCCAGCAGCTCATCCATAGCGCGGTGGATGACGGGGTCGTTCTGGTACTGGAGCAGCGGGTTGTAGCCCACGCGCTGCAATTCTTCCACCTGAGAAGCGGTCATGCCAAACAGGATGATGTTGTCGTCGCCCACGGCCTCGTGAATTTCCACATTGGCGCCGTCCAGCGTGCCCAGAGTCACGGCGCCGTTGATCATGAACTTCATGTTGCTGGTGCCGGAAGCCTCCGTACCGGCCAGAGAGATCTGCTCGCTGATCTCTGCGGCAGGGGTCAAAAGCTCCGCCCAGGTGACGCCGTAGTTTTCCACGAACACCACTTTCAGCTTTTTGTTGACCCGCTCGTCGGAATTGATCTTCTTGGCCAGAGCGGCGATGAACTGAATGATCTGCTTCGCGAAGTAGTAGCCCGGCGCGGCCTTTGCCCCGAAGAAATAGGTGTGGGGAGTGAAGGTTGCATTGGGGTTTTCTCTGAGCCACTGGTAGGTGGCCAAGATATTCAGGGCGTTCATGTGCTGACGCTTATACTCGTGAAGCCGCTTGACCTGCACGTCGAAAATGGAATCGGGATCCACAATCTGTCCCTGCATCTTTTTCAGGTACTTGGCCAGCCGTTCCTTATTCATACGCTTGATTTCCTGCATCCGCTCCAAAACGGAAGCATCGTCCTGATACTTCAAAAGGCCGGACAGTTTGTCGGCGTTGTAGATGTAATCCTTGCCGATGAGCTCCGTGGTGAGGGCAGCCAGCTCCGGATTGGACTGATTCAGCCAGCGGCGATGGGCAATACCGTTGGTGACGTTGGTAAACTTCTGGGGGGTCTCCTCATAGAAGTCGTGGAACAGGCTGTCCTTCAGGATATCGCTGTGCAGGGCGGACACACCGTTGACGTTGTGGGAACCGATGACGGCCAGATTGGCCATTCTCACATAGCCGTCGGTGATGGGCGCCATGCGGTAAATCTTCGCCTCGTCCACGCCCTTCGCGCGCATCTCCTCCCAGAAGCGGCGGTCGATCTCCTCGACGATCTGATAGATACGGGGCAGGCGCATTTTGAACTGGTCGCAATTCCAGGTTTCCAGCGCTTCGCTCATGACGGTGTGGTTGGTGTAGGCCACCGTACGGGTGACGATATCCCAGGCGTCATCCCAGCCGTAGCCGCATTCGTCCAGCATGACCCGCATCATTTCGGGGATGGCCAGCACGGGGTGGGTGTCATTCAGGTGAATGGCGGCCAGATTGGGCAGGTCATCCAGATTGCTGTGGTCAAACAGATGACGGCGAATGATATCCTGAATGGAGGCGGATACCAGGAAGTACTGCTGAGAAAGCCGCAGGACTTTGCCGCCGGCGTGATTGTCCTCGGGATACAACACCTTGGTGATGGCCTCCGACGTGGCCTGCTGCTCCATGGCGCGCAGATAATTGCCGCTGTTAAACAGGCTCATGTCGAATTTGTTGTTTTCCGCCTTCCAGATCCGCAGCAGACTGACGCCCTTGCCGTCCATACCCGCCACGAACATGTCGTAGGGCACGGCAGTGATGGAGCTGTAATCCCTGTGGCGGATAGCGTGATACTGGTCGTGCCACTGCTCCTCAATGTGCCCGTCAAACCGGACCTCCACCGAGCTTTCCGGCACTTCCTGCAGCCAGACGGAACCGCCGGGCAGCCAGAAATCGGGCAGCTCGGTCTGCCAGCCGTCCACCAGCTTCTGCCGGAAGATGCCATATTCATACCGCAGGGAATAGCCCATGGCGGGATAGTTCTGAGTGGCAAGACCGTCTAAAAAGCAGGCGGCAAGACGGCCCAGGCCGCCGTTGCCTAAACCGGCGTCGGGCTCGTGCTCGTAAAGATGGTCCAGCTTGATATCGAATTCCAGAAGGGCCTTGCGGAAATTTTCCTCCAGCCCCAGATTGAACAGATTGTTGCGCAGGGACCTGCCCAGCAAAAATTCCATGCAGAGGTAATAAATGCGCTTTGTTCCCGTCTGCTTGGCATTGTCGATAAACTCGGCGCGCCCCTTGGTGAGAAGTTCTCTCACAATGAGGACCACCGCCTTGTAGTACTCCTCATGGGTGGCATTTTCCGGGGAAACAGCCAAGGCATGGGCCAGCTTATCCCGAACGGCCTCCTTGATCTGGGAAACGGTCATTTTGTAATTCATAAGAAACCTCCATAATTTTGTGGAAATGCTCTCAAATGTCAGACGAAAAAGAGATGATTCTTTTTACATTATAGTCATTGTACATTAAAATCTTCCAAAAATCAATCATAAGGTGAGGGGAAGAAAGAAATTTCTGCATCCGGCAATTCCGGACGGGATTTTTCTCCTTTCAAGGCGGCTCTTTTTAAAGGATTTTCCGAATGTTTTTCGGGAAAACGGAAAAGGGACTTCCCGAAATCGAATTTTTGCATTATAATGGGGAAAAAGATGTAATCAGGCGTTCCTTGTGCGGAACTGCCTCAGGCGAAAGGAAGGGTCTGCGGTGGAAAAGAGACGAATCCGGCTGGAAATCAACGGCGTGGTGTGCGGACTGATCACCGAGGAGAGCGAAGAATATATGGAATCTCTGGCCGGGGAGGTCGGGGACATGATGCGGAATATCCAGGAGGCCTCTCCCTACATCACCAGGGAAGCAGCGGCGCTCACTGCCGCCCTGGGCTATTGCGACGACGCCAAGAAAAACGGCAGCAGGGCCTTTTCTCTCCAGGAACGGGTGGACGAGCTTGAGGTGGAAGCCGAACTCTGGCAGGAAGAAAAGGAAGAAATGGCAAAGTCCGGAACTGCTTCCCAGCCGGACCAGCTTCTGCTCGAAAAGCTGCAAAAGCTGGAGCAGGAAAACACAGCGCTGGCGGAAGCCGCCGGGCGTGTGAAGGAACTGGAGGAGCAGGCGGCCCGCCTGACGGACGAAAACGCCGCATTGCGGGAGCATTCGGCTCAGGCTGTGACAGAAAGCAGAGCAGGCGATCAGATCACGCTCCGGGAAGCGGAAGAATTGTCCGCCCGGGCCGAACAGGCGGAACGGGAAAAGGAAAGCGCCATCGCCGCCGCCAAACGAGCGGTGGAGGAAGCCAAAAAGATGGTGGACCAGCTCCGGGAGGAACTGGCGGCGGCCAAAAAGGAAGCGGAGGAAGCCAATCGCCGTGTGCCTTCCCCCGCATTGGACCTGCTGGAACAGGAGGCCAGAGAGCAGAACGGCCAATCTGTCAGCGTGCCGTCAGCCGGCACCAGGAAAAAGAGGAAAAACCCCATGCGGTATGAAGAAGAATACGAGCAGGAGGGCTTCGTCAGTTTTTTTGAAAAGAAATGAGAAAGCATAAGATAGAGGTACTGGCGCCTGCCGGCGGTCCGGAGGCGCTGCGGGCGGCGGTTTTTGCCGGGGCGGATGCGGTCTATCTGGGCGGTCCCGCTTTCGGCGCAAGAGCCCACGCCAAAAACTTTACGCTGGAAGAACTGAAAGAGGCAGTGCGGTTCTGCCACGGGCGGGACGTGCGAGTCCACGTGACGGTGAACACCCTCCTGAAAGACAGCGAAATCGAGGAAGCATTACGGTTGGTGTCCGCCCTGTGCGAAATGGGCGTGGACGTCGTTTTGGTGCAGGACATGGGACTTTTTTCCCTTTTGAGGGATAGAGCCCCTGCGTTGCCCATACATGCCTCCACCCAAATGAGTCTGCACACCCCCGGCGGGGCGAAGCTGCTGTACGAGCAGGGCGCGGAGCGGGTGGTGCTGGCCAGAGAATTGAGCCTATCGGAAATCCGGGAGATTTCGGAAAACTGCCCGGTAGAGCTGGAAGCTTTTGTCCACGGGGCGCTGTGTATGTCCCTGTCCGGGCAGTGCTATTTCAGCGCCATGCTGGGCGGGAGAAGCGGAAATCGCGGAATGTGCGCCCAGCCTTGCCGGTTGCCCTTTTCCGCCCCCGGCGGCACAGGGCACGATCTTTCCTTAAAAGACCTTTCCTTTTTGCAGGAAATAGAGCGGTTACAAGAAGCCGGAATTTGCTCCGCCAAAATCGAGGGCAGAATGAAGCGCCCGGAATACGTGGCGGCGGCGGTTTCTGCCTGCCGTCGGGCGGCAGACGGGGAAACTGTTCCGGTGGAACTGGAGAGAAATCTGGAAGCGGTGTTTTCCCGCTCCGGCTTTACCAAAGGGTATCTCACCGGACAGCGGGGACAGGACATGTTCGGCGTGCGCACCAAGGAGGACGTGACCGACGCCACCGAGCAGGTGTTTTCCGACTTGCGGCAGCTCTATCGGGGTGAGCGGCAAAAGGTACCGGTGTCTCTTATGCTGCGCACGGCAGGAGAAAAATTGCTGCTTACCGCCATTGATCACGCAGGAAACAGGGGAGAGGCCGGCCTTCCCCTGCAAGCGGGAGAATACCCCCTGCTGTCAAGGGAACGCTGTGAGAGTCAGCTTCGCAAGACCGGCGGCACGCCTTTCTTTGTCGAGACTGTGAACTTGCCGGAACAGGGCGTTTCGGCGGGAGTGTCCCAGCTCAACGCTCTGCGCCGTCAGGCGTTGGAGCAGCTTTTGGACGAGCGGTCACAGCGGGAGCCTATCCCGTTCCGGCAGGAAAAGGTTGAGATTCCCGCCCGATGCCGAGAAGAAAGCGGCAAAAAGATCCGGGCGTATTTTCGCAGTCCGGAGCAGGTCTGCCGGGAAGCGCTGCAATGCGAAAGTATCGCTCTGCCCTTGGATACCCACATCGAAGCGCTGTACCGCCTGAAAGAAAAAGGCTTTTCCCGGATTCTGCTGGAGCAGCCCCGGGTGTTTTTCGGCGGGGAGAAGCGGGTCAGATCGCTGATGACTTCCCGTATGGAAGCGGGCTTCCGGGAATTTGTGGCGGGAAATCTCGGCGGGCTGTGGATCGGAAAAGAATTGGGCGCGGTGCTGCACGGCGCGTTCGGCCTGAACATTTTCAACACCGCCGCCTTGGAGTATTTCAAAGAATTGGGACTCAGCACGGCGGAGCTGTCCTTTGAGCTGACCGGCCGGGAAGCCGCCGCCTTAGGCGGTTCGCTGCCCCGGGGGATCATGGTCTACGGCCGACAGGCCCTGATGGTCACCCGAAACTGCCCGCTGGCCAATTCCAAGAAGGGCTGTCTCCACTGCAAGACTCCCGGATGCCTGACAGACAGAATGCGCAAGCAATTTCCCGTGCTGTGCACGGGAAGCGGTGCTGCCCGATATGCGGAGGTGTTGAACAGCGTGCCCCTCTGGCTGGGAAACGGAGTTTTGGACTCCGGGGCGCTGGACGCTGTGGATTTCGGGTTGTTTCGCTTTACTGTGGAAAACTCTGTGGAAAGCGGCAGGATATTAAGCACCTTCTTTCGACAGAAAACTCCTGATTTTGACTATACTCGCCGGCTGTTTTCAAAAGGCGTGAAATAGTTGTGGAAAACTCTGTGGAAAATGTGAATAAACGGCGGTGATACGCCAATTTTTGGAAAGTGGGAAACTTTATGAACCGAGGAAAAGGAATCGGGGAAGAACGGAAAGGATGAGTTTCATGGCGGAAAAACAACTACTGAAAATCAAAAAACTGCGGGAGGAAGCGGTGCTGCCGGAGAGAAAAACGCCGGGCAGCGCCGGGTATGACCTGTGTGCCTGTATCGCCGGAGATTTTACCATCGAGCCGGGGGAGCTGGTGATCCTTCCCACCGGTTTGGCGGCGGAGATCCCCGAGGGCTGTGCGGGCATGATCTTCACCCGCAGCGGGCTGGGGGTCAAGCACGGCATCGCCGTCGGCAACGGCGTGGGCGTCATCGACAGCGACTATCGGGGAGAGATCCACGTGGGATTGCGGAATAACAGCCAAATCGCCTACACGGTCAGCCCCGGTGACCGCATCGCCCAGCTTATCGTCATGCCCGTCTGCCTGCCGGAAGTGGTGGAAATCGAGGAGCTTTCCGAAACGGAGCGGGGCGCGGGAGGCTTCGGCAGCACAGGGATTTGAATTTTTTGAAAATGCCGTTTCATTTCAATCGGAATTTAAATATAGAAGGCGCAGAGGACTGACTTATGACAGAAAATGATACGCTGAAACCAAGCGAACAGTTTCCAAAAGAAATGGAAGCTCCTAAGCGTGTGGATATTTTGAGCGAACTTTCAAAATTCGGTAAAAATGGCGCAAATACCATCGAACTGATCGATTCTACCCATACTGCAGCAGATGTACGGCTCAATTACATCATTGATAAAAAATGGGTATTGCGGTTTTGCAATGCGCCTGACATGACAGAACGGCGCATGGTAGATCTTAGCCGTTTGATTAGAAGATATCAGGTAATGGGACTAAAATGCCCGCAGTTTATTGCCGATGATAACGGCAAATATCTGCACCCATGGAAGCAATTGCTCTGTTACTTGTCCGAATATGTTGACTTGCCCCTTGCAGGTAATGTGGAATTGAAGGATGTAGATCAACTGAATCGTCAAGTGCGTGAGAGCGTAGCCTTGTTTGCCGAGACATATCGGGACGTTGACCTGTCCGAAACGATGGGGATGTACAGTCTGTTTGAACTGTCCCCCCTTGACATTCCGAATGGGATCGATGAAAAACAGGACAATTTTAATCAACTCATCCGTCTCCTTCGGAGCGAGGGAGAAGATGAGCTGGCCAATCGGTTGGAGATTCGACATACGGATATTCGCCGCAAACTTCAAGCAATTTATCGTGAATTGCCTCGCTGTGTGTTTCAGGCGGATGAAAACTTTTCAAATGTGCTGATCGATGACGCACAGCATTTCGCCGGTTTTATTGATTTCAATTTGGCAGGGACGGAAGTAATTATAAACCAGTTGGTCAATTTAGCCGGTTTTGATTATGACGAGAAACAAACAGCCCCGGAAGGCGCAGAAGCCCGGCTTGAACTTGCTATTCGCCATTTCCAAAATCACATGAGCCGTATGCTGCAAGTATACCGCGCGACCGAAAAAGAACAGCAAGCACTGATTTGGTATGCGTGGATCGTTATGGTCGCACAATGGCCAAACTTCTGTCTTTTTGAGAAAGCAATTCATGATGGAACACTAAAAGAGGAAATCTGTGAACTGCCTTCTTTGATCGCCGATCTGCCGGAAGAGCGGCTATCGGTGCGTGTGAGTGAAGTTGAGAACAGGCGAGAACCTTGAAATTACCGGATTTTTAGAGAGGAACTAATATAAATCGGCGTTCTGCGCGGCGCGGGAAAACTAAATATGGTATTTCACTTGGGAAAATTTTCCACATATGCCGCATTTTGCAAGTTTATTGAGTTTATGTAAACTTTCTTGTTGAGAAGTGGGGGAAAATAAGCTATAATAAACCCTGTAGCGGTTATAATAAGAAACTTCCATTTTGCACATGATAGTAGGTGTAATGACCGCAGCAGCTTGCGGTCGGGTCGATGAGGTCCGTTTCGTGGAAACCGGCTTCCCGGGTCAGTTCCACCGCAGATGGTTCCGAAATAGGAAAAGATAAGGGTAGAATAGAATGCCTGCATTTTGTTGCGGGACAAATATGATTGGCCTGAACAGGCCGGAAAGGCAGAGTTTTTTCATGGCAGGGCTTTTTGGACTTTTTTCCACATTTTCTATGTTCTCCAAGGATATCGGCATCGATTTGGGAACGGCAAATACGCTGGTCTTTATGCGGGGCAAGGGCATCGTCATGCGCGAGCCTTCCGTGGTGGCAGTGGATGTGCGTACCGATGAAGTGCTAGCCGTGGGCAAGCAGGCAAAGGAAATGCTGGGCAGGACTCCCGGCTCCATCGTTGCGGTGCGCCCCCTGAAGGACGGCGTCATCGCCGACTTCGACGTGACTGCGGCCATGCTGAAATATTTCATTAAGAAAGCGCTGAAATCCGGTACGTTCAGCCGTCCCCGGATCGTCATCTGCATTCCCTCCGGCGTCACCGAGGTGGAGCGCCGGGCCGTGGAGGATGCCGCCCGTCAGGCAGGCTCCAACAACGTGGATCTGATCGAAGAGCCCATGGCGGCTGCCATCGGCGCAGGTCTCCCCGTGGGAGAGGCCACCGGCAGCATGGTGGTGGATATCGGCGGCGGCACGTCAGAAGTGGCCGTGATTTCCCTGGGCGATATCGTCACCGCCGTTTCCGTCCGTATGGCGGGCGATAAATTCGACGAGGCCATCGTCACCTATGTAAAGAAAAAGTACAACCTGCTGATCGGCGAGCGTACCGCCGAGGAAATTAAAATGAAGATCGGTTCTGCCTTCCCCACCGAGGACACCATCAATTCCTTTGTGGAGATCAAGGGCAGAAATTTGATCGACGGCCTGCCGAAGAATGTGACCATTCACGCCGACGAGGTGCGGGAAGCTCTGATGGACAGCGTGATGATTGTGGTGGACGCCATTAAGGACACGCTGGAAAAGACTCCGCCGGAACTGGCGGCAGACATCATCGACCGGGGCATCATGCTCACCGGCGGCGGCGCGCTGCTCCGGGGGCTGGACAAGCTGGTCAGCCAGGAGACGGGCATTCCCGTCCATGTGGCGGAGCGTCCCTTGGACTGCGTGGTGGAGGGCACCGGCAAGAGTTTGGAAGTGGATTTGCCCAAGTCCTACTACCGCTCCAGAAAGAAATAAAAGGGATTTGCTGAAAGCAAGGATGATTGAGGAGGACTGCTGCAGGGAGAGCTTCTGCTCGGCGGCAGTCCGCCTTTGGCTTATTCAGTAGGCGACACGGTATTATCTTTACCATAGTTGTCACCCGTTGCGCATTCTAACGACTTCCTATTCCAACTGCCATGTTGCGCAATTTTTGCTATGGGGGCTACGCCCCCACGCCCTCCTTTTGCAAGAGGATAGATGACGGCAATCAAAAAATGGGGCAAGGGGCGAAGGTCTCGCCTGTCGGCTTGGTCGGTTCGCGTCAACGCCCCACTGGGGCGTGCTCGCCCCTTAAGAAAATCGCGCGCAGTAGCACTGGAGAAAAGGCAGAGACTGAAACGCGCGAAAGCAGAGATTAGGGAAAAAGTTTACTCGATACAATTTCAGGAAAGGAGGCGAAAGCTTGAAGGATTTTTTCAAGAGCAGTCCGTTTCGAGTGCTGCTCATCACCATTGTGGTGCTGTTGGGACTCATCATCTTTACCGCCTCAGCCGGCGGCTCTTTCCTGGCGGGTCTTTTGGGCTTTGTCTCCTCCCCCATGCAGGGAATCGCCACCACCGTGACGGAAAATGTCACGGAATTTCTGGACCTGGACGGCATGTCAAAGGACGAACTGAAAAGCCTCATCAACAGCCTGAAGGACAGCAATGCCCAGCTCCAGCAGAAGCTGGCGGATTACGAATCGGTCAAGCAGGAAAACGAGCAGTTGAAAATCCAACTGGACATCACTTCTCAGCGGCCGGAAAACCGCTCCATCGCCGCTTCCGTCATCGGCAGAGATCCCAACGACGTCTTCTCCGGATTTTCTATCGATAAGGGCACGCTGGAAGGCATCAGCGTGGGCGATCCGGTCATCACCAATCGGGGCTTAGTGGGCATCGTTACCCAGGCATACGCCACCACCAGTAAAGTGTCCTGCCTGCTTTCCGAGGATGTGAAAGTGGCGGCCGTGTGCATTGAGCGGCAGGAAAGCGGCGTTATCACCAGCAATATCATGACCGCCAGCACCGGGCTTTTGCGGTTTAATTACCTGTCCGGCGACGCGGTGCTGGAGGAGGGGGATATCGTCACCACCTCCGGCGCGGGAGGAACATACCCCGAGGGGATTTTAATCGGCGAGGTCAAAAGCTTGGAAAAAGCGGAAAATGACATTTCCAAATACGCTGTGGTGCAACCCTCCGAAGACATTTCCGACGTGAAGGACGTGTTCGTCATCGTCAGTTTCCCCGGCAAGGGGGAAGGGCAGTCCGGCGTGGACCTCTCCCAGCAGCCTGAAGGCGGTGAGGATGCGGAATGAGAGACTTTAACCGTGTGATTCGTTTTCTTGCCTATGTGCTGGAACTGCTGGTGCTGTTTATGCTGCAGGAGACCCCCGGTCTGCTGCCGATGATTTTCGGCGTCCGTCCTGTGCTGATTTTCCCGGCAGTCATCACCATCGCCATGTTCGAGGACGAGGTCCCCGCCATGGCCTTCGGCGTAGTGGGCGGGCTGTTCTGCGATTTCGGTCTGTCCGGCATCATGGGCTTCCATGCCCTGGTGCTGGCGGTGCTGTGCTTCTTTGTCAGCATTTTGAGCCGGACGTACCTGCAGGTCAACGGCGTCACCGCCGTGATCACCGGCATCTGGACCATTGGGCTTGTGATCTGCGCCCAGTGGTTTTTCCTGTACTATTTTTCCTACTCCATGCCGGAGTACGCCTTCGTCCATCACTACTTGCCGAAGTATTTCTATACCATGATCTTCGTTCCCCTTGTGTACCTGCTGAACCGGGGCTTGTCTCAGGCGGTGCGGGTGCAGGAGAATTAAGGCAACGGGGTCGAGCCTCAAGCCGGTTTTTGCGGGCAGATTTCCGCCGATATTGTGTTAAACGCCTTGACAATACATCAAGTATTCTCTGCGGCGTTTGCCTTATCTCGACAAAAATCTGCTCCGCACAAACTGCAAAGCACCTCACAGTGAGGGATTTTGAGGTGATTTTTGCGATTTCAGACACGACGACGTTCTGTCTTCTGCAGAGTGGGCTGTCGCCCGTCAAAGAAGAAAGCACAAAAAGCGGCCAAAAGAGTCGCTGTGAGGCGGTTTGGGGTTCAACCCCCGTTGCCTAAGAGAGGGATTCTTGATTTATGAAACTGCCGAAACTCAAAAAGCCGGGAAGATACGCCTTCTGCATTCTGCTGCTGGTGGCGATTTTTGTATTGTATGTGGTCCGTCTGTTCCAGTGGCAGGTGGTCGACGGAGAATACTACCGGCAGGAGGCCTTGAACGACCGCACCGACACCATCGAGTTGGAAGCTGCCAGAGGGCCGATCTTTGACAGAAACGGGGAAGTGCTGGCCGGAAACAGGGTCTCTTATGATATCGTGTACAATGCGCTTCACATGGTCTATGCCGAGCGCAACGCCACCATCATCAGGGTCATTGAGCTGCTGGAAAGCCGGGAGGAAGAATGGCGGGACAGGCTGCCCATTATCCTGAATGAGGACAACGAGTACGAGTTTGCCGAGGGCAAGGAGAGCGAGATCGAGACCCTCAAAAGCCAGAATATGCTGAACATGGCGGATTACGCCACCGCCGACGAATGCATTGCCGAACTGGCCCGGCGGTACGGCTGCGAGGGCTTTTCCAAAAAGGATATCCGGGACGTGGCCTCTGTCCGGTACTCCATGGAGCGGGACGGATATTCCCGCACCAACGCCTATGTGATCGCCGAGGATGTGTCCCCTGAAACGGTGGGCATCATCAGCCAGCGGTCCGGGGAGCTTTTGGGCATTGAGCCCAGAGTGTCCGTCACCCGGTATTACGGGGAGGACGGCTCTCTGGCCCCCCACGTGGTGGGCTTTGTGGGAGCGATTTCCGGCGAGGAATACAACGCGGCCGTGGAAAACGGCACGGCGTACGATTACCGGGACAACATTTCCGGCTACAAGTGGACGGACCGTCTGGGCCGGGGCGGGATCGAAGCCGCCTTTGAGGAAGAACTTCGGGGCAGCAGAGGGCAGGAAACGATTTTCACGGATGATACCGGCGAAGTAAAGAGCACCGCCGTCACCGTCCAGCCCAAAGAGGGCAACGCCGTGTACACCACGCTGGATTCCTCTCTCCAGCGGGTGGCAAACCTTTCCTTAAAGAAAAATATTGAGGGCAATACCACCGCTAAAAACTGCACCGCCGGCGCCGTGGTGGTGCTGGACGTCAAGGATTTCGGGGTACTGGTGAATTCCTCTTTCCCCACCTACGACATGAATCTCTACACCACCGACGACGATTACGTGCGGCAGACGGTGGGGGACGACAAGGGCCGTCCCCTTTTGAACCGGGCGCTGGACGGCGCCTATGCCCCCGGCTCTGTGTTCAAGCCCATGGTGGCGCTGGCGGCCTTGCAGGAGGGCACCATCGGCGCGGGAACCACGTATCTCTGCGAAGGCCAGTTTGAGTATTACGATTTGACCCTGAAGTGCCTGGGAAGCTGGGGTTATCACAACGTGTACAACGCCTTGTCGGATTCCTGCAATGTGTTTTTCTGTAATGTGGGCCTGAATTTAGGCATTCGGAAAATGAACGCCTATGCCGAGTATTTCGGCTTGGGAGAGAAGACCGGCGTGGAGTTAGGCGAGGCCACGGGCATCATGTCCAGCCCCCAAGAATACGAGGAGCGCTATGGCGCGTCCTGGGTGGCCGGCAATACTGCCCAAGCCGCCATCGGACAGGTGGACGATATGTTCACCCCCATGCAGCTTGCCGCCTACTGCGCCACCATCGCCAACGGCGGCAAGCGATTGCAGACCCATTTTCTGGACAAAGTGACGGACTATTCCGGCGAGGAGGTCCTGCGTACCTATGAGAGCCGGGAAATTGCCGACGCGGACCTTTCCGCCGACGTGCTGGGCGTAGTGCGGGAAGGCATGCGCATGGTAGCTTCGGATGGTACGGCCTCCACGGTATTTGGGGATTATCCCGTGTCCATCGCCTGCAAGACCGGCACGGCCCAGACTTCCAACGATGACAAAACCGAGCCTAATATCAGTTTTATCTGCTACGCTCCCGCCGACAACCCCGAGATCGCCATTGCGGTGATGATGGAATACGGCAACAAGGGTCCCTATGCCCAGAACGTGGCCAAGGACATCCTGGACCAGTATTTCGGCTTTTTCACCTGGGACGAGGAGGGCAACCGGTACGACAGCGACGGCAACATGGTGGACGATGACGGAGAAATCCTGAAAACCAAGGAACAGTTGGATAAGGAAAAGGAGCTTCAGGACCAGCAGGAAAAGGACGAATTTCTTTCTTCCGCCCTGGGGAACGGCAGTGCCGAGGGCGACGATGACCCCGTTTCCTCCGAGCCGCCTGAAGATAAAATTCCCGCCCGGGACGACATTCCCACCGTGCCCTTTACGGGGGAGCCGGTATCTTCTCAGCCGGCCGCTGACCCGGACAGCGGAGATGGCACCGCCTCTCCGCCCGATGATGACGGCAGCGGGACAGACCATGGGACAAGCGGCGGGTCAAATGGCGGGGCAAGCAAACCTCCCTCTCCCTATTACAGCTCCGGCAGATAGCGGGAGCGATAGGGCAAATCGGCCCGGTATGCGCTGCGCGCTTCCGGGACGTGCATCAAGCGTGAAAAAACCATGCATTATCCACAAAATTTCAAAAAAGAAATATTTGTTTTTGACAAAGCACGGTTCATATGATAAGATGATTGAAAAGGCGATCATCTTGCGGTGGGCGCGTTCTGCGCCTATTCTGATATGTCGAGGTAATATCTATGGGGATCGCAACTGTGATAACATCGGGAAAAGGCGGCGTGGGAAAATCCACGGTGTCTGTCGGGCTGGGCAGAGCTCTGGCGCGGCGTGGGCGGCGTGTGTTGCTTATCGACTGCGACGCAGGTCTGCGCAGTCTTGACCGCATGACAGGCACGGAGGAAAATCTGCTGTTCGACATTTCCGATGTGGTCTATGGCAGATGCGCCCCGGCCGAGGCGATCTATCCCTGCGCCGACGGGGACGGGCTTTTTTTACTACCCGCGCCGTCTTCGGCGGAGAATATGATCCGTCCCGGGGTGATGCGCAAGCTCGTCCCCCTGCTGAAACGGTATTACGACCATGTGCTGCTGGATTCTCCCGCAGGAGTGGGCGGCGGTTTTCGTTCGGCTGCCTGCGCGGCGGACAGAGCGCTGATCGTGTGCAGTCCCGACCCGGTGTGTGTGCGGGGAGCCAATGCGGTAAGGGGTCTCTTGAAAAAACTGTCGGTGGAGGAACAGCGGCTGGTGATCAACCGTTTTAACGGAGCGTTTTTCGAGGAAACCGATGCGTTCAGCGATTTGGACAGCGTTATCGATGCGGCGGGCATCCGCCTGTTCGGCGTGGTGCCGGAGGATTTTTCGCTGGCGTCCTCGTTTTTGAAGGGCAAGCGGGCGAAGGATACCTCAAAAGGAATGATGGCTTTACACAGAATGGCAGGTCGGCTGGAAGGGGAGACAGTGCCGATCTCTGCCCTGCTGTAAGCAATATAGGTTCTACACAATATTGGGAGAGTTCTTGAAGATCGACAGCCGGAATACGAAGGAGGAGGTAATTCATGAACATCGCGCTGACAGCGCACGATGCCAAAAAAGAGTTGATGGTTCAGTTCTGCATTGCATATTGCGGCATTCTCAGCCGGCATACGCTGTGCGGCACGGGCACCACGGGAAAAATGATTTCGGAGGCCACCGGGCTGAAGCTCCAGCGGTTTCTCAGCGGCTCCCAGGGCGGCGACCAGCAGATTGCGGCGCGTATCGCCTGCAATGAAATCGATCTGCTGCTGTTTTTCCGGGATCCGTTAAATCCCAAGCCTCACGAGTCCAACGAGATGAATCTCCTGCGCCTGTGCGACATGCACAACATTCCTGTGGCCACCAATATCGCCACGGCGGAAGTGCTGATCCACGGCCTGGAGCGCGGCGATCTGGACTGGCGGGACATCGTCAGGGAACCGATCTAAACGCGACAAAAAATGGGGGAGAAGTTGGCAAACTTCTCCCCCTTTTTTCAAAGAAAAAACGGCAATCATTTTTGGGTTGCAAAAGCAGAAAGTTTGGTTTATAATTTGGAAAGAAAAACGGCGATGACGCAGGATGAGTAGCCCGGAAAGTCCGGCAGAGAGAGGGGACAGAAGCGGCGCAGGCGCACCTTCAGTTGTGTGCGGCACGGCTTCTGGTGGAAGTTCCCTTCGGAGGGAACGGGGGAAAGACACCTGCCAGCCGAAACTAAATAAGTCAAAAGGAAAGCGGGAGACCGCTTTTGAATTAGGGTGGCACCACGGAGAATCCTTCGTCCCTTGTCCGGCATTGCCGGGGGGAGAAGGTTTTTCTGTTTTTCGGGGACTCTATTGAATGAAGAAAACTGAAAGAAAGGACGCAAAGAAATATGGAATTATTGACAAAAGCGCCGAAGGGTACGGCGGATATCGTCCCCGGCGCGTCGGAAAAATGGCAGGTCATGGAAAGCGTGTTCCGCAATGAGGCGGAATTAAACGGCTTTTCGGAGGTGCGCACGCCGGTGTTCGAGCACACAGAGCTCTTTTTACGGGGCATGGGCGACACCACGGACGTGGTGGAAAAGCAGATGTACACCTTTGAGGACAAAGGCGGGCGGTCCATCACCCTGCGGCCGGAGGGCACTGCCGGAGCGGTCCGGGCCATGCTGGAGAATGGCCTGTACAACGCCGGATATCCGGTGAAGATGTACTATTCCATCCCCTGCTATCGGTACGAAAAACCTCAGGCCGGCAGATTCCGGGAGTTCCGCACTTTTGGCGTGGAACTGTTCGGCGCGGCAGAGCCTGCGGCGGACGCCCAAATCATCGCCATGGGCGTTTCCGCCCTGCGCAGATTGGGGTTGGAGGACGTCAGTGTACAGCTAAATTCCATCGGCTGTCCCGATTGCCGGAAGGAATACCACAAGGCGCTGAAGGAATACTTCACCGCCCACAAGGAACAGCTCTGCCAGACTTGCCTGTCCCGGCTGGACAGGAATCCCATGCGGATCTTGGACTGCAAGAATCCCGCCTGTCAGGAGATCGCGAAGGCCGCGCCGAAAATCACGGACTACCTCTGCGAGGATTGCCGGGCGCATTTTGAAAAAGTCCAGTCCTATCTCACCAAGTTAGGCATTGAGTTTGAGCTGGACCCCGGCCTTGTCCGGGGACTGGACTACTACACCCGCACCGTGTTTGAGTTCCCCTCCAAGAGCCTGGGCTACGCTCTGGGCGGCGGCGGCAGATACGACGGGCTGGTGGAAGAACTGGGCGGCAATCCCACTCCCGCTCTGGGCTTTGGCATGGGACTGGACCGCATCATGGCGGCGCTGGAACAGAAGAACACGGAATTCCCCGCGCCCAATCGCTGCGAGGTCTATGTGGCTTCCATTGGAGAAAAAGCGCTGGAAAAGGCCATGGAGCTGGTGGATTCCCTCCACAAATGCGGCATCGCGGCGGACTGCGACCTCTGCGGCAGAGGACTGAAAGCCCAGATGAAATACGCCAACAAGGTGGGTGCGTCTTATACGTTGGTGTTGGGCGATGAGGAGATAGAAAAAAACAGCGCCGACCTGAAAAACATGAAAACCGGGGAAACAAAGCGTATTTCTCTTGGCGAGAGCTTTACAGATGATTATCTGACCGCCAGCACCGCTCAGAATGACCTGAGCATTTAAGAAGGCGCACACATTGTGGGAAATAAACCATTGTAAAGGAGATAAAAAATGACAAAGTATAGGACACATACCTGCGGGGAGCTGCGGCTTTCCCACGCGGGGGAAACCGTCACACTGGCGGGCTGGATGGAAAATCTGCGAGAGGTCGGCGGCGGTATCGGATTTCTGGTATTGCGGGACTTTTACGGCATCACTCAGGTGGTGGTGGAGACCGAGGAATTTTTGCAGCAGGTGAAGGCGCTGAACAAGGAGACCACCATTGCCGTCACCGGAACTGTCCGGGAGCGCACCAACAAAAACCCGAAAATTCCCACCGGCGACATTGAGGTCGTGCCGGAGAAAATTCAGGTGTTGGGCCGCTGCCGCTACAACGAGCTGCCCTTTGAGATCAATTTCTCCCGGGACGCCGACGAATCTCAGCGGCTGAAATACCGCTATTTGGATTTGCGGAATCCCCAAGTCAGAGACAATATCGTCCTGCGCAGCCAGGTGATCGCCGCATTGCGGCACGCCATGGAGGAGCAGGGCTTTATGGAGATCACCACGCCCATTCTCACGGCTTCTTCGCCCGAGGGCGCGCGGGATTATCTGGTGCCCTCCCGCAAGCACCCCGGAAAATTTTACGCCTTGCCCCAAGCGCCCCAGCAGTTCAAGCAGTTGCTGATGACCGCCGGCATCGACCGGTATTTCCAGATCGCCCCCTGCTTCCGGGACGAGGACGCCCGGGGCGACCGCTCCCCCGGCGAGTTCTACCAGTTGGACATGGAAATGGCTTTTGCCGGGCAGGAGGACGTGTTCACTGTCATCGAAGCCGTACTGCCCCCGGTGTTTGCCAAGTACGGCAAGTACCATCAGGCTTCCGCCGCGCCGTTCCGGCGCATTCCCTACCTGCAGGCCATGGAGGAATTCGGCACGGACAAGCCCGACCTGCGCATTGACCTGCGGGTTTCGGAAGTGACGGAATTGCTGTCCGACTGCGGTTTTGAGCCCTTTGCAGGCAAAAAAATCAAGGCCGTGCCGGTGTCGAATTGCACTCTGACGAGAAAAGCCATCGATGGCATTTGCGCCGAAATCGAGGTACAGGCGGGCCAGAAGCCCTACTGGTTCAAGTTAGACGAAAACGGCGAGATTGCCGGCGGCGTGGCAAAATTTATCAACGCCGACCCGGCCCGCGCGGAAAAGGTCAAGGAAGCCCTGGGGCTGGCCCCCAATTCCCTGGTGCTGCTGTCCGCCGGGACGAGAAACGAGGCCAACAAGACCGCAGGTGTGGCGGTGAAGCTGCTGGGCGCGGCCTGCGAAGGCCATATGGACAAGGAAAAGTACGAATTCTGCTGGATCGTGGACTTCCCCATGTACGAGATCGGCGAGGAAAGCGGCGAGCTGGAATTCTGCCATAATCCCTTCTCTATGCCCGCCGGCGGACTGGAAGTGCTGGAACAGGCCGAGCAGGGGAAAATCGATCCCTTGTCCCTGCTGGCCGAACAGTACGACTTGGTGTGCAACGGCATAGAGCTTTCCTCCGGCGCGGTGCGGAATCACGACCCGGAGATCATGGTAAAAGCATTCGAGCTGGTAGGTTTGGGCGAGGAGGACGTCAAGAAAAAGTTCCCCGCCATGTACAACGCGTTCTGCTACGGCGCGCCGCCCCATGCGGGTATCGCCCCCGGCGTGGACAGAATGGTCATGCTGCTGTCCGGCGAAGCGTCCATTCGGGAGGTCATCGCCTTCCCCATGAACAAGAGCGCTCAGGACGTGATGATGAACGCCCCCTCCGCCGTGGAACAGTCCCAGTTAGACGAGCTGCACATCGTGGTGACGGAGCAGGAGGAAGAATAAAAGAAACAAAAACGGCGGGGCAAAAGCTCCGCCGTTTCAAGCTGTCGAAAAATACCCTTGCTATCTTTCCAATGGTGATGTAAAATAGAGTGCAGGAAAATTATGGCAGAAGCGGCACGCTCCTGCCCGAAAGGATGAAAAACGATGAAAAAGTTCACAAAAATGCTGGCTTTTCTGCTGACGCTGGTATTGGTGCTGTCTCTGATCCCCGTGTCGGCGTCCGCCGCCACTGTCACCGAACGGGAGAGCAACGATACATTTGCCGAAGCCCAAAGCATTACGCTGGGAGATACCATTTCCGGCAGTATTTCTGTAAAAGGCGATGTGGATAATTACACCTTTACCCTTCGGGAGTCGGGAAAGGTTACCATCGATGTGACAGCCTACATGGAGCATTATTCTGTCCTCCTTTTTGATGAGGAGGGAACCCGTCTGTGGTATGACGATTATAACTCATGGAATGCTTCTGTTGGCTTTCAAAATGATAAGTATGACCTTTTTCTGGAAAAGGGAACGTATTATTGGCAGGTAAAAGGAAGTTATCGGTATAATTATTCCAGCGAATATACAGGAACCTATACCATCGGGACTTCTTTTACCTCTGCTCAGGCAACGGAATCAGAGCCTAATAACAGTATTGCGCAAGCAAATAGTATCACTCTGGGCTCGCAGATTCGGGGTGTGATTGCCGAAAACGGGGATCATGATTTTTACAAATTTACCCTAACAAGCTCAGGTAAAGTCTCTTTGGACTTTACGGCCTATATGCAGTATTACTCTCTGCTACTTTTTGACGGGTCGGGTAATAGTCTTTGGGTTTCTGCCGGAAAGGAATGGAATTCAACTGTCGGCTTCCGAAATGACAAGTATGATCTCTATATGGAAATCGGCACGTATTATTTGCAGGTGAAGGGAAGTTCCTCTTCGAGTTTTGGCAGCAGATATCCGGGATTCTATACAATCGGGACTTCCTTTACCTCTGCCGCTGCCACGGAAATAGAGCCCAACAACAGCGCCGCTCAAGCAAATGCTGTAAATTTGGGGGATAGTATTCGTGGCGTGGCCGCCATAAACAGGGACTATGATTTTTATAGAGTTACCTTGACCGGTGCGGACAAGGTTTTTGCGGAAATTACCTCTTATATGCCGTCATATAACTTGTATCTCTTTGACGAGGCCGGAAAGGAGGTATGGCACACCTCAAATAATAAGTGGAATGAGTCTACGGGATATGTCCAGAATACCCACACCGTTTCTCTGGAGGCGGGAACGTACTATTTCCGGGTCAGCAGTTATTATTCTGATCAGTCCGGCAGCTATACATTGAAAATATACACCGAATCTACCCAACAGCAGCAGCCGTCCCAAACCGGCTCCTTTGTGGACGTGCCCACCAGCCAGTATTACTATTCCGCCGTGGAATGGGCCGTGGAGAACGGCATCACCGCCGGCACCTCTCCCACCCGGTTCAGCCCCAGTAAGACCTGCACCCGGGCGGAGGTTGTGACCTTCCTGTGGCGCGCGGCGGGGTCTCCCGAGCCCACCAGTACGCAAAATCCCTTCACCGACGTGCCCTCCGGCCAGTACTACACCAAGGCTGTCCTGTGGGCGGTGGAAAGGGGCATCACCGCCGGCACTTCCGCCACCAGGTTCAGCCCCTCCAAAACCTGTACTCGGGGCGAAGTGGTGAGCTTCCTGTACCGCTACGAGGGTAAGCCTGATGTCAGCGGCAGCAATACCTTCCGGGACGTGCCCGCCGGGCAGTTCTACTACAATCCCGTTCTGTGGGCCGTGGCCAACAGCATCACCGCCGGGACCACCCCCACCACCTTCAGCCCTAACCAGACCTGCACCCGGGCGCAGATCGTGACCTTCCTGTACCGTGACTTGAAATAATCCTCATTTCCGCTCTTCTTTTTGGTCCGCCCTGTCTTTGAGATAGGGCGGGTTTCTTTTTTGAGGGAAAGCGTTGCTTTCCACTATATCTTGTGGTATGATGGCATTACAAACACGCCTATACCAAAATAAACGGGAGGAATGAACATGTTGTTATTGACCATTGAAACTGTACCCGGCAGGGAAATCGGGGAGAATCTTGGGCTGGTCACCGGGAGCGTGGTGACGTCCAAGCACTTCGGCAAGGATTTTATGGCGGGCATGAAAACTCTGGTGGGCGGAGAGATCAAGGGCTACACCGAAATGCTGGAGGACGCCCGGCGGATCGCCCTGGAGCGTTTGCAGGCCCAGGCCGCGGCGCTGGGCGCGGACGCCATCGTGGGTCTTCGGCTGACCTCTTCCTCGGTCATGCAGAGCGCTGCCGAGGTAACCGCCTACGGCACGGCCGTCAAGCTCCGTTGACCTTTCTCCAAGAGGTACCCACCATTTTTGGTGGGTACCTTTTTGCTTTTTGAGCTTGTCTCCGCCCTTTTGCGGTCGGGCTAGTCACTGGCGCAACCGCTCGCTGCCTTCACGGATAGACTGGCGGGGCACCCGCCCGGCATCGCCGTTGTGGAACATCTTACCAGATTGGAAAAACCCAGAATATACCTGAAAGCATGCCTTTTCCGGGCTTGTGAAACAATTTTGGAAATGGAATATTTAGGGTGCTTCTCTGGAAAATTTTTCAAAAAACTACTATATCTTGTATTGACATAAGTCTCCCATGGGCATATAATAGGAGACGTTCTCCCGAAACAAGCGCTATGGAAGCGAGCTTTCGGGAAGCCGAAACCATCCGAGATACCCGCACAGCGGGGGAGGAAATAGAGTAGAAGGGTTGATCAGGGAAATGTTGAAGTCCATTGTCAAGAGAAGCGGGGAGAAAGTGCCTTTCGACGCGGCGAAGATCCGTGCCGCCATTTTTAAGGCAAACGTGCGCAACGCCACGGAAAAGTTCAGCGACGAGGAGCTGGACAGACTGACAAACAACGTGGTGGAGAAGCTGAATCAGCGGAAAAAGACCCCCACTGTGGAGGAAATTCAGGATCTGGTGGAGGAGGAGCTGATCGCTGCCGATTATCCGAAAACCGCCAAGGCCTACATTCTGTACCGCGCCGAGCATCAGAAGATCCGCGAAATGGATGACGAGCTGGTGAAGGTCTATTCCAACCTGACCTTTGTCGCCGCAGAGGATTCCGATTTGAAGCGGGAAAACGCCAATATCAACGCGGACACCGCCATGGGCACCATGCTGAAATACGGCTCGGAGGGCTCCAAGAGCTTCTATGAGAAATACGTGATCCCGCCGGAGATTGCCAAGGCGGACATCGAGGGCGATATCCACATCCATGACAAAGATTTTTACACCCTGACGGAAACCTGCTGCCAGATCGATTTAATCAAGCTGTTCCACAACGGCTTTTCCACCGGTCACGGTTATCTCCGGGAGCCCAACGATATCCGGAGCTATGCCGCTCTGGCCTGTATCGCCATTCAGGCCAACCAGAACGAAATGCACGGCGGCCAGAGCGTGCCGATTTTTGATTACGCCATGGCTCAGGGCGTGGACAAGACCTATTGCAAGGAGTATTTCAAAGCGCTGATCGAATTCCTGCGCATCCACAAGGGCATGCCCTATGACGAT
Organism: Acutalibacter sp.; assembly: GCA_022511515.1. Taxonomy (GTDB): domain Bacteria; phylum Bacillota; class Clostridia; order Oscillospirales; family Acutalibacteraceae; genus Acutalibacter. The sequence goes on from JAFLRP010000201.1 coordinate 47,137, forward strand.
GCCAAGGCGCTGGTAGAGGCCGCCAAGGCCGAGCTGGGGGATAAGGTCACCATGGACAAAGCCGGGGAGTACGGCGAGAAATTTGCCGAATACCTGCCCCGCCACCAGAAAGAAAACGGCTTTGAGGAAGTCACCTATGAGGAAGCCTCCGACGCCGCCGCCTACGCCAAGGAAACCGCTTGGCGGGAAGCGGACCGCGCCACCTTCCAGGCCATGGAAGCTCTGGTGCACAACCTGAACACCATGAATTCCAGAGCGGGCGCACAGGTGCCTTTCTCCTCTCTGAACTACGGCACGGACACTTCCGAGCAGGGCAGAATGGTCATCCGCAATCTGCTGCTGGCCACAGAGGACGGCTTGGGCGACGGGGAGACCCCCATTTTCCCGGTGCAGATCTTCAAGGTCAAGGAGGGCATCAACTACAACGAAGGCGATCCCAACTACGACCTGTTCAAGCTGGCCATGCGGGTCTCCGCCAAGCGGCTGTTCCCCAATTTCAGCTTTATCGACGCACCCTTTAATCTGCAGTACTACAAGCCCGGGGATTACGACACCGAGATCGCCTATATGGGCTGCCGTACCAGAGTGATGGGCAATGTCCACGACAAGAAGCGGGAGACCACCTGCGGCAGGGGCAATCTGAGCTTCACTTCCGTGAACCTGCCCAGAATCGGTATTCTGGCCGAGGGCGACGTGAAGAAATTCTACAAGCTTCTGGACGAGCGCATCGACCTGTGCATCGAGCAGCTTCTGCACCGCTTTAAGATCCAGTGCAGCAAGAAGGCTTACAACTATCCTTTCCTGATGGGCCAGGGTGTGTGGATCGATTCTGAAAAGCTGAACCGCAATGATTCCGTGGCGGAGGTCTTGAAGCACGGCACGCTGTCCGTGGGTTTCATTGGTCTGGCGGAAACGCTGAAGGCGTTGACCGGCAAGCACCACGGCGAAAGCGAGGAAAGCTACAAGCTGGGCTTGGAGATCATCACCCATATGCGCAAGCGCATGGACGACGAGTCCAAGAAGACGGGGCTCAACTTCTCCCTGCTGGCCACCCCGGCAGAGGGACTGTCCGGCACCTTCGTCCGCATCGACAAGAAGAAGTTCGGCGTCATCCCCGGCGTGACGGATCGCGACTACTACACCAACTCCTTCCACGTGCCGGTGTACTACGATATCGGCGCGGTGGAGAAGATCAGGAAAGAAGCGCCCTTCCACGCGTTGACCAACGCGGGGCATATCAGCTACGTGGAGCTGGACGGCGACGTGTGCAAAAATATCGACGCTTTTGAAAGCATTATCCGCTGCATGAAAGAAGCCGGTATCGGCTACGGCTCCGTCAACCATCCGGTGGACAGAGATCCGGTCTGCGGCTACAACGGCATCATTGACGACGTCTGTCCTCGCTGCGGCAGACACGCCGGAGAAGGCGTGCCCCTGTCCAAGCTCATGGAGCTCAAGAAGAAGTATCACGATGTGCCCGATTATTCCAGCCTGATCCATTGAGCAGGTTTTTCATAGAAAAACCGGAAAAAGCAGAAAATTTCACTGGACAAACAGAACCGGATAGGGTATACTGATAAAAACGATAATCATTCTCATTTTTAACAAAATCTTTCAGGAGGAAATGAATATGGCAACCAAAAAGACTGCAAAGACCAAGGAAGTTTTAATCGGTGAGGGACGGGATTTCGAGCGCATTCGCCGGATCACCGGATATCTGGTAGGCACTATGGACCGCTGGAACAACGCCAAGCGCGCCGAGGAGAAGGACAGAGTCAAGCACAGCATGGCAGCAAAATAAGATGCTTATTTTGCCGGAAAATAAAATGCACATTTTAC
>JAFLRP010000186.1 GCA_022511515.1 Acutalibacter sp.
CCCAGCGTGACCAGCTTGCCGGAGGACAGCCATCTTGTCAGCCGCCCGGCGAACATTCTGGTGAGCACGATGGCGATGTTGTTCACGGTGAAGAAGACGCTCATGCCGGCGATGGCCCGGGTGTTGCCGAAATTGATGACGAAATTGTTCACGGCGCTGTTGCCCGCCATGGCCAGGAATGCGATCAGGCAGGAGAACAAAATCGAAACTTCTAGCACGGAGTTGAGGGAGAATTTCCGCTTTTGTACGGTCTGTACCGCGGGCTGGGGCTTGTATTCGTCCTGATAGAGCAAGGCGAAAACGATGGAGATCGCCGACATCACAAGGGTCAGTACAAAGAACGACAGGGGCGACACATTTTCATAGAGGTACATGCCCACCACCGGCGAGAAGATCGCCGGCAGCGACCCGGCTATGCCGAAAATGCCCAAGCCGTCCACCAGCTTGTCTTCGCTCACCACGTCGGAAACGATGGTGGGCGGCACCGGGAAAAAGATGCCTTGGGAAAACCCGCTGAAGCAGCGCATTAAAATCACGCCGCCCACGGAATCCCGGAGCATGAGATAGCCCAGAGAATTGACCGTAAACAGGCACACGCCCAACACCAGCATGTTTTTGCGCCCCCATTTGTCAATGAGCGGGGCTAAAGTCAACCGGGTGACAAGTCCCACCAGCGTCAATCCCGTTCCCATCAGACCCACGTCGGTGTTGCTGCCGCCGATGTTTACCATGTGCACCGGCAGAATGTAAATGTAGGCGAAATTGGTAAAGGACGCGAAGATCACGCACAGGTTGATCAGAATAAAGTTTTTGCTCCAAAGTCGACCGGTTTTCACGTCCTTATTTTCCCCCTTCCGGTGCTCTTTTCAATTCGTACAAGAGATAGTCGAGACAGTCCAGCTTTTTCTGCTCTTCATGCAGATGAAGCAGCAGCTTGCTTCGGTGCTGCCGCAGCAGCCGAATGCTTTCATTTTCCTGTCCCGCCTCCGAGGCTTTTAAAAACGCCGCGATGGTTTCTTGCGCGCAACCCGCGTCTGTCAGGGTTTGCTTGATCGTTTCCTGTGTCATGTTCACTCCTCCCTCGTTTACTCCATTCTATCATCCGTCTGATGTAAACACAAATGCTTATATCAAATGGCAATCAATGCTTGACAGGCATAGCTTCGAGTTGCTATACTTTCTAAAAAGGCAGCGAAAGGAAAGAAGTATGGAACTGAGAGTATTGCAATACTTTTTGGCGGTAGCAAGAGAGGAAAGCATCACCGGCGCGGCAGAAGCGCTGCACCTCTCCCAGCCCACCCTTTCCCGGCAGCTCAAGGATTTGGAGGAGGAACTTGGCAGCACCCTCTTTGTCCGGGGCGCTCGGCGGGTCACCCTCACAGAGGAGGGCATGCTGTTCCGGCGCAGGGCGGAGGAAATTATGGAATTGGTGCACAAGGCTGAAAGCGAGGTGGTCCTCTCCGGCAGCACGGTGGTGGGCGACGTGTACATCGGCGCGGCGGAGACGGACGGTGTGCGGCTTTTAGCACGGGCCGCCCATACTCTGCAAGCCGAACACCCCGGCGTGCGATTGCACATCATGAGCGGCGACGGCGAGGAAGTCACCGAGCAGTTGGACGGCGGGCTCATTGACTTCGGTCTGCTGCTGGGGGAAGTGGATCGCACAAAATACGAAACCCTCGCTTTGCCCTCCACAGATACTTGGGGCGTACTGCTTCGCCGGGACGATTCGCTGGCGGAGAAAGAAACCCTCACTCCGAAAGACCTCTGGGACAGACCGCTGATTTTTAACCGGCTGACCGTCCGATGGGGAGACACCCGTATGCTGTTGGGAAAAGATGTGGACGAGCTGAACATCGCGGGCACATACAATCTGGCCTTCAACGGCTCGCTGATGGCGGCGGAGGGCGTCGGTCTTTGCGTCTGTCTGGATAAGATCGTCCACACGGAAAGCGACCCCGTCCTCTGCTTCCGCCCACTGAAGCCCAGCCCTGCTGTTGCCATGAATTTGGTCTGGAAAAAATATGCGGTTCGTTCCAAAGCGGCGGAGGCGTATCTTGCGAAGATTCGGGAGCTTTTCGCGCCCGGTTCAAATTAGCAAGTTCTTTCCATGCTTTTCAAGCATAGATTGCCATTCTATTTAGGTATTTGTTTTTCTGAGCAGAAAAAGATATAATTCAGTTATCAAAACACCGGGAGGAATTTACCATGAAGAAATTGGGCTTCGGTTTAATGCGTCTGCCCCAAAACGACCCTGCTAACGCCGCCAACGTGGACGTGGAGCAGGTCAAAAAGATGGTCGATCTTTTTATCGAAAAGGGCTTCACTTACTTTGACACCGCTTGGATGTACAACGGCTTTGCCAGCGAGAACGTGGCAAAGGAAGCGCTGGTGGACCGCTACCCCAGAGACAGCTTTACCTTGGCCACCAAGCTGCACGCCGGGTTCTTCAATTCTCTGGAAGACCGGGACAAGGTGTTCAACCAGCAGTTGGAAAAGACCGGCGCGGGCTACTTTGACTACTATCTGCTCCACGGCATTGAGGCCGCTATGCTGCCGAAATACGAGGAGTTCGACTGCTTCAACTGGCTGCTGGACAAAAAGGCCAAAGGCTTAGTCAAGCATGCGGGCTTTTCGTTCCACGATAAGGCCGAACTGCTGGACAAAATTCTCACAAAGCACCCGGAAATGGAATTTGTGCAGTTGCAGATCAATTACCTTGACTGGGAAAGCGAGTGGATCCAGTCCAAGGCATGCTACGACGTGGCAACGAAGCACGGCGTGCCGGTGATCGTCATGGAGCCTGTCAAGGGCGGCACTTTGGCGAAGATCCCGGAAGAGGCAGAAAAGCTGTTCAAGAACCACGACGCCAATATGTCCGTGCCAAGCTGGGCGATCCGTTTTGCGGCCAGCCTGCCCAACGTGATGATGGTACTCTCCGGCATGAGCAATCTTGCACAGATGGAAGACAACCTTTCCTACATGGAGGACTTCAAGCCCTTGACCGAGGAAGAAAAAGAGCTCTGCTTCAAAGTGGCAGACATCATCAACGGGCAAATCGCCATTCCCTGCACCGGCTGCTCCTACTGCACCGAGGGCTGCCCCATGAAGATCGCCATTCCCCAGTATTTCTCCCTGTACAACGAGGATATGCGGGAGCATCTGGAGGAAAAAGGCTGGACGGTGAACTTCACCAACTACTCCATTCTGGCCGGCAAATTCGGCAAGGCAAAAGAATGTATCGAATGCGGCCAGTGTGAAGGGGTATGTCCCCAACACCTGCCGATCATCGAAAACTTAAAGAAGGTCTCAACACACTATGACCACTGATAAAGAAGAAATTACAATGGCATTGACTGAATTTGCGTAAAGCTATCACGAAAAAATGCTGCCCGGCTGGGAGTCCAGCCTGCAGAAGACCGACCCGGAGTTTATCACCCGGTTTGACAACTTTGCCTTTGACGAGGTGATCAATCACCCTGCGGTGCAGTTGAGTGATAAGACCCGGTTCATCTCCCATTTGGCGGTGCTGCTGGGCTGTCAGGGCGTGGATAACTTCAAGGTCATGCTCCCTGTTGCCCTCAATATGGGCGTGACCCCGGTGGAAGTCAAAGAGATCGTCTACCAGGCGGTGGCCTATCTGGGCATGGGCCGGGTGCAGCCGTTTCTTGCGGCTACCAATGAAGTGCTGAAAGCACAGGGTATCACTCTGCCTTTGGAAAGCCAGGAGACCACCACCATGAAAGACCGCTTGGAAAAGGGCAACCGGGTGCAGGCGGACATCTTCGGCGAGGGTATGCTGGAAAGCTGGAAAAACGGCCCCCAGGAGAGCGCCCACATCAACTACTGGCTGGCGGACAACTGTTTCGGCGACTACTACACCCGCACCGGGCTAGATGTGAAGACCCGGGAGCTCATTACCTTCTGCTATCTGTACGCCCAAGGCGGATGCGAGCCTCAGCTTTTGGCGCACATGAAAGCCAATTTCGGCGTTGGCAACGACAAGGAGCTTTTGATCAAGATCATCTCCGCCAACATCCCCCAGATCGGCTATCCCAGAACCTTAAACGCATTGCGGATCATCAACGAAGCCGCATCGTAGCCCGCACTGTCATCCGTGACGTGTCTGCCACAGAGTTGCCGGAGCGTCCATTCCTTCTTTGGGCGCAGAGATGCAAAAATTGTACGGCAAGGTCATCGTTGCAAGACGTGTTTTTTGGGAGTAGAAAAAGGGCAATCGATTTCTCGATTGCCCTTAAATGCAACAATACTTTAATCCGTAAGCTGCTTCGGGAACGATTCTTCAATGGGAGTGTCGTAATTTGCGGGACCCGTGACACTGGTGTCAAGGAAGACGGCAATCGTTTCAAGATCAAGCGTGCCGTCTTTCTTGACTGCGGCCTTGACCTGGAGCCAGCAATTCATCTGCTCCTCAACGCCCTCGTCCATCTCGATGTCCCAGCCTTTCCCGAGATGGTACATGGTCCAGAGGAAGGTCGCTGTGAGCCCGCTCTCATCCGTTGTTTCCTCGTACTTGTTGATCTCGTAGTGCAGTCCGTCATAATAAGGAGAATATGCCCCGGTGAACAAATCCGACAAATAGGAGAATATCTGTTCCTGCGTACTCATGGCAGACAGACCGCCGCTCTCTTGTGCGGAATGATCTTCCGACAAGTTCACATTGCCGGAGTTGTCAACAATCGTCCAAACTCCGTTGTCCACGTCCTGAATCAAATAGAAATACATTGTGACCTCGCCGTCGCTCCTTGTGGTCTGCGTGTGGTCATACTCAACAGAATAAGCGGCCTTCACAACGAGGAAATGTTCGGCCAGATATTCGTCGCTCCAACCTCGCCTGTCCGCGATGACACCTTTGACGAAGCGTTCGACAACTCGCTCAGTTTCCGCCTCATCAATCTCCACGCTTTTGACGTCAATTTTGACCGTGTAGTTTTTCCCAGCCTGATTTTCAAGCGCGGAGCGCACAGATTCGACCGGATCGTTTGATGGGTTTTGACGCCACAAGTCGCCGTATATGACAACGGCGGCCACAGCCGTCCCTGCCAAGAGCACGGCCATGATTGCGGCCACAAGAGGAAGGAACCAGCGTTTCGTGTGAGAAGCAGACGATTTTTTTGCCTGATAAGATATGGCTTTTTCGATGTATCTGTCATCAATTTCGCCCATAGCCTCTGAAAACATCTGTGTGTTCATACATAAACCTCTCTTTCCAGCAGATATTGTTTCATTTGTTTTCGGATACGGACAAGGCGCATGGAGACGCTTTTTTCAGAAATGCCCGTGCGTTCCGCGATCTCCGCATATGTGTCGGAAAACCAATAGCGGCGCAGAAAAATCACAGCGTTTTCATCATTCAGGGTATCCAAGAAATTTTCGATCATGAAGGCCAATTCCCTTGTGTCCATTTCTGCTTCCACGGTGTCCGGCGCAGGCAAATAGCCTTCAAGTTCCTGCATCGCAATATCATACTCGCTGTTTCGTTTTTCCGCTCCCTTTTTGTGATAGAGCTTTAATGCAATATTCCGCACGACTTTGCAGACATAAGCCTGCAATGGGTTAGGCTTTGCCGGGGGAATTGCGTTCCACACACCCAAGTATGCGTCATTCACACATTCCTCTGCGTCCTGGCGATTGTTCAAAATGTTATACGAGAGCTTATGACATAGTTTTCCATATTTTACATCAAGCTCCACAAGGCCCTTTTCTGAGCGTTCAAATAACAGTTCAATTATTTGTTTGTCGTCAATCATTGGTGTCACCTCCTTTCTGCTCTCACTCATATACTACGGTTTCAGGCGGAAAAACCACGTGAGGCAATAAAGAAAGTATAAAAAATGATAGTATAGCTTTATGAACATGGTATTTCAATAACTCGGTTACATTTTTTCTCTGCGCTTAAGTCTGAGTATTTGTCGGTCTCGCAAAGCTGTACCCATTGAGGATCGGTGTAGTTTGATTCTCTGATCTGAGTCCAATCGTGGGCAAAACCTTCGGTGTTACCCAGATTTGCCCCTGCAAGCAGGAATTCTCCCAAAGTCCAGCCGAAAGGAAAAGGCTCTTTCGCCCGCTCCGTCAGGTCATGCCGGACAGCATATGCCGCTTTCTTTTCCGGCAGCGGTGCGGTCCAAGTCAGCGGACACATTTCTCGAAAAGATGCGGAGTCTATTTGCGTCATAAAAAAAGGGAGCAGTCGCTTCAGGCGGCTGCTCTCTTTTTGCTTGCCTTATTTGAAATACTCCGCAATCTCTTCCATTCTCGCTTCCTGCTTGACGTGGAAGGGACAGCGGCTTTCGCAGTGCCCGCATTTGACGCAGTCCTCAGCGTGAACGTCCAGTTTTTGGTAGTGATCCCTCGCCATCTCGTCGCCCGCCTGTGCAAGATCGTAATACTTGTTGATGAGCCCGATATCCAGTCCCATGGGGCAGGGTTGGCAGTGGTTGCAGTAGACGCAGGTGCCGGTCATATCTTTCGGCGTGAAAGAGCCGATGACGGAATAGTCCCGCTCCTCCGGGGAGACCTCAAAGAATTTCAATAATTTTTTTACGTCTTCCACGCTGCTGATACCGGGCAGGACGGTCAGCACGCCGGGCTTATCCAAGGCATACTGAATGCACTGGTAGAGCGTAAGCGCCTCGCCAAACGGGCTGGTTTTCGCGTCCAGCAACTGACCGCCGGAGAAGGGCTTCATCACCGAAATGCCGATGCCCTCGCTCTCGCAGCGCTTGTAAAGCTCCATGCGCTCGCTGGCACTGCCTTTTGCGAACTCGCCGTGCTGGTAGTCGTACCCGGCGTTGATGGAGAACATGAACATATCTACAATGCCGAGGTCCAAAATCTTGTTTGCCACCGGCGGCGTGTGGCTGGACAGCCCGATATGCCGCACCACGCCCTGCTTTTTCATGTCCTTTAAGTATTGCAAAATGCCGCCCTGCTCGTAGTCGAAAAAGTCTTTTTCCTCGTCGATACAGTGGATAAAGCCGTAGTCGATGTAGTCGGTCTTGAGGGCTTTGAGCTGAAAGTCAATAGAACGCTTCACCGTGCCCAGATCCGTGCTCCAGCCGTACTCGCCCTTGGAGTAATCCGCGCCGAAATGCACCTGATAAAACATTTCTTTCCGCACGTTGCCCAACGCCTTGCCGTAATACTCGAAGGTCTTTGCTCCGGCGGTGGCGAGGTCGGCATAATTGATCCCGTGCGCATGGGCGTACTGCAAGGCCTCAATGGCCTCTTTTTCCGGCGCGTCGGCGATGTAGCTGGTGCCTAAGCCGATCACGCTGATTTTGTCGCCCGTTCTGCGGTTGATTCTGTAGTCCATGTTGATCGTCCTTTCTTATTCCATATTTTTTGTAATCAAAAAGTACACGTCCACATTCCAAACATCGTCCAGATTATCAGTATACGCCCGCTGTACCGCTTCGGTCAAGCCGCTGGTGTCGGCAAAAGTGCCCACCGGCGTGGCGGTGATATTTGCTCCCGGCGCGTCCTTAAAGTAGAAGCGCAGCAGCCCGTCGCTGAACAGGTACAGTCGCCGCATTTCGGGTCGGGAACGGTGATCTCATCGTCCCGGGTATAGCTGCCCCGGACACGCTGGGCCACATAGCCCGCCTCGTTGTCGTAGGTATAGGTGGGGAACAGCAAGCCGGAATCGGACAAGTACCCCAGCATGGTGTTGGCTGCGGCGTTATTGACCATATCGACCTGCCAGTTCTTGCTCTCCCCCAAGCCGATCCGCACGGTCACGGCGTTTTCCAAAATGTAATGGTAACACCAAATGTAGCCTCTGATATCGCCGATTTTGGAATACCCTGCAAGGCTCATGCCGATGAAGTCAAAGCCGTAATCGCCCTCATGCCGCACGGCGGACAAACCGGGTTCTAACTCGGTGATTTCGGAGGACAGAGTGATAAAGCCGGAAGTATCAGCAGGGCTTGCGGGATTGCCGCAGCCCGCGGGAAGCAACACAAATAGCAGGATCGCTAAGAGTAATGCCGCTTTTCTCGACAAAATCACCCTTTCCACGCGAAGCCTGTTTCCGAAAAGAAACTTTTCTACATTACAGTGTACACCCACTTTGTGGAAAACACAAATACCTATATCACATGGGAACCCATACGTTTTGGGCATAGGTTAAAAAAAGAAAACCGAGTGCAACCGTTGGAAGGCTGCACCCGGTATCTTTATATGTTCTATTTTGTCAGGCGAATCAATTTCCCGGTCTTTGTATCTCTCGCGAATTTGCTGATATGTTCCCAAATCAATTCCGCGTACATGGACGACGGCCAATGCACCATCTTTTCACAGGCGATGGTGCGGAACAGGCATTCGCCGTCTTCCTTGACGGAATCTCCAATGAAATACTTTCTGCCGTTGTACTCCCGGACTTCGGTGCGCTCAAACTCCGCGCCGATGCTGCGCACCACCGGGTCGCTGCCCTCGCCCTCGGCGGTGAAGACCGCGGGCTTGCAGCCGCCGACCTTGCGCCAGTTGTTGAAGGCCTTCTGCTTGTCCTCGCTCTGCAGTGGGATCACGCCGTCCCGCACCTCGCCCTCCGGGTTTTTCCACAGGGGCAGCAGGCGGAGCATTTCGTTTTCGCCCATGAACAGGGCAACGGGCAATTCCGCTTCTCTGGCGGTTTCGAGCATTTCCTCGGTCAAATGATAGGCGGGGTAAGGCTGACCGTTCAACTCATGGGCTTTCACGTCTCCGGCAAAGAGCATGCCGCCCATGCCCACGCCCGCGAAAATCTCCGGCTTTTGGAGAGAATTGCGGGAGGTCATGAACCCGCCGAAGCTGTAGCCGATGCTGTATACCCGACCTGTGTCAATCGGGAAATGCTCTTTGGCGTATTCCAGCAGGGAGAGAATGTTCTCCAGATTTTCATTCTCCGGCGCGATGACTACGCATTCCTCTCTCGCCGCCACCTGAATGATGCCGTAGCTTTCTGTTAATTGAATTGGATTGTTTGCCCCATGGAGACAGAAGATCAGCGGGTATTTTCTGTCAGGGTCGCTCTCTGCGGAAACGGGAACATAGGACGCCCATTTATTAAGCCCCTCGCCGTGGACTTCCTTGTTCAGCCCCTTTTCGTAACTGCGCCAGAACTCCTTGCCTTCTTCCGAGCCCTCCGGCATGCCCATCACCGCCATGCGTTCCGCGATAATTTTGCCGTCCTCCGACGCAGCAATCGCTTCCGCGTCCGCGTCAGAATCGCCCATGGCTTGCAGCAACCCGTCGATGCCCGGCCCCTCGTCACGGTGCTTTACGTCTTCCTCAGTCAAACCCATTTTGACTTCTTTGTTTTCCGCCATTCTTATACCCCTTTCGGTTTTCTCTTCCTTATTTTAGTATATCGTATTTGGCAGAAAAATCAAATGCCTTTCCCGCATGCGTACTATGCCCTGTAAGCATAGTATAACTGCAAAGTTTCTCCAATTTGATATTGCTGCATAGTCATTTCGGTTTTGTGCTGCTTTTCGACGCTAATTCTACTGTTTTAGGCAGTATACTATTCCCTTTGACTTCTTGTTCTTGTTGTCAAACCGCTCCATAAGAAAAATTCCGCGCAAAAAGGCAAGATATAAAGAAATAGAAAAGTCCTTGATTTTTCGTGCTTTTTCAGATAGTATGATAGAAAGACTTGTGGGCTTTCACGGTGCGGATTTGGCGGGTTTTTAGGGCTCGAAATCAGGTAGACGGCAACGTCTCGTGGGTTCGGATCCCACCACTTCCGCTAAACCGCCTTGGGAGTTAGATTTTCGGGGCGGTTTTCCTAAAAAAGCGGTTTTCGCAACGGAACAGGAGGGACTGCTATGTTACGCCTTGCAATTTGCGACGATGACCTGTTTTTCTTAGAGCAAGCAGAAAAGTTGATTTTGGAATACAATCAGTCCCACAAGAGCGAGTACGGGTTTGAGGTCAAAAAGTATGTCTCCCCCACTCTCCTGCTGGACGATATTCACGACGGTACGGCCTTTGAGCTTTTCCTGCTGGACATGGAAATGCCGGAAATGAGCGGCATCGATCTGGCCATGCGCATTCGGGGAGAACTTCCCAACGCGGTCATTGCCTTTCTCTCCGCTCACACGGAATATCAATTTACCCAGGAGGGCTACAAGGTACAGGCCATCCGCTACATTGCCAAGCTGATGATGGAAACCGCTCTGCCGGAGGCGCTGGAGGCCGCCACGAAGGTGATCGGGCGGACCGTGCCCAACTATTTCGTTTACACGCATTATTCTGATACGGTCCGCATTCCCTATTCGGAGATCCTGTATCTCCGAAAGAACAAGCGGATGACGGTATTCCACACGATCCAGAAGGAATATCAGATGAAATCTTCCCTGCGGGAGGTTCTCGAAAAGCTGGCTGACGCCCGGTTCGCCCATGTGGATCAGAGCACGGTGGTGAATCTGGACCGCATCGTGCATCTGACAGAATCGGAAGTGACACTGTCGGACGGCATGAAACTTCCTGTCAGCAGGAAAATGATGCCCAGCTTAAAATCTTCGCTTTTGCGGCTGTGGGGGGAACTTTCGTGACAACACTGGATTTTTTGATCGAGCTCGGGGCGACTGTTGTAGAGAGTTTTATCTACATCTGTACGATCGCAAAGCTGGCAGGGCAGAAATATACGGGGAAACAATGGTATTGGCGCGTTGCGGCAGGTGTGATCTGCGACAGTGCGCTTGTGACCGTTATGAATCAAATCGAAACCTTTTCTTTTGCCACCATTTTTGTTGTCGGAATTATTCTGGTGATCTATTGCAAGCTGTTTTCCCGGGGGTCTATTCTGGTCTGCCTCACTGCCGTGATGCTCTCTCTGATGGTGATGACCGCTATTGACGGCTTTACATTTTTCGCCGCCGGCCTCGTGTCGGAAAACCCCATCACCGATTCTCGCTCCTTTATGCTCCTGATGATGCCGGGAATCGTCCGAACGCTGTATCTGGCGGCAAATAAGGGGGTTCAGTTGATGCTGTACCTTTGCTTCCGGAAAAGATTTCCCGATCTCCGCCGTCTTTCCGCAAAGTATACGGTGATTTTGCTGACGGTCAGCTTTGCCGCCTTGGTTTTGGAATGTTCTCTGCTCAATGTGGTACTATCGGATTCCCTTCTCATCATGCAGACCGCCATTCTCTTTACCTTCCTGTTCGCGGTGGCCTGTGTGGTCATCGTGCTGGCAGCGTCCTTTCTCTCTTTGCGGTATCAGAGCGAAAAGGAGCAGAATACTAAGCTTAATTT
>JAFLRP010000187.1 GCA_022511515.1 Acutalibacter sp.
CCTCAGGAGACTCAGTGCGAAAGCAAGTGCGTTCGCGGCATCAAGGGTGAGCCCGTAGGCATTGGCCGTCTGGAGCGCTTTGTGGCCGATTGGCACAACGACCGTGCCGCCGGAAAGCCTGAACCCGTGCCGTCCAACGGCCACCGTGTCGCCATTGTGGGCTCCGGCCCCTCCGGCCTGACCTGCGCAGGCGACCTTGCCAGAAAGGGCTATCAGGTCACCGTGTTTGAAGCTCTCCACACTCCCGGCGGCGTGCTGGTCTACGGCATTCCCGAGTTCCGTCTGCCCAAAGCCATCGTCCGGCAGGAGGTGGACAATCTCATCGCCATGGGCGTGGATATGCAGACGAATATCGTCATCGGCAAGACATTGACCGTAGACGAGCTGTTCGAGCAGGGCTATGAGGCCGTATTTATCGGCTCCGGCGCGGGATTGCCCAACTTTATGAATATACCCGGCGAATCCCTGAAAGGCGTGTATTCCGCCAACGAATTCCTGACCCGCAGCAACCTGATGAAGTCCTATCTGGATCATCCCGTCACCCCCATCATGAAAGGCGGTAAGGTGGCTGTGGTAGGCGGCGGCAATGTGGCCATGGACGCCGCCAGAACCGCCCTTCGACTGGGTGCGGAAAAGGTGTTCATTGTGTACCGCCGCTCCTTAGAGGAGCTCCCTGCCCGAAAAGAGGAAGTGGAGCATGCCATGGAGGAGGGCATTGATTTCCGCCTGCTCACCAATCCCGTGGAGATTTTGGGCTATGAAAATCCGGATGACAAGCGGGACCCGAAAAACGGCTTTGTCACCGGCATGACCTGCATCAAGATGGAATTGGGCGAGCCGGACGAGCGGGGCCGCCGCCGTCCCGTGCCCGTGGAAGGCAGCGAGTTTGTGCTGGACGTGGACACGGTGGTCATGGCCATCGGCACGTCTCCCAATCCGCTGATCAAGTCCACCACCGAAGGCTTGGAGACCCAGAAATGGGGCGGTATCATCATCAACGAGGACACCGGCCTGACCAGCCGGGAGGGCGTGTACGCCGGCGGGGACGCCGTCACCGGCGCCGCCACGGTCATTTCCGCCATGGGCGCGGGTAAGTTGGCGGCAAAGTCCATCGACGAGTATTTGAGCGGCAAGTGATCTTTCAAAATAGAAAAACGAGGACAGAGCCAACCGGCTTTGTCCTCGTTTTTTATTTCCATAAGACAAGACTTCCTCAAATGGAATGGGACTTTTTCTCCGTCTTTTTCTGTGCCATACCGCACCCCGCGCAGCAGGAACAATTCCCGCCGCAGCAGGATTTTCCGCTCTTTTTATCTTTCCAGAGCTTTCGCACAGAGAAAAATACCACAAGGGCAATGAGCGCCCCTACAATAACAGTCGAAATGATACCGGGCATAAGACAGCTCCTTTCCAAAGCTTGCAGTTTCTTACACAAACAACAGTCCGATATGGTATACGGCAAAGGTTACGATCCACGCCACCGCGATTTGGAACAGGGCCACAAATCCCGTCCAGCCCCAGCTTTCCGTTTCCTTTTTGATGGTGGCCAGAGTGGCGGCGCAGGGAACATAGAGCAGGCAGAAAGTCATCAATGCGTAGGCGTTCAGCGTGCCGAAGCCCATGGCGCCCATAGCGCCCAGCATGGCGGACATTCCCGCGGCGGATTCCATATTGGAAACGCCGAACAGCACCGCACAGCTTGAAACCACCACTTCCTTGGCGGAAATTCCGGCGATCAGCGCCACCACGATCTGCCAGAAACCCAGTCCGATGGGAGCGAAGAACGGCACGATCCACCGGCCGATCATGGAGCCGAAGGTCTGGGACATATCCTCGGAATATCCCGAAGGCCCGAAATTCAGCAGGAACCACATGATAATGGAAGCGATAAAGATGATGGTGCCGGCTTTTGTCAGGTAGTCCTTCACCTTTTCCCACACGTAGATGAAAATGGTCCGGGCGCTGGGGGCCTTGTATTCCGGCAGCTCGATCAACAGGGAATTTCCCCGCTCGCGCTTCCTGTCAAAGAGGTGAATGAGGAAGGCGCAGAGAATGGCCACCAGCAGCCCCAAAAGATACATGGAATACGCCGCCAGCATGGCGTTCTGTCCGAAGAAAAGCTGAGAAAACAGCACATAGATGGGCAGTCTGGCGCTGCAGGACATAAAGGGCGTGATGAGCATAGTCTTGTAGCGGTCGCGCTTGTTTTCCAGCGTGCGGGAGGCCATAATGGCGGGCACGGTACAGCCAAAGCCCAGTACCATGGGGATAAAGGACCGTCCCGAAAGTCCCAGTCTGCCCATGATGCCGTCCATCACGTAGGCGACCCGGGCCATGTAGCCGCTGTCCTCCAAGAACGCAAGGGCCAAAAACAAAATCAAAATGTTGGGCAGGAATGTGAGAATTCCGCCCACTCCGGCGATGATGCCGTCCACCAGCAGAGAAATCAGCAGGGGAGAGACCTGGATCGCCTCAAGCCCCATCCGCACGCTGTCGGAAAGGAGATCAAGTCCCGTCTCAAAGTACCCCTTGAGCCAGTCGCCGATGGTGAAGGTCAGGAAAAACACCAGCGCCATGATGAGCAGAAAAATGGGAAGCCCCAGCCATTTGTGGGTCAAAATTTCATCCGCCTTGTCTGTGATGGCGGCTTTTCTCTCTTTGTTGACCAAGACCTCCTGCATGATCTCGTCGATAAAGTCGTATTTCTGGTTGATGATTCCCTTTTCATAGCTTTTGCTCAGGGCTTCCGGGCATTCCACAGGGTATTTCTCCGTAATTTCCTGATCGTGCTCCAAGAGCTTCAAGGCGTGCCAGCGGAGATTGTTCAACTCCGGATATTTTTCCCGGAGCAGCGGGATCAGCAGGTCGATCTTATCCTCGATCTCGTCGCTGTACACCATGGCATATTCTTTGTGGTGCTGATGTTTATGGTGGGTCTGCTCCGTATGGGAGCTGAGAGTGTTTTTTTCTCCGCCGTGATGGTGAATGAGAGGCAAGTCGCTGTCCTGCTCCTGATGGTGGGCGGCGGCGTGCATGAGAATATCCAGTCCCGTCTTTCGCCGGGCGGATACGGGAATCACGGGAATACCCAGCATTTCCGGCAGACGGTGCAGGTCGATCTCCATGCCCCGCTTCTCCACAATATCCATCATATTCAAGGCGAGGATCACGGGCTTCCCCAGTTCGATGAGCTGCAAGGTCAAATAGAGGTTGCGCTCTAAGGCGGAAGCATCCGCCACGTCGATGATCACGTTCACCTCATCACTGAGAATGTACTGCCGGGTGACCTGCTCCTCCATGGTGTAGGAGGTCAGACTGTAGGTGCCGGGCAGGTCCACCAGCCGATATTCCTGATCGTGGAAGCGGAAGCTGCCCTCTTTCTTTTCCACGGTGACGCCCGGCCAGTTGGCGACCTTCAGATTCGCCCCGGTATAGGCGTTGAACAGCGTGGTTTTCCCGCAATTGGGATTTCCCACAAACCCGATGGAAAGCTCATGCGCCATAAGCTGCTCCTTTCTCCACGGTGATGTGGGTGGAAATAGCATATCCCACGGCAAACCGCGTGCCGCGCACTGTGACGATCATAGCGCCTTTCCGCTTTTTGCGCAAAACAGTAATCTGAGAGCCCTCGATGAGCCCCAACGCTTCCAGCCGGCGTTCCAGCTCAACGGGCAGTGAAAGCCCTTTTACCCGATAGCCGCTGCCGACTTCTGCCTCTTGCAATGTCATAACATGCCGCCTTTCCCAAAAAGCTGCAAAGTACAAACCCTTATTCTATTATTAATTTATCACTTCCCAAAACGGATGTCAAGTTAAAATATACTAAATTACTATACTTTATTTCATATCTGTTTATCCATTGGAAATCCCGGATTTTTCGCCGGTTTTCCCGGAAAACTTGCTTTTCTCTCCCTTTCGTGGTAAAATGGTTACAAAGCTGTAATCTTCAATGATCTGGGAACGGAGGGAGATCTGATGCAAAGTAGGAGAAAAGGGATCCTGCGAATTTTGGCGGCAGTACTCGCCCTGTGGATATTGCTGCCCGGACAGGCCATGGCAGAGACTGTGGAAGAGGTCCGTCAGAGGCAGGAGGAACTGCGGCAGGAAAACGAGGAGTTGGAAGCCAAGCTGGATGCCCTGCGGGACGATGAGGCCAAGGCTTTGGAATATCAGGGATTGCTGGAGGAGAAGATCAGCGTCACGGAGCAGAAGATCGACGTGTCCAGAGAATCCATTCAGATTATGGACCGAGAAATCGGCATTCTGGAAAAGAAGCTGGAGCTGTCCAAGCAGGAGTATCAGGAGACCATCGATTTGTTTGCCAAGCGCATCAACGCCCTCTACAAGTCGGGCTCTGTCAGCACCTTGGAAGTTTTGCTCAACTCTACCAGTTTCTCAGATTTTACCATGAAGGCTGAGCTTCTTAAAAGCGTTACCCGCCACGATCAGAAGCTTTTGGAAAAGATCGAGGAATATCTGGAAAAGACAAAAGGGGACAGGGAAGAACTGCAAAAAATGCGGCAGGAGGAGACTCTTGTCAAGAAGGAACTGGAATCGGCTCAGGACGAGCTGCGCTATCTCTATGCAGAAAATGAAGCCGTTCTCGCCCAGTTGGAGGAGGCGGAGATGATCGCCAGAAACCAGCTTGCCGCCAATCAGGAGGAGGACGAGGAGCTGGAAGCTCAGATTGAGGAGTTGATCCGCCAGCAGAGCGCCGCCCTTGCCCCCGGCGGCATGATGGAGAACCCGCCCTCTCCCGGCATGCACGACGGCTTTTCGCCCATCTGGCCCTTGCCCGGGGTGGGACTGGGCAATATCACCGGACATTTCGGCGACGTTTATGATTTTGACAGCGGACCTCACATGGGACTGGATATCGGCGCGGATTACGGCACGCCCATTGTGGCCACGCAGGCGGGGCAGGTGCTGTCCGCAGAATATCACTATTCCTGGGGCAACAATGTGCTGATCTGGCACAACGGCACTTTTGCCACACGGTACGCCCATTGCAGCGCCCTGGCGGTGTCTCCGGGAGAATATGTGGAGCAGGGTCAGGTCATCGGCTATGTGGGATCCACCGGTTTTTCCCGGGGAAATCATCTCCATTATGAAGTATATGTTGACGGCGTCCGCACAAACCCTGACCCCTACCTTGGTATTTGCTGATGAAGAAAACACTGATCTTAAACGGCTCGCCCAGACCCATGGGGGACACGGCCCAACTGCTTCAGGTTTTTACCGGGAAGCTTACGGGCGAATACAAAATCGTGGACGCCTACCGCTGCGGCGTTTCCCCCTGTATCGATTGCCGACATTGTAAGGAAAAACCGGGCTGCGCCATCGACGATGAAATGCAGGAAATCTACGGGTATATTCAGGACTGCGACAATATCCTGATCGCGTCTCCCATCTATTTTTCCGAGCTGACGGGAAAACTGTTGGATTTGGGCAGCCGCCTGCAAACCTATTATTGCGCCCGTCATTTCCGGCAGGAGGAACCTATTGCAAAGCCCAAGCGCGGCGCGGTGCTTTTAGTGGGCGGGGGAGACGGCAGCGTCAAGAAGCCCTACGACACGGCTTGCACCCTGCTGCATTTTATGAATTGCCGGGAAATCCATGAAGCAGTGTACAGCCACAATACCGACAAGCTCCCGGCCGTTCAGGACAAAACCGTCCTTTCCGGGATCGACAGCATTTTGGAGTTCTTTCATCACGAATCATAGAGAGGCAGTATGGAAAGCGTACAAGTCAATTTTCACGAGCAAGCGGCAGACGGGCTTTTGAAATTTGCCGTGATCCTGTCAAAAACAGAGGGGAAATGGGTGTTCTGCAAGCATAAGGAGCGGGATACCTACGAAATTCCCGGCGGGCACAGAGAAGTCGGGGAAACTGTATTGGAAGCCGCCGAACGGGAATTGCGGGAAGAAACAGGAGCCATCGACTTCCGTATAACTCCCATTTGCGTGTATTCGGTCAAGGGAAAAACGGTTGTCAATCAAAATGCCGACGACGAGAGCTTTGGAATGCTGTTTTTTGCGGATATCTTTTCTTTTGAGAAGCAGCTTCACAGCGAGATAGAAAGGATTATTATCGCCCCGGATCTCCCGGAGCGTTGGACTTACCCGCTGATCCAGCCCAAGCTTCTGGAGGAGGCAAAAAGAAGGGGATTTTGCTGAATCCCTCTGGAACAGAAAGGAGAGGTCATATGAATCTCTGCCATAGACTCATAGATTTTGAGAAGGACAGAGACTATATTCTGGAGCGCCATTGCCGGATCAATTATGCCTGTGACACTTCGTGGGCGCGGGAAAAGTCCTATGCGGACTACCGGATGGAATGGTTTTCATTAAAGGGCCAGATTTCTGAATTCTACGGATATCTTCAGGAAACCGCACAGGATAGCCGCTCCATTGCGGAGATCATTGAGACAGAGGACGGGCGCAACCTGGGCTATCTTTGGGCCACTTTTTCCGAGGATAAAGAAAGCGGCTTTCGCTTTGCGGAGATACAGGAAATCTATATCGAAGAAGAATTTAGGCGGCAGGGCATAGCTACCCAATTATATGAGTACGCCGAGGAAAAAGCCAGAAAGAACGGCGCAAAGGTCATTCGGGCCGGAACGGGCGTGTGCAACAGCGTCTCCATTCAGCTGCATGAGGCCCTGGGCTACGCGCCTTATCGGTATGAATTTGAGAAATTGCTGTAAGGAGAAAATCCATGAAAAAGTGGTACGATGAGGAATACGAGTGGGAAATTGAAGTGATCGGGTTCAATAAGGACAACCAGGAAACCGAGCGCTTTTGCCGGAACGGTGAGGAAGTGGGGGACAAGTACACCTGCACCTACGGTTGTCCCGTCAACGCCCAGGGGCAGGGAATTTGCTCCAAGGTCATGATGATGATGTTTCCCATCATGGAGGTCGTCAGAAGCGGCGGCGACCTGCAAAACGTGGGCGGCGACAGCAAGTATAGCAAGGTACTCATGTGCCCGGACGGGTGCGTTCTCTTTCGGCTCACCGCAAAACCCCTGAACAATCAGAATTTTTTCAATGTAAAGTTTTTTGACTGATTTCGGCGGCTCGGAAGTGGAGGGAATGATTTATGAAAGTGGTCACGCTGTGCGGAAGCATGCGGTTTTACCATGCAATACAGGAAATTGCCATGGAGCTTGAAACGAAACATGGCTATTGCGTTCTTGTGCCTATTGGAGGGAATATCACGCCGCCGGATCAGGACGCCCTAAAAAAACTGGCGGAGGCCCACTATCGGAAAATCGACCTTTCCGACGCGGTCTACATCGTGAACATCGGCGGCTATATCGGCGAATCCGTCTCCCGGGAAATCGAGTACGCGAGAGAGCACGGGAAAGAAATCATATTTCACGAACCCAATCATTGAAAAACTGAAGAAAACAACAGCCCTGACATTTGGTGTCAGGGCTGTTTTGCGTCTATGATATTTTCTTTTCCATATTGATGAGAGTAGGCGCAAATCCTAACTTTTTGTAGAGCCCCATGGCGTCCTCGTTGAAGGACCACACCATCAGGGTGAGGTGGGAAACACCCCGCTCTCGGGCAAGGCGCTCCGCTTCTTTGCAAAGCAAAGTGGCAATGCCCATGCGGCGAAATTCCGGGGTGACGTAGATATCGTCGATATGGCCGGTCTTTCGGGGCAGCAAAGGGTAGAGGGGATCGTCGGGGACTTCTTTCCAGAGAAGAATGCACATGCCCGCAGGCTTGCCATCCGCTTCCGCCAAAAGCATACAGTGGTCGTCCTTTTGCAGATCGCCGCAGAACACGTCCTCCGGCGGCAGTCCCGTCTCCGGGCGGAAAATATCCGGCATGGCCTGCACGTGCTGCCGATGCAGCTCCCGATAGAAATCGGAAAAAATGCCGTAGTCCTCCGGCTTCATTTCCCGAATCGAAATGCCTTCCATGAATAGCCCCCATTTCATCTACACAAAATTTTATCCAAGTTGGGTCAACGGAAAAAGGGTCCTTTTCAAGGACCCTTTTTCGATAAAAAAGATTATTCCTTGGAGAACTGCTCTTTCGGAACGCCGCAGATAGGGCAGACCCAAGTGTCCGGCAGGTCCTCAAATTTCGTGCCGGGAGCGATACCGTTATCGGGATCGCCCACCTCCGGATCGTAGCGATAGCCGCAGATGTCGCAAACATAAACTTCCATTTTGACTTCCTCCTTTTTCATTATGATATCGCCGAAAGTAAAAAAACTTTCGGAAATGTAACGTTAAATCGCTTCGTACCCGTGGGCTTCCGCCAACATCATGTCCTTCACCTTCATCAGCCGAATCTGGGTGGAGCGCTCGTTCTCGTCCAGCTTCATGGTGATGAACTTGATATTGGCCTGCAGGTCAGGGATCATCACGTGCTCCAGCGCGTTCACTCTCCGCCGGGTCTTTTCGATTTCGGCGGCCATGAGCTGGCAGGATTTTTCGCATTCCGCCAGCTTCAGCATATCGGGGAACACGTCGGAGAGAGACTTAATGGCGTCGTCCAGATCGCTGGAGGTAAAGGCAAAGCCATAGGAAAACATGTCGTTTTCGTCGGGTGACCGGGTGTGGAAGGTGAATTTCGGGATTTCCACGCTCATCACGTTTTCCACGCCGCTCTCCAGACTGACCTTTTGTTTCGGAGCGAGCATGGCGGTGTTCAGCACTTCGTCCTGCATGCCGGCGCGGGCCAGGAGAAAATTCTTGTTGGCGGCCTGAATGCCCGCCTCCACCTTTTCCCGCAAAGCCTTGTTTTCCCGCACTTTTTCCAGAAATTGCCGCATCAGCTCGTCCCGCTTATCTTTTAAAAGCTTGTGCCCTTTGGTGGCCGTCGCCAGCTTCTTTTTCAGCCGGGTCAGCTCCATACGGGTGGGATTTACCTGTGTTCCGGCCAAGGGTCATCACACCTTTCCGTAATACTGGTCTAAGAACTTGTCGTTGATACGCTTTAATTCGCTTCTGGGCAGGATCGAAAGGAGCTTCCAGCCCAAGTCCAGCGTTTCTTCAATATCCCGGTTGGCATTGTAGCCCTGAGAGACGTACTCGTTTTCAAAGGCGTCGGCAAATTGAGCGTACAGCTTGTCGATCTCCGTCAAAGCCGCCTCGCCCAACACCACCATCAGTTCCTTTGCTTCCTTGCCTCTGGCATAGGCTGCAAAGAGCTGGTTCATGGTGCTGGCGTGGTCAGCCCGGGTTTTCCCCTCGCCGATGCCCTTGTCCTTCAAACGGGACAGAGAGGGGAGCACGTCGATGGGGGGAGAGACGTTTTTGCGGTACAGCTCACGGCTCAGAATGATCTGTCCCTCGGTGATGTAGCCGGTCAGGTCGGGGATGGGGTGGGTCTTGTCATCCTCCGGCATGGACAAAATGGGAATCAGGGTGATGGAGCCGGTCTTGCCCTTTTGCCGGCCTGCTCTTTCGTAGAGGGAGGCCAAGTCGGTGTACATATAGCCGGGATAGCCCCGGCGTCCGGGCACTTCCTTCCGGGCGGCGGACACTTCACGGAGAGCATCGGCGTAGTTGGTGATATCGGTCAGAATGACCAGCACGTGGTAATTCTTCTCAAAGGCCAGATATTCCGCGGCAGTCAGTGCCATGCGGGGGGTGGCGATACGCTCTACCGCCGGGTCATTTGCCAGATTCACAAACATCACCGTGCGGTCGATGGCGCCCGTTTCCTGAAAGCTCTGCACGAAATAGTTGGATTCCTCAAAGGTGATACCCATGGCGGCAAAGACCACCACAAAGGGGTCATTGGTGCCTCGCACTTTTGCCTGCCGCGCAATCTGAGCGGCAAGCTGGGAATGGGGCAGACCGCTGGCGGAGAAGATGGGCAGCTTCTGCCCGCGGACTAATGTGTTTAACCCGTCAATGGCGGAAACGCCTGTCTGGATGAATTCCTGAGGGTAGTTTCGGGCGGCGGGATTCATGGGCAGACCGTTGATGTCGTCCCGGCGGTCCGGCAGAATCTCCGGTCCGTTGTCGATGGGGCGGCCCAACCCGTCAAACACGCGCCCCAGCATATCCTCGCTGACGCCCAGCTCCATGCTGCGCCCCAAAAAGCGTACCTTGGAGTTGGACAGATTGATACCGGTGGAGTTTTCAAAGAGCTGCACCAGCGCGTTGCCCTCGTTGATTTCCAGTACCTTGCAGCGGCGCTTTTCGCCGTTAAAGAGCTCGATTTCCGCCAGTTCGTCATAGGAGACGTTTTCCACGTCCCGCACCAGCATCAGAGGACCGGCAACTTCCTGAATTGTTCTGTATTCCTTAGGCATTAGAGGTCCTCCTTTGTCTCTTGGGCTTCCTGCAGTTCCCGATCAAGCTGAGCGGAAACCGCGTCAAAGGTCTCCTTGACCTTGTCGGGCTGGGTGTATTTGAAACGTCCGATCTGCTCTCTCACCGGCAGGGCGATGAGGGTTTCCACATTCACGCCGGCGTTCAGAGCGGCAAGGGACTTTTCATAGTATTCCACGATCAGCCGCAGCATATCAAATTGTTTTTCCAGAGAGGTGTAGGTGTCCACCTCGTCAAAGGCGTTTTGATGGAGGAAGTCCTCGCGAATGGAGCGGGAGGCCTCCAGCTTCAGCCGGTCAGGGGCGCTCAGGGCGTCCATGCCCACTAACTGGACGATCTCATCCAGCTCGGCTTCGTCCTGCAGCAGCCGCATGATCTGCGTCCGCAGGGAGACCCATTCCGGGGACACGTGGGAGACGAACCAGGGTTCCATGGTGTCCAGATAGAGGGAATAGCTGGTCAGCCAGTTGATGGCGGGGAAGTGGCGCTTGTACGCCAGAGAGGAGTCCAAGCTCCAGAACACCTTGACGATGCGCAGGGTGGCCTGAGAGACGGGCTCGGAAATGTCGCCGCCCTGAGGGGAAACCGCGCCGATCACGGACAGAGCCCCCTCCCGGCTGTTCGTTCCCAAGGTGGCCACACGCCCGGCGCGCTCGTAGAACTGGGCCAGACGGCTGCCCAGATAGGCGGGATATCCTTCTTCACCGGGCATTTCTTCCAGACGGCCGGACATTTCCCGGAGGGCTTCCGCCCAGCGGGAGGTGGAATCCGCCATCAGCGCCACGGAGTAGCCCATATCCCGGAAATATTCCGCGATGGTGATGCCGGTGTAAATGGAAGCCTCACGGGCCGCCACGGGCATATCGGAGGTGTTGGCAATGAGCACTGTGCGCTTCATCAGGGAGTACCCGGTTTTGGGGTCCGTGAGCTCCGGGAACTCGTTCAACACGTC
>JAFLRP010000188.1 GCA_022511515.1 Acutalibacter sp.
CGGTTCGTTTCCCCCGGGTGAAAAACTTCCTTCTGGCAGCGGCCAGCTCACTCTGCAGCGTGTCCAGATTGTCCCGCTCTGGGAAGCAGACGCCGTACACATCCCTTGCCAGCAAACTGGCGCTCATCCCCGTGCCGATTTTTGTTGTATGATCCATAGTGATTCCCAACTCCCACCTGAATTGCCGAACGTGTTCAGGATATAGTATAGCACAAATGTTTCTCATAGAAAACCCAATAGAAAAAGAAAATTTTCCTTTTCTATACATTTTCTCAAAAATTTAGTATACTGGGAAAGTACAGTGAAACATCTCAATTTGGGAGGACTTCTGCTATGAATACCACGTGGGACAAGCTGTGGGAATCGTTTCGGCTGTGGCTGGGCGGTTTTGTCGGAAATATTGTGCTGGCAATCGGGATTTTCCTGATCGGCTGGCTATTGGCGCGGCTGGCGTCAAAGGTGACAAAAAAGGCCATCTCCAGAGGAAGATTGGATCCGCTGGTGGTAAGTTTCATTGGTTCGCTGGTAAAAGCCTTGGTGATCCTGATCGCCTTTATCAGCGCCATTGCTCAGTTGGGGATCAATATCACGTCTCTCATTGCCGCTTTGGGCGCTGCCGGTCTCACTGCCAGCTTTGCTTTGCAGGGCAGCTTGTCCAATCTGGTCAGCGGCATCCAGATCATCTTTACAAAGCCCTTCCGCACGGGAGATTACCTTTCTTTCGGGGAATATGAGGGCACAGTCAAGCGCATCGAGATCCTCTACACGGTGCTTTCTACCCTGGACAACAAAGAGGTTATCGTGCCCAATTCTCAGATCACCGGCGGTGTGGTGGTGAATTTCTCCCGTAACGGCACACGCCGGCTGGATCTGAGCTACGGTATTTCCTATACCGCAGATGTCGAAAAGGCAAAGGCCGTCCTGCAGGAGGTCGTGTCAAAAGAACCTCTTGTACTGAAAGAGCCTGCGCCCCTGATTGTCGTGGGGGAGTGGAAGGAGAGCTCTATCACACTGGCGGCCAAGGTCTGGTGCCACCACAAGGATTATTGGAATCTGTACTTCACCATGCAGGAAGCGGTGAAATTGGCCTTTGATCGGGAGGGGATCACGATCCCGTTCCCCCAGTTGGACGTTCATCTGGATAAGTGAGAATGGTTCCCGGATAGTAGTAGCTCAAAATCTCCCGGTAGGTTTTGCCCCGTTTCGCGAGATAGGCAGCTCCCGCCTGGCTCATTCCCACGCCGTGGCCCCAGCCCTCTACGGTGAACTGAAAGTTTTCTCCGTCGTATTCCACCTGAAAGCAGGCGCTTCTCAGGGAAAAGGCGCTGCGCAGATCGACCCCGGACACGTTGACCCCGCCCAGGGAAGCGGATCTCACATATCCCGAGGGCGTAGTTACGATGTCAGTCAGCCAGTCCTTTGGATCGCCGGAAAGATCGGGAGGCGTTTCGGCATCGATCTCGGCGGCATTTCGGAATTCCTCCGGACTCAGCGTGACGGTGCTCAGATACCCGCTGCTGAAGCAGTCCCCGGGGCTGGCCACCGCCTGCAAATAGGGCAGTTCGCCGCCCCAGACGTTTTTCGAGGATTCCGTGGCCCCGGAGGAAATGGCAAAATACGCCGCCAGAATAGGTGCGCCCTCCCATTCCAAAAGCTGTCCCGCCACTTGGTCGGCTGTCTCCCGCAGCACCGCCAGATTGCTTTCAAAATCTTCTCCCCACCGCTCCCGCATACGGTCCTCCGGGACCCACACCTGCCAGTTTTCGCTGTCGCAGGTGATAGCTTCTCCCGCTGCCCGTTTCCGGGAAAACAGGGTGTAACAGGCCACCGCTTGGGCTTTCAAAGCTTCCCTTGGGGCAGAAAGGTCCATCTCACAGGCGATGGCGGCGGGGATCAGCTCATTGCGGGAAACCTGTACCGTTTCTCCGGCGGAAAGGTCAAACAAAGTGAAGATATCTGTTTCGCTTTCGTCCGAAACAGAGTTATTTCCCGCAGGCGAAATGCCGTCTAAAAAGTCCGGAAACGATTCTTCGGGCGAACCCGAGGTCTCCTCGTTCGGCAAGCCGGAGGACTGTGCATCCGGAGCTTTTTGAAGGCCGTCAGTCCCCGCCTCCCCGAACATGTACACTGCCGCCGGAATCAGGGCAATGAGGGCGAGAAGCAGGGGAAGGGAGATCAAAATTCGCTTCAGTTTCTTTTTTCGTTGACCCATGAGAACACTCTCCTTTTACATAAACGTTTGAATCGTAATTCAAAAACAGAAAGATTTTTCTGAAAAATTCCTGAAAATTTGCTGAAAATGAATTTCTTTACAAATTTAAATGCAAATTTGGTTGACTTACAGTGTACCTCGCTGTACAATCTACCACAACAAGCGTTTCAGAATCAGAAAAGGGGGAAGGGCTGATGCGCCGCTTGAACAGCGAAAGCGAAAACAGCACCACCATCCAGGAGCTTTGTGAGGAATATCTGGAAAACAATCAAATTACCAAAGAGGAATATGAAACCAATCGTGTCAAGCGCGGGCTGCGCAACGACGACGGTACCGGCGTGATGGCCGGACTGACTCATGTGTGCAACGTCCACGGCTATTTGATTGATGACGGTGACAAAGTCCCCGACAAGGGCAGGCTTACTTATCGCGGCATCAACATTGAACAGTTGGTGGAGGGCTGCGAGCAGGAAGGACGCTTCGGCTTTGAGGAAGTGGCCTGGCTGCTGATTTTCGGCAAGCTGCCGGACCGCCGACAGTTTGACCGGATGCGCGATCTTTTGTATGGCAATCGGGAACTGCCTGAGTTCTTTCTGGAGGATGTCATCCTCAAAAACCCTTCTCAGAACCTGATGAACAAGATGTCCCGTTCCGTGCTCACCTTATATTCTTATGACGATGACCCGGAAGACTTGTCTCTGGAAAACAATATGCGGCAAAGTATTTCTCTGATCGCCAGACTTCCGTCCATCATGTCCTGCGCCTATCAGGCCAAGCGCCGGTATTTCGACCACGAGACCATGTTCTTCCACCCCTACGAGCCGGGGCAGTGCACGGCGGAATCCATCCTGAACGCCTTGCGTCCGGACAAGGACTTCACCCAGGAGGAAGCAAGGCTTCTGGATCTCTGCATGGTGCTTCACGCTGAGCATGGCGGCGGCAACAACTCCACTTTTACCACCAGAGTGCTGACCTCCGCCGGCACGGACATCTATTCCGCTATCGGCGCGGCCATCGGTTCCTTAAAGGGCTACAAGCACGGCGGTGCCAATCACAAGGTCCGCATGATGATGGACAGCATCATGGAACACGTGAAGGATTGGCAGGATGAGGATGAAATCACGGCTTTTCTGGAAAAAATCCTCCGCAGAGAAGCGTCAGACGGCAGTGGGCTCATTTACGGCATGGGGCATGCTATCTATACTCTGTCAGACCCCCGGGCGGTGATTTTGAAGCGCAAAGCAAAGGAACTGGCTTCGACGAAGGGCTTTGATAAGAAGCTCGCCCTGTACGAGCTGGTAGAAAAGCTGTCCCCGGCGGCCTATCAGCGGGTGACCGGCAATGAAAAGGTCATCAGCGCCAACGTGGATTTCTACTCCGGCTTGGTCTACGAAATGCTGGGGATCCCCGAGGACCTGTTCACGCCCATGTTCGCCGTGTCCAGAATCACCGGCTGGTGCGCCCACCGCATCGAGGAATTGACCACCGGGGGGAGGATCATGCGCCCCGCTTACCGGGCTCTGCCGGTGAAGCAGAAATACATCCCTCTGGATCAGCGGTAATTTTTTCCTCCCGCTACTTGGAAACTATTTCTAGGTGTGTTATAATGTGTGCAAAGCGCATTATTATAACACACTTTATTATAGGAAAGGATCCCCCTCTAAAAACGGGGGCGGTATGGAGCATGGAAAAGCTTTCATTTATGAATGCGGGCAACGCTTTGAAGCTCACTTGTGTGGGCTTTGGAGGCGGCGTGCTGTTGCGGACCATTCAGATGCTATACTATTTCGACTATCAAACCGGCTTCTATAAGGACAGCGGGTTCATGGCGTGGTGCAGCTTGATTTTCGCACTGCTGACCTCGCTGATCGCGGGGATCATGTGCTTTTGTTCCCGCAGATATTTCGGCGCGTATGTGCCCCGCAAAAACAATATGCTGGGCGTGGTGGCGGCCCTTTCCGGCGCGGCGCTGATCGCCTCGGCGGCGCTGCAGGCGGTGGATTATCAGCGCTTTCTGAAAACCGGCGCTTCCGATTACGATTCTGCCGAGCGCGGCGTGATCCACATCGCCTTTCTCATTGCCTGCTTCCTGTTCGGCGCAGTCCAGCTTTTTGCGGCAATGGGCTTCTTTCAGGGAAAGAACAGCTTTCAAAAGGTCCCCCTGCTGTATTTGGTGGCCGTGGTGTGGGGCATTGCCTATTTGATCCTCGTCTATATGTTCTATGCGAAATCCTCCTCCTTTGTGGAGAATTTCTTCGCGGTGTTCGGGGGCGCCAGCACTTTACTGTCCCTTTGCTATCTCTGTAAGCTGTTTGCCGGGGTGGATGAAGCTGCTGCGGCAAAGCGGGTGTTTGTAGGCGGCATTTTCTCCGTGGTGCTGACGGTGACCTATTCCTTCTCCAATTTGGCCCTCTTGCTGCTGGGCAAAAGCTATTCCGGGGAGATTCCCTTTATGTTCCAGTTGTCCAG
Organism: Acutalibacter sp.; assembly: GCA_022511515.1. GTDB lineage: Bacteria > Bacillota > Clostridia > Oscillospirales > Acutalibacteraceae > Acutalibacter. The sequence continues at coordinate 4,682 of JAFLRP010000188.1, forward strand.
CTTGGGTGTGTCCGTCTATTTGCTGGTGTTCCTCATGACCTACCGCAAGTACAGCATCCACAGACCCGCAAAGGATAGGGAAGGAGAGGGAACGGCAGAACGGGAAGAGAAATCTTCTCCGCGCCGCGGCAGACGGTTCCGTCCCAACTGAGGAAAGAAAAAACAGAAAAAATTCCGTCAGGGTATTGTAAATTCTGGAATTATACGGTAAAATGGAAACAGCGAAAAGCTCTTACAAAACTTTTTTTAGGAGGTTTTACCAATGTCTGTAAAAGTTGCAATCAATGGTTTCGGCCGCATCGGCCGTCTGGCGTTCCGTCAGATGTTCGGTGCAGAGGGATATGAGGTCGTCGCGATCAACGACCTGACAAGCCCCAAGATGCTGGCTCATCTGCTGAAGTACGATTCCGCTCAGGGCCGTTATGCTCTGGCCGATCAGGTGGAAGCCGGCGAGGATTCCATCACTGTGGCAGGCAAGACCATCAAGATCTATTCTGAGAAGGACGCCAAGGATCTGCCCTGGGGCGAGATCGGTGTTGACGTTGTGCTGGAGTGCACTGGCTTCTACACCTCCAAGGAGAAGAGCCAGGCTCACATCGACGCCGGCGCCAAGAAGGTCGTTATCTCCGCTCCCGCTGGCAACGATCTGAAGACCATCGTGTATTCCGTCAACGAGAAGACCCTGGATGCTTCCGACAAGATCATCTCCGCCGCTTCCTGCACCACCAACTGCTTGGCTCCCATGGCCAATGCTTTGAACAAGTATGCTCCCATCCAGAGCGGTATCATGACCACTGTTCATGCCTATACCGGCGATCAGATGGTTCTGGACGGCCCCCATCGTAAGGGCGACCTCCGCCGTGCCCGCGCTGCCGCTGTGAACATCGTTCCCAACTCCACCGGCGCTGCCAAGGCCATCGGCCTGGTCATTCCCGAGTTGAACGGCAAGCTGATCGGCTCCGCTCAGCGTGTTCCCGTACCCACCGGCTCCACCACCATTCTGGTAGCCGTTGTCAAGGGCGAGAACGTCACTAAGGAAGGCATCAACGCCGCCATGAAGGCTGCCTCCTCCGAGTCCTTCGGCTACACCGAGGAAGAACTGGTATCCTCCGACGTGGTCGGTCTGACCTGCGGCTCTCTGTTCGACGCCACCCAGACCATGGTCACCGCTATCGGCGACGGTCTGTATCAGGTCCAGGTCGTTTCCTGGTACGACAACGAGAACAGCTACACCAGCCAGATGGTCCGTACCATCAAGTATTTCGCGGAAATCTAAGATTTCCTGAGATCATAAGATTTCGGGACATTAAATGCGGTAACGAAAAACCCCCACGCTTCGAGGAGCGTGGGGGTTTTTTTAGCTGTTTTTCATGATCGCCCAAACAAGGGAACTGCTGTTCTTGTTGTATACAAAGGCGCATTCCAGTCCGTGGTCTCTGTCCGAATACCGGATCTGCATCAGGCTTTGCTCCCTGTCGTACCAAGAGGAATGATAGTTTTCTCCTAATACACCAATGATATCGTCCACGGTGTGGCAATCCTCTGTTCCGTTGATGGAGACAGTCATCGCCCCGAAGGTTGCCATGAGTTCGGTGATAATACCGTTCTGTTCGGAAACCCGGCATTCCTCGTAGTTATAGGTGTAGCGGTCAGACACATTCTCTTTGACGGTATACCGGCTTGTATTGAGCTGTCCTAAAGAGTCGCCCACCGTCACACTGTCAAAGGTGATTTGCGACAAATTTGTTGAGAGGACGTTGCTGTCGCAAGCGGCGAATACAGTCGCAAGGAAAAGGAACAATAGGGGAAACAATTTTTTCAAGAATGATCCCTCCAATCTATGAGTGTCCCTCATAGGACTGTCTTATAGCACACGTATTTTCCCACGCAGCGGAAACCGCAGGCAAGGGTATCGGGCTGAGCTTCCTCATCAGAAAAGAAAAACAGGTGCTGCGCGCCTTGGCGTTTGCAGTCGTTCAGCATTGCCGTCAGCAAAGTTTTGAACACGGCACTGTCGTAACTACCGTCTTGGAAGTCAATGCCGAAAATTTCCGGAGTGGATTCATCTTTTGACAGATATACCGCTCCCGCCAGTTTCCCGTTTCGCGGCAGGGCAAAAATATTCCATTCGTCGATGGCGTTCAAAATCCGCTCTGAATTCCAGTACATATCCTTATGCTGAGAATGAAGCTCCGCGAAAAGCCCGTAATTTTCTCTTGTGATGGGGATGGTGTCTGTTTCCTCGGGCCGCAGTTCGTAAGTTGAAAAATCAAAAATATCGTTATAGCTTTCCTCAATGCATGCAAATCCACCGGCAATCAAAGCGGTGACCGCCTCCCGATTTTCCTTAGGAAAGCCCAGAAACAGCTCGCAGCCGGGAAAATTGTTACGGGCAAAGGCGGTAAATTCCGCTATGGCTTCGCCCATTTCCTCGGCAATACAGAAAGAGCAGGTGTCCAAGTAATGGTCCGACCGCAGGTGGTAGTAGTGGATCCAGCCTGTCACTTTGCCATTTCGTTCAAAGAGCAAAATCTCCTCATTCTCCCGGGAAAAGGCCTTGCGGGAGCGGTCGAAAAAGTCCTCTTTCGTTTTGACCCCATCCGCATAGGTGGGATAGCCGGATTTTTTTGTGTCCAGCGCCAATTTATAGGCAAATTCCGCATAGTGTTCAAAGTCTTTTTGTTCCAATTTCTTTAACATGAACATTCCTTTCATTCAAAAAAAGGAGCAGTCAAGCGACCGCCCCTTTTGCATAATCACTTTTTTTACTCATTCGTGCCGCAAAGCGTCGATGGGGTTCAGATTTGCGGCTTTGACGGACGGCAACAGCCCAAAGAGAATGCCGATCAACATGGAGAACAGCACAGCCAAAAGGGTAAAGGGAACACTGATCGCTACCGGGGTCTGAGTCAGGTTGGAGATGAGATAGGCAAGCCCGATCCCCGCGCCCACGCCGAAAACGCCGCCCAAGCTGGTGAGAACGGCAGCCTCTGTCAGGAATTGCCATAAAATCCTGCTCTTTTTCGCACCCACAGCCTTTTTCAGGCCGATTTCCCGGGTTCGTTCCGTGACGGACACCAGCATGATATTCATCACGCCGATGCCGCCCACCAGCAGGGAAATCATGGCGATCCAGAGAAGCTGCTGATTGGTGGCATTGCTCAGTTCCTGCAATTCCCTGGCTCGCTCGAGAACGTCCTCCGCCTTATAGACGATGTTTGTGTTGGTGATTTGCGCATTCAAAATCTCGGTGACGCTTTTGCCCACCGTAGACATGGATTCCGTGCTGGCGGCCCGCACTGCCACCTCCTGAGGCTCGTCATAGGCGAACAGAGAGGGCCAGATGCTGTTGGGAATGAACACTTTCCCGGCAGTGGAAGTCGACATATAGGTATAATAATCTTCCAGAGAGTTGATAACGGGCTCAAAGGAATTGTCGGGCTCTACCACACCCACAATGACCAGAGCGATAGAGTTGTATTCAATAGCCTTGCCGATGGGCTCCTCTCCCTGAAAAAGCATCTTCGCCGTGTCGCTGTCGATGACGGCCACCGCCCGGAAATCCCGAAAATCCCGGGGTACAAAGGTACGGCCCCGCTTGACGGTATAGCCGCAGGTGGAGAAGTAGGAATTGTCGATGCCGTAAACGTCGCAGCCCGCAAGCTCCGTATTGCCGAAATAGAAAGAATTGCCATAGCTGGTGCGCCGATTGTAAGCGGCCACGGATCTCACATCTCGCAGGGCGGCAATGGCGTCCAGGGTGTTGGCGCTGACTTGGGGAATGCCGTCGGGAATTCCCTCGTTGCCGATTTCATAGACGTAATCGTAATCCTGACGGTATAGCTGAATGCGCACCACGTTGTTGCCGGAGCCGATCAAATTCTGCTTGATCTGCTCATTGGTTCCCTTGATGGTGGAGATGATGGAAATGATGGAAGCGATGCCGATGATGATACCCAGCATAGCCAGAAACGATCTCAATTTATGGGACCAAATGCCTTGAAAAGACAAGCGAATATTATCGATCATTCAACCATCACCTCGCCTTCCGCAATGTCATCGACCGCATTGCCCGCCGGCACAGATACGTCCAGTGTGGGAAGGGAAGCGTCGCTGCCGAAAGGCGGTTCGTCCTCTGTGCCCTGCAAGCGTACCCGAACGCCTTCTTCCACATCGGTACCATAGGGGAAAGCGATAAAATCGTCAATGGTCAATCCGGACTTGATTTCCATGGAATACCCGTACAGGGAACGTCCGGTCTGCACATACTGCTTCATGAGCCGGTTATTCCGATCCGCTATCATCACGTAAGAGCCGGCGGCGTCCTCCCGGATATAGGCATTTTGAACATACAGCGCATTGGCGATGCTGTTATTCTGCAGATCAAGAGAAATGTCTACATACTGTCCGTTTTGCAGCCCTTCGCCGCCGTCTACCACAGCGGTAAATTCATAGCTGGAGCTGTTGGGGTTTCCTGTGCCGTAGTAGTATAAGTTGGAATCCTCCTCCAACGGATAATCTGCGATACTGACGATCTCTGCGGTATAGGTGCCTCCGTTCCAGTAGTCGGTCACGGTAATCGGGTCTCCCACCTGCACCACGCCCAGCACGCCCTCGGAAAGAGCGCCGGAAACGTAGTAGGTGCTGTCGCCGGACACCACCAGGAAAGGCCTGTTTTCCGCAGTAGCGGTTTCAAGGTCGATCAGGGTGCGAACCGTGCCGTCCACCGTGCTGAGCACCGTGGAATTTTTGAGCTTGGAGTCGGCCACTCGCAAATCCAACTGGGCCTGCTTTTTTGCAGTCTGCAAGCGCTGGATTTCTTCCTTTTTATCGGCAATTAGCTGTTTCAGCTCCGCCGCTGTGTATCCCATGTGATTGTAATTGTTAGGACTGGGGGAGGGGGAAGCGCCGAACATGTGCTCAATGGAATCCAAAGAGCCGTAACCCGGGATAGCGTCTTCGGGCTGGAAATTGGCAGAAAGCTGCGTGCCGTCCAGCTTGAAGGCAGAAATCAGTTGCCCGTAATTGGAATTCCCGTCCCGCACCTCAAAGAGGGCGGCAAAGGGAGAAACCAAATGGCTGCCCGGTCTGGCGGTGGGTTCGGGCGTGGGCTCATCCCAATTGCCGTCGCCGTCATAATCGCCATCGTAGTCGGGATTGTTTCCATCGCTGCCATCAGACTGATATGTACCCAGCAGCCAATGGAGAAATTCCGTGGTCATAACACAGTCAGGAGTACAGAGAAATACGTAGGGGTCCTCCGTAGTACCGCTGCCTGCATAGGGAACGGAATTCAGATCCAGCCGGCTGTACGCCGTTACGTCGGAAGGAGGCACAGGGGTGGGAGTCGCCGTTCCGGCAGGGCCCTGAGAGGGGGGGCGGGAGGAGGGCTGATTGGAAGGCTTGGCAGTGGGACCGGGTGTGGTGGTGGGCTTGGTATTTTGCAGCTTTTTCAACTGATTTTGGGCCGTTGTCAGGTTCAGGTCCGCCTGCTTGACCGCCACTTCCTTTAATTCCACCTCCAGCTCCAACTGGGTCTTGTCATATTGCAGAAGGGGATCGCCGATGCGGACCTCGTCACCCTCCTTCACAAATACTTCGCTGATGATCTTGTCAAAGGAAGGGTACAGCTCCTGAATATAGTCACTGACCACGATTCCGGAGGAGGAGGCCTGATCGCCCCAGTACGAATCGGCCACTTGAGAGACCGGGACAACGTCCACATACCGGCGGTCACTGCGGTATTGTAGATAGAGCCACAGCGCAATGATCAGAACTACAACCGCCACGATAGACATGATGATAGAAACGAGATGATTGTTCTTTTTCTTAGTTGTTCCTGCCGGCATAATCGTCCTCCTTTCTCGAAAAACTCAAATAACCTGTATCATTCTTCGCTGTCAAATTCTACATTGATATCTTCGATCTCAATCAAAGCAGCTTTCTTTTTCGGCTTTTCCACGGGAGTATCCGCAGAATGATCCTGCTGCACAGACACAGTAGTCTCCGGCTCGCCTGTGTCAAACCCTACATTGATATCTTCAATCTCAACCAGCTTTGCGGACTTCTTTCTGGAATTCTCCGACGGAGAATTCTTGAGGCTCTTCTTCGGTTCCTCAGCAGGCTTTTCTTCCTGTGCGGAAGGCGTTGCCATTTCCACAGCTTTCGGCTCGCCTGTGTCAAACCCTACATTGATGTCTTCGATCTCAACCAGCTTTGCGGACTTCTTCCAGGAATTCTGAGACGGAGAATTCTTGAGGTTCTTCTTCGGTTCCTCGACAGGCTTTTCTTCCTGTGCGGGAAGCGTTTGCGTCCCCACAGTCTCCGGCTCGCCTGTGTCAAACCCTACATTGATATCTTCGATCTCAACCAGCTTTGCGGACTTCTTCCGGGAATTCTGAGACGGAGAATTCTTGAGGCTCTTCTTCGGCACCTCGACAGCTTCCTGTGCGGGCGCAACAGTCTCCGGCTCGCCTGTGTCAAACCCTACATTGATATCTTCAATCTCAACCAGCTTTGCGGACTTCTTCCGGGAATTCTGAGACGGAGAATTCTTGAGGTGCT
>JAFLRP010000189.1 GCA_022511515.1 Acutalibacter sp.
GAGCTTGCGTCTTTTGCGACAGGAGAATATCGGTACTGCTTCCACGATATGGACGGAGACGGCAGCCGGGAACTGATCGTCGGCGGCGTATTTTCGCAGGAACAGGGAGCCACCATCTCCGCTTCCTGGCATGTGTACAGTTGTGAAAAAACAGCGGAAGGCTATGTGGCCCGGCCGGCGGAGGGAAACTTCCATACGTCGGTTTTGTATGCTCCTCATACAGGTCCGGGCCTCTACCGCTATGAGTTCATGCGAATGAACGGGCGGGAATCCATATACCGCGTGACTCTGCAGGGCGGAGTTATCCAAGCAGAAACGAAACCGGAACAGACCTTTACCATGGGCGACGCGGATTCTGATGCTTTTTACGCGGCAAATCAAAGAATTGAGTGGAGCGATATTTCCGATAGAGGGCTTTTGGAAAACACAGAATTGACCGCTCCGTAATGGCGGCTCCGGAGAAGAAATGCACATGGGCAAAGCAAGAGACAATATGGTATCAATTTATTTGGATACATGCGTGTCTTGCCACCTCAATTTCGATTGGAGCGAATGGGCAAGTTATGCAGATTGACATTATCGCTTACAGCGATAAAATATAAAGGAGGTTCTATTATGTACTGTGGAAAATGTGGAGCAAACAATGAGGATGGGGCTGTATTTTGCAGCGAATGTGGGGAACGGCTCTCGGGGGCGGAGTCTCAGGCGGCGGTTCCCCAGACAGCAGTGCCTCAGGCAGCGGTGCCCGCCGTGGGAAAAGAAGCTCACTTCCGGAAGATTGGGATCGCTGCGGTGGCAGTGGTCGCGGTTGTGATCGTGGCGGTGTTTTTCCTGTTCAGCGGCTCGAAGTCCTATGAGAGGCCGCTGAAACAACTGGTGAACGGCATCAACTCTTTGAATGTCTCGGATATGATAGACAGCATGCTTCCCCCGGAAGCGCTCGAGTATCTAGAGGACTCGTTCGGAATGGGATATATGAAGGACTATCTGCTGGACTCCATGCTGGACGGGCTGGACGGCTTTGACATGAAGAGCGTACATATTTCCTACAAGCTGGAGAAGGCAAGCGACGTTTTGGCAGGGGATGTAGACGGCAGTTGGTATTCCCAGCTCGAAAGGTACTGCGGGATCGAGGTCAAGGATTACAAGAAGCTGTCGGTAAAGCTGTCCGTGGAAATAAATGGGTTGAAGGCCACCCTTCCGGGCAACGTGATCGTTTACAAGGTCGGCGGGAAATGGTATGTGGACCCGACAAGTCTGGAAGATATGTTTTCCGATCTCTTTTAAGTAGAATTGGGAAATGATCTGCGAAAAAGGGGGACAGTGCTGTGGAAATGAAGCCCATCGGCTGGATCAGAAGCGATTTTGAAAGCAAATTCGGCATCCCCCGGCAAAGCGGGCTGGTAGAGGAACTGCAGGCGCAGGTGATCTTTGCGCCGGAATACCGAGTGCGGGAGGCGTTTCGGGGTCTAGAGGGATTTTCCCACCTGTGGCTGTTGTGGGAGTTTTCTGAGGCCAAGCGGGAAAGCTGGTCGCCCACTGTCCGCCCGCCCCGGCTGGGAGGCAACAAACGAATGGGCGTGTTTGCCACCCGGTCGCCCTTCCGTCCCAATCCCATCGGACTTTCCTGCGTCCGGCTGGAGCGGGTAGAACTGGACAGCCCAGACGGCCCCATCCTCCACGTGCTGGGGGCAGATCTCTTAAATGGCACGCCGATTTTCGATATCAAGCCCTACCTGCCCTATGCGGACTGCCGGCCCGAAGCTGCCGGCGGTTTTGCACCGGACTATGAGAAAAACCGGCTCGCCGTGGAGTTCCCTTCGGAGCTCGCCTCCAAGGTGCCGAAAGAGAAACTTGCCGCCCTCACCAATCTGCTGGCGGGAGACCCCCGTCCCTCCTATCAAAAGGACCCTGATCGGGTGTACGGTATGGGCTTTGCCGGGATGGAGATCAAGTTTTCAGTGGAGGAAAATACCCTTCGCGTGATTGCCGTGGACGCCGCTGCAGAGGAGAAAAAGGCATGAGTGCATGGGAAATCCGGGAGTACACTCCCGATTTGAAATCGTGGTGGGTGGAGCAGTTTCTCCGCTACGCCAAAGATGATTTGCAGGACACCGAAATTCCGGATGAAATTCTGCGGGAAAAAATCGCCAAGGGCGTGTTTTTGAAAAATCAGGAAACGGGAGTTTCTTTCATTGCCGTTGCGTTCAGCGGAGAAGTCCCGGCGGGCTTTGCCGTGTACCAGGTGGATTCCCCGGAAGCAGACTGGTGCAAGCGCCCCGGCTGGGGGCTGATCCGGGAATTTTGCATCTTGCCGGAATTTCGCAGAAAAGGCTGCGGCAAAGTGCTGGCAAGCTACGCGGAGCAAAAGCTCTTTGAGAAGACAGACCGGCTGTACCTCACCGCTCACGATGAGGGAGCCGCCGCTTTCTGGATATCTTGCGGCTTTACCGACACCGGAGAGGACGCTTCCAACGGCTGCCGGATTTTTGAGAAAAGAAGATGAAAGAGGGCGCTGATCTATGAGATCAGCGCTCCTTTTTCGACAGAGAAAACCATGCTGTTCCGACACCTTTTTCTTCGGGAATGCGCTATGCTGTGAGGCGGTTTGGGTTCGACTTCCGCTGCCTAAGTTGCGGGCTTACACAGAAAGCCAAAAAGAGCTTTATGCAAAACTTACAAAGATTAAAAAAATCAAAACAAATCTTTCAAGAAAATCACTAAAAAGGCCTTGTTTTTTTCCCAATAATATGTTAAACTGCTAGCAATAGGAATGGGTAGATTGCCGCTTCGTCACGGAAGAGAAAGAAATTCTTCGGCAATCAGCCCGGCTTGAGGAGAAAAGAAATCGCAAGGAGGGAGAGCAGGGAATGGCAAAGAAAAAGAATATCCCGGAGAATGCGGAAAACAAAAGGTCAGAAAATGTCCCTCAGGGAAATGTCCCCCTGTATTTGTTCCGCAGCGGGAAAAATCGCCGCGCCTATGAGTATATGGGCGTGCATAAGACCGTGCAGGACGGAAAAGAGTGCATGGTCGCCCGGGTGTGGGCGCCCCAGGCCAAGGAAGTGTCCCTGGTGGGAAATTTCTGTAACTGGGACAAGGCCAAATACCCGCTGCATAAAATAGACGACGCCGTGTGGGAGGGATTCACCGATTTTGTGTTCCAGCCTTACGAGGTGTATAAATTCTGCATCAAGCCCCAGCGCGGGGAGGACATCTATAAGGCGGATCCCTTTGCCCGCCATGCCGAGACAAGACCCGGCACGGCCTCCCGCTGGGTGGAAATAGAGGATTATCAGTGGCAGGACAGCGGCTGGCAGCAGGAAAAGACGAAAACCTCCCAGTACGAGCGCCCCATGAATATTTACGAGGTCCACGCAGGCTCCTGGCGGAAATACGCCGACGGCAGTGTGTTTTCTTATGAGAAGCTTGGGGATGAGCTGATTCCATATGTAAAGGATATGGGCTTTACGCACATTGAATTCATGCCGCTGACGGAGTATCCCTTCGACGGCTCCTGGGGCTATCAGGTCATGGGCTATTTCGCCCCCACCTCCCGGTATGGCGAGCCCAGAGATTTTATGCGGTTTGTGGATCGCTGCCATCAGGCGGGGATCGGGGTCATCATGGACTGGGTGCCCGCCCACTTCCCCAGAGATGCGGCTGGCCTTGCCCGGTTTGACGGTTCTCCCTGCTATGAATATGCCGACCCCCGGAAGGGCGAACATAAGGAATGGGGCACGCTGGTGTTCGATTACGGCAAGCCGGAGGTCATGAGCTTCCTGATCTCCAGCGCCATCTTCTGGCTGCGGGAATACCACGTGGACGGCCTGCGGGTAGACGCCGTGGCGTCCATGCTGTATCTGGACTATAACCGCAAGGACGGAGAATGGATCGCCAACAAGGACGGCGGCAAGGAAAATCTGGAAGCGGTAGCGTTCCTGCAGGCGCTGAACGAAGCGGCCTTTGCGGAAGTGACGGAACCCATGATGATCGCCGAGGAATCCACTTCCTGGCCCATGGTGTCAAAGCCCACCTTCCTGGGCGGTCTGGGCTTCAACTACAAGTGGAACATGGGTTGGATGAACGATATGCTTCGGTATATGTCTCTGGATCCCCTGTTCCGCAGCGGCAATCATAACGCGCTGACCTTCTCCTTCTTCTATGCGTTCTCCGAGAACTTTATCCTGCCCATCTCCCACGACGAGGTGGTGTACGGCAAGTCCTCGTTGATCAATAAAATGCCGGGTACGGACGAGCAAAAGGACGCGGGCATGAGGGCCTTTGTGTCTTACATGATGGCCCATCCCGGCAAGAAACTCCAATTCATGGGCACGGAATTTGCTCAGAAGAACGAGTGGAACTATGAAAAGGAGCTGGAATGGGGTCTGCTCCAGTACAAGGAGCATCAGGACGCCCAGAACTTCTTCCGGGCGGTGAATCACTTCTATCTGGAGCGCCCGGAGCTTTGGGAGATCGACTTCTCCTGGGAGGGCTTTGAGTGGATCTCCAACGATGACTACCAGCAGAGCGTCATCGCGTTCCGCCGGAAAGCGAAGAATGGAAATGAGCTGGTGGCAGTCTGCAATTTCGTTCCCGTAGAGCGGCAGGGCTACCGGATCGGCGTGCCTTACCGGGGCACATGGGCGGAGGTGTTCTCCTCAGATGACGCCGCTTTCGGCGGACAGGGGATCACCAATGGAAAGCAGATCAAGACCGAAGACGTGCCCATGCACGGCCATGATCAAAGCGTGGTGCTGACCTTGCCGCCGAACTCCGTTTTCTTCCTGGAATGCACGAAGAAAACGGCAAAGAGAAAGACCGCAAAGGAATCGGCAGAGGTCGAGACGGTCGAAAAACCGGCAGCGTCCAAAAAGGCAAAACCCAAGGCTGAGACCGCTAACAAGGCAATAAAAGCAAAAACAGGCAAGAAGACACCGAGAACTGGTGCTGCAGATAAAAAATAGGAGGAATGAATCATGTTACCAAAACAAGAAGTAGTGGCAATGCTTCTGGCGGGCGGACAGGGAAGCCGGCTGGGTGTGTTGACCCGGAATCTGGCAAAACCGGCAGTCCCCTTTGGCGGAAAGTACCGCATTATCGACTTTCCCCTTTCCAACTGTGTAAATTCCGGTATTGAGACCGTGGGTGTGCTGACTCAGTACCAGCCTTTGGAGCTCAACGAGTACATCGGCAGCGGACAGCCTTGGGATCTGGACAGCATGAACGCCGGCGTCCACGTGCTGCCGCCCTACCAGAAGAGCAAAAAGTCCGACTGGTACAAGGGCACGGCCAACGCCATCACCCAGAACATCCCCTTTATTCAGCGGTACAATCCCGAATACGTGGTGGTGCTGTCCGGCGATCACATCTACAAGATGGACTATTCCAAGATGATCAACTTCCACAAGGAGAAGGGCGCGGCCTGCACCATCGCCGTGTACGAGGTCTCCATGGAGGAGGCTTCCCGCTTCGGCATTCTCAATACCAATGAGGACGGCTCCATCTACGAATTTGACGAGAAGCCCAAGGTTCCCAAGAGCAACAAGGCTTCCATGGGTATCTATGTGTTCACCTGGGAGAAGCTCAGAAAATATCTGGAGCAGGACGACGAAGATCCCAATTCCGAGAACGATTTCGGCAAAAACGTGCTTCCCGCCATGCTGAACGCGGGGGAGAAGATGTTTGCCTATCGCTTTGACGGCTACTGGAAGGACGTGGGCACCATCGACAGCCTGTGGGATTCCAATATGGACCTTTTGAATCCCAACATTCCGCTGGACCTGAACGACAAGGACTGGCGCATCTATTCCCGCCCCACCGTTATGCCGCCCCACTACATTTCCAAGGACGCCAAGGTCCAGAATTCCCTGGTGGCTGAGGGCTGCAACGTTTACGGCGGTCTGGAGTTTTCCATTCTCTTCGCCGGGGTATATGTAGCGCCCGGCGCTGTGGTGGAGGATTCCATCATCATGCCCGGCGCGCGGATCGAGGAGGGCGCGAAAGTCCGCTTCGCCATCGTGGCGGAAAACGCCGTTGTGGGCAAGAACGCTGTCATCGGCGCGAGCCCGGAAGAGGTGGAGAACAGAGACGACTGGGGTGTGGCAGTTGTGGGCCCCGGCTGTAATATCCCGCCGAATACCGTCGTTCCGCCCAAGGAGATGATCGACGCGGAGGAACTGAAGGGAAATAAGTAATTCCCTCAAAAAGGAAAACTACTGCTGTAAAAAGAGTCGGCTGATAGAGCTGAGAAAGGGAGTGTCTGCAAATGCGCGGCAATGACGTAATGGGCATCCTCTTTGCCTATGTGCATGAGGAGCGTGTAAGAGAACTGACAGAAAACCGGGTGATGGCCTCCGTCCCCTATGGCGGAAGCTACCGGCTGGTAGATTTCCCCATGTCCAACATGGTGAATTCCGGCATTAAGGAAATCGGCGTGATCACGGAAGAAAACTATCAATCCCTTATGGATCATCTGGGCTCGGGCAAAGCCTGGGACCTGTCCAGAAAGCGGGAAGGTCTGTACCTGCTGCCGCCTTTCGGCGCGGAGACCAGCCGTACCGAGGGAAAGATCGCCTCACTGGCCTCCGTCCAGCGGTTCTTAGAGAATTCCAGAGAGGAATATGTGCTGCTGTCCGACTGCGATACCGTGGCGAATATCGACTTCAAGGACGTGTTCCGCTTCCACAGCGAGAAAGAGGCGGACGTCACTGTGATCTACCGGCACGGCGCGTCCCCCGACACCGATAGGAATGTGGTGTACACCGTAGACCCGGAGGGCTATGTCCGGGATATGCTGGTCAAGCGGGGCAGCGACGCGGACTGCAATTACGGCATGGGCAAGTACCTCATCAGCAAGAAGAAGCTGATGGAGCTGGTGGATGAGTGCATGAGCCGCAACCTGTACGATTTTGACCGGGACCTGATGCAGCGCCATCTGCGGGATATGAAGGTCTTCGGCTATGAGTTTATCGGCACGGCCTATGACATCAATTCCTTTAGCAGTTATTTTAACGCCAATATGGCGCTGATGGACCCCAAGGTCCGGGCCCAGTTGTTCCAGGCCGACCGTCCCATCTTCACCAAGGTGCGGGACGACATGTCCGCCAGATACGGCCTTGACAGTGTGGTGTCCAATTCCATCGTGGCCGACGGCTGCATCATCGAGGGCGAGGTGGAAAACTGCGTGCTGTTCCGGGGCGTTCACGTGAAGAAGGGCGCAAAGCTCAAGAACTGCGTGATCATGCAGGACACCGTAGTGGGAGAGAATTCCCGTCTGGACTACGTGGTGGCCGATAAGGAAGTTGTCTTTGACAACGACCGCACTATGATGGGTTCTCAGTCCTATCCCGTATATGTTGCCAAGGGCAGTAAAGTGTAATTTGTCACACTGACCGTCAGAGAACACTGTGCCGCGATCCTGTTTGGTGCGCGGACGGAAAGAAAAAGCGCTCTGTCAATTTGGGCGCGAAAATGGGTGCAGCAGCATGCTGCGAAAGGGTGTATATTGATGAAAGTTTTATTTTGTGCCAGTGAAGCTCTTCCTTTTTCCGCCACAGGAGGCTTAGCGGATGTGGCAGGTTCTCTGCCTCAGGCCCTCCGCACCAGACTGGTGGGCTGCCGGGTGGTCGTGCCGCTGTATGACGGTATCCCTCAGGAATTGCGGGACCAGATGCACTTTGTCACCAGCATCAGCGTGCCGGTGGCATGGCGGCGGCAGTATTGCGGCATCTTTGAAGCCAAGATCGGCAGTGTGGTCTACTATCTCATCGACAATCAGTACTATTTCAAGCGCAGCGGACTGTACGGGCATTTCGACGACGCGGAGCGTTTCGCCTTCTTCTCCCGTGCCATTCTGGAAATGCTGCCCTATATTGATTACAAGCCCGATATCCTCCATGCCAATGACTGGGAAACCGCGCTGGTGCCCGTCTACTATCGGCTGTTCTACGCCAATAACGAGTGGTACAGCGGCATCAAGACGCTGTTCACCATTCACAACATCCAGTATCAGGGGCAGTACGGTCAGGAGATTTTGGAGGACGTGTTCGGCATTCCCAATTACGAAAGCCAGCTCTTGGAGTACGACGGCTGTGTCAACCTGATGAAGGGCGCCATCGAATGTGCGAACTGGGTGTCCACCGTGAGCCCCACCTACGCCCAGGAAATTCTGGATCCTTGGTTCGCCCATCGCCTTGATCCCATTCTCCGGGAGCGTTCCTGGAAGCTGTCCGGCATTTTGAACGGCATCGACGTGGTGAATTACGATCCCGAAAAGGACCCCGCCCTCTTTGCAAATTACACCAAGGAGGACAAGAAAAACAAGGCGGTCAACAAGGAGAAGCTGCAGGAGCGGCTGTGCATCGAGGTCAACCCCGACCTGCCGGTCATCGGCATGGTGACCCGGCTGGTGTCCCACAAGGGACTGGATTTAGTCAAGGACGCCGTGGATGACATCATGCAGAACACCAACGCCCAGTTTGTGATTTTGGGCAGCGGCGATCTGGAATACGAAAATTACTTCAAGTGGATGCAGGAAAAATATCCCGGCAGATTCGTGCTGTGTCTGGGCTTTGTCCCGGAGCTGTCCCGGAAAATTTATGCCGGCGCCGATATTTTCCTGATGCCCAGCAAGAGCGAGCCCTGCGGCCTGTCTCAGATGATCGCTCTGCGGTACGGCACCATCCCCGTCATCCGGGAGACCGGCGGCCTGCGGGATTCCATCACCGACAGCGGCGACGGACAGGGCAACGGCTTTACCTTCCAGACCTACAACGCCGGGGATATGCTCCATGCCGTCCATCGGGCCATCGACGCCTATAACGGCGACAAGGACGGCTGGGCGGTGCTGGTGGACCGCGCCATGGGCTGCGACAATAGCTGGGGCAAATCTGCCACCGAGTATATCCGTCTGTACCGTCAAATTTTGAAAGGCTAAAGTTTCGTAAAAAAAACGGGAAAGCCCTCCTGTTCCACAGGAGGGCTTGGCTTATCGGAAGCCCCGCAGACTAACGGGTGCGGAGGGAAAGATAGTGTGAAAGAAAACCGTCAGGGTTGTCTTTCGCGTTTCAATCAGCAAGTTTTCCAAACTTTTTGAAAAAGCTTGGAAAACTTTTGAGCGGGGCAAAAATTTATTTTTGACACGCTCAAAGTCCTCCTGTTCCACAGGAGGGCTTTCCTAAAATTTACTACATGCATTGATGTAAGAAAGGAAAAAGACATGAAAAGAATTCCCTGGCATACTGATTGGACCGTCGCTCCCGGCGTTCTCAATCCCTTTGAAGCGCTCTTTCAGGGCGAATCGAAAAAGAAAGAAGTCACCCTGCCTCAGGACGCCATGATCCTTGAGGAACGGGACCCGGGCGCTCCCAGCGCCGCCCAGATGGGATTTTACCCGGCCAAATGCTACACCTACGAAAAGCGCTTCTTCGTGCCGGAAGACTGGAAAAGCCGCACTACTGCCGTTTCTTTCGGCGGCGTGATGGCCAAGGCCATCGTCTCAGTCAACGGGGACGTGGTCTACACCAACCGGCACGGATATTCCCAATTTACCGTGGATTTGACGCCCCACCTGCGCTATGGCGAGGAAAACACCTTGCAGGTGGCGGCTTTGAACAACGAGCTGGCTTCCCGGTGGTATTCCGGCAGCGGTATTTACCGGGAGGTGGAGCTGCTGCAGGGCAGCCTTTTGCACATCGTCCCGGAAGGAGTACGGCTCACCACCGTGGAGGCAGAGGACTACGCCGTGATCGATGTGGATATCCGGCTGAAAAACGGCGATCTGGAGGCGAAAACCGTGAAGCTGCGCTGTGCCTTGCTGAACGATAACGGCAAAGAGGCGGCCTTCTGTGAAAATACCGTTTCCTCTCTGGCAGGGGAGGAGTTATCTTCTCATATGCGGCTGTACGTGGATTCCCCTCGGCTGTGGTCCCCTGATGACCCCCAGCTTTATACCTATCGGGTGCAAATTTTGGAGAACGGGGAGGAGCTGGATCGGGCAGAGGGCGCCTTCGGCATCCGCACCCTGCAGGTGGACGCCCGGCGGGGTTTTCGTATCAACGGAAAGGAAGTAAAGCTGCGGGGCGCGTGCATCCATCACGACAACGGTATTATCGGCGCAACCACCTTGGAGGACGCGGAAGAATTCCGCATGAAGAATCTGAAAGCGGCGGGTTTCAACGCCATTCGCAGCGCCCACCATCCGGCGGGGAAGGCGCTCCTCAATGTCTGCGACAGACTGGGCATTTTGGTGATGGACGAACTCTCCGACATGTGGGAGCAGCCCAAAAACACCGCCGACTATTCTCTGGATTTCCCGGACAACTGGCCCACGGCAGTGGAGCGCATGGTGGCAAAGGATTACAATCATCCCTGCGTGGTTCTGTACAGTTTGGGCAATGAAATTCCCGAAATCGCCAAGCGGAACGGCAGGCGCTTAAACCGCGCCATTGCCACCGCCCTGCGAAAGTTGGATTCCACCCGATTCCTGACCGGCGGCTTTAACGGCTTTTTGGCCATGGCGGACCGGCCGGAGGAAATGATGGCAGAGATGGCTCAGGCGGAGCAGGCCGCCCAGGCTCAAGCGCAAGCCCAATCCGGCGGCAGCGAAGCCTTGAACGCCGCCATGAGCAAGATATCCCAGAACAGAATGGACGCTCTTTCCGTCAGCAAGGGCTTGGGCGAAGCCATGGAGGAATCCACCTGCGAGCTGGACATCGCAGGCTACAACTATTTGACTGCCCGGCACGAGCATGAGCACATCCTCCACCCGGAGCGGGTGGTGGTGGGCAGCGAGACTTACCCGCCGGAGATTGCCCGGCTGTGGGGCATTGTCCGCAGAAATCCCCACGTGATCGGCGATTTCACCTGGACGGGCTATGACTACTTGGGCGAGGCGGGCATTGGCATCTATCACTACTGCCCGGAGCGCAAGGAGCAGGGCTGGTTCCCGGACCGCATCGCCTACTGCGGCGATATCAATTTGAACGGCTACCGGCGGCCGGTCAGCTACCTGCGGGAGATTGCCTACGGCCTGCGGAAAGAGCCTTTCCTTGCCGTGGAGCGGGTAAACCGCTACGGGCAGGAGGACAACACCAACGATTGGAAATACGCCGATACCCTGGACAGTTGGACCTGGAA
>JAFLRP010000190.1 GCA_022511515.1 Acutalibacter sp.
CATGCCTTTACATTGTCCTCCAGCAGACGCTTGACCCCATTGTATTTGGGATGCAGGGAGGTGGCGGATACAGGGAGCAGCGCATTGATGGCATTGAAGCTTACCGAGCAGAGCATGGTAGCCTTGCCGAGAGCTTTTGTGGAATTTTGGTACGACTCCAGACCTACGGAGACAGAATCCCCAATAAATACGGCATTGTCAAACCAACTGGCCGGCACCGGGTCGCTGGCCGGCACCGGCGTGCCGAAAACATAGTCCACTTTGGCGTACAGGTCAAGGTACGCGTCCTTTTCAGTGGAGACCAGCTCCACGCCGTCAGGGATCCCGTTTCGGGCGGCGTCCAGGAAACGGCACACCAGGGTGGCCGACTCCTGATTGCTGATGCTGTTGCGGGGCGCAAACACCCCGTCTTGATAGCCGTTTATCAAGTCGGCCATCTGGCAGGCGGTCACGGAGCTTCTGGCATATTTGCTGATTTTGACAGAGTCCTTAAAAAGGGAAGCATCCTCTTGTTTTACCAGAGGAATGCTGTCGGCCCTTGCCATGCGCACCAGAAATTCCGCGCACTGCTCCCGGGTAAGCGGATTTGCAGGTCCGAATTTTCCGCCTCCCTCTCCGCTTGTAATGCCGCTGTCCACGGCCCACATGACCGCGTCAAAGCCGCTGCTGCCAATGGGGACGTCCGTAAAGCCGGAACCGGTCCGCTGATTTTCTTTTCCGCCGAGGGCAAGGTGCAGCTCATACAGCATCTTTACAAAGTCCAGACGGGTGGTGCTTGCCGCAGGATCGAAAGCGATGCCCTCATCATACATTCCCATATCGTACAGAGTTTTGATATACTGATAGGACCATAGAGTTTCCGGGACTTTCAGAAAGAAAAGCTTATGGTTGAATTCGTCGAGATAGGCGTTGGGTTCGGTAGAAACCAGTTCTTCCCCGCTTGAGGGGGCTTTGGAGGCAATCCCATACAGCCGGTACACCAGCACCGCAGCTTCCTCCTTCGTGATAATGCCGTTGGGATCAAATATCCCGCCGGCCTTCCCGACCAGAAGCTTCGCCATCTGGCAGGCCGCCACAGAATTCCTGGCATACACGGATATGTTTCCCGCATCCTTGAACATGGTCATATCTGTGGCTTTCGGCAGGGATATGCCGCATATACGAGTCATGCGGATCACAAAGACGGCGCCTTCTTGGCGGGTCAGCGTCCTGTCCGGCCTGAATTCCGTGTCGTTAATGCCTGCGGCCACGCCGTTTTCCGCAGCCCACATGACAGCATCATAGCCTTCGCTGCCCGGGAGTACGTCCGTAAACCGGGGTCCGGCATTCTCGTTCCCTCGTCCCCCGCATATGGAAAGATGGCATTTGTACAGCATGTTGACGAAATCCAGGCGGGTACAGCCCTCTGTGGGGCCAAAATAGTCCCCGGGAGGAATGATACCCAGATCAAACAGGGCACGAATGCCGTCATAGCTCCACCTGCCCTCGGCAACGTCCGAATAGAACGGCGCAGATTCCGGCGAAGACTCACCGAGTTTCTGCTGGGTCTCTGAGTCAGACACGGGCTCTGTGTCCGGCTCCGGGACAGTCTGAGCCTCGGTCGAAGCGCCCTCTTCGGCGAAGCGATCGGTCCCCCGATCCGCTCCGGCTTGACCCTCTTCCGCGGCGTAAGCTCCGGGAGCACAGGTCAGGCACAGTGCCAGCACAAGGAATACTCCAAGGCATTTTTTCATAGATACCATTACCTTCTTCATTTTTAATCCCTTTCCATCTCCTGTAACCTCCAAAGATCCCGGTGTGCCTTTTGTTGTGCGGGCTATCAGTACAGGTTGTTTCTATTTCCATAATCATACAAAATCATAGGATTCTTGTCAATAAAGGAGCGTCCTTTGAAAGCGAAACCCTGTGGGATTGGACAACAGAATTGCAGCGGACACACATTGAAAAACGGCTTAAACACTGGGTTTAAGCCGTTTTTCTGAATCTCGGCACGGGGTCTTTTGCACCCCGTTCAGAGCTTCAAAAGCGCTTCATTTTTCCTTTTCCCGCTTCTCTAAGTACCGCATGATCATGGAAGCCGCTTCCGCCCGGGTGGTATTGCCCTTGGGGCGCAGGGTGCCATCCTCATAGCCGTACAGGATCGCCGCCAGTTGTCCCCGGGTGATGGGGTCGTTGGGCCCGTACAGGCCGTCGCCGCAGCCCTTCACAACATCCTTGGATTCCGCCCAGATCACGGCTTTCGCGTACCACGCGCTTTCCTTCACGTCGGGAAAGGGGCTGTTGCCGATCAATAAAACTTTCATGGGAGCCTCCATAGCGGGATTATTCAAACCATTTTCCAACAGGTTCTTCAACCCGCATACCCATTGAAAAAGCCGCATCGTTTTGATATAATCAATACAATTCATCATTTGAGGAGGAGTCGCCCATGAGTTTCTTAGAGTTGGCCAAAGAGAAGAGATATTCCGTCCGGAAATTCAAAGCCCAGCCCGTGGAAAAAGAAAAGCTGGACTTGATCTTGGAGGCGGGACGGGTCGCGCCTACCGCCTGCAACTATCAGCCCCAGAGAATTTTGGTGATCGAGAGCGAGAGCGCCCTCGAAAAGCTGAAGCAGTGCACCGGCTGCCACTTTGACGCGCCGCTGGCGCTGATGATCTGCTACGACAAGACCACCGTCTGGAAGAACAAGACCAACGGCACCGTCGGCGGCGACGTGGACGCGAGCATCGTCACCACCCACATGATGCTGGAGATCGCGGATTTAGGGCTTGCCACCACATGGGTGGGAGCGTTCAATCACCAGAAGGCGAGAGAACTTTTCCATATTCCCGAGTATCTGGTGCCGGTGGCGCTGCTGCCTGTCGGGTACGCCGCAGACGAGGTCGAACCCCACCCGTGGCATTTCAAGCGCTTTGAAATGGACCACACCGTGTTCTACAATTCCTATGACGGCGTCACCGAGGGTGAGGCTCACTGATTTGGGAGACTAACAATGAAAAAGGCTATTGCTATTAACGGAAGCCCGCGAAAGGGCTGGAATACCGATTTGCTGCTGCAGAGCGCTCTGAAAGGCGCGCAGGACGCGGGGGCCGAGACCGAGCTCATTCAGCTTTCCGATCTGACTTTTTCCGGCTGCCGAAGCTGCTTTGCCTGCAAGCGTGCCGGGGCGGAAACAGGCCGCTGTATGTGGAAAGACGACCTGCAGCCGGTGCTGGATAACATGCTGGCGGCGGACGCGGTGTTCCTGGGTTCGCCCGTCTATCTGGGCAATGTGTCCGGCATGATGTACTGCCTGATCGAGCGGCTGGTTTTTTCCTTGCTGAGCTACGATGACTACAGCAAAAGACTCTTTGACGGCAGCGTGAATTCCTGCTTTTTCTTCACCATGAACGCCTCCAAAGAGTACGCTGAAAAGGGCTACAAAACGCTGATGGAGCAGTACGCCAATTCCATGAAGCGTTTGGGCGGCAGCACGGAATACTACGCCGCCTGCGACACGCTGCAATTTGAGGACTACTCCAAATTCGCGGCGGGGACGTTCAGTGAGGAACACAAGCGCAAGGTGCACGAGGAGCAGTTCCCCAAGGACCTGCAGGCCGCCTACGACATTGGGTTCCGGCTGGCGGGCGGTGCAAAATAAGGGCCTCTGGGCAAAACATCCGGCTCCGGGCCTCTTAGAGCAAATCATGGAGCGTAAAACAGCCGTCGGATTTCTTTTGATCTTGCTATCGTAGAATCAACCCTTTCAGCGGAGGAGCGCGGGAAATACCTGTAAAGCAATTTTTCTTTACATATATTGGATATGCAGGGTCGACACGGACAAGGGGCAACCGGCAAGAAAAAGCTGGATTTTGCAGAAAAAGCATGGTAAAATGATGCAGGCGGCAGGGCCGGCTGTTTGGCGGTTCCTGCGGCGAGGATCACAACTTTACAAGAAACGGAGGCGGGTCACATGAGAAAGGGACGCGTCTCTGTTTTGCTTTTTGCCGCGCTGGTTTTCAGTCTGATTTCGTTTCCCGCTGCCGGAGCAAGCAGCGGGTTCCGCCCTCAGCTTTCCAAAATCGAAGGACGGGCCGGAGAGACGGTGGAGCTCTCCGTACCCTACGACGGCAGTCAGGGGGAAGTGGGCGCTTTTGCGGTAGAGGCAACGTACCCGCCGGATCTTTTTACCTATGTCCGCGTCGATACCGACCCCGGTATCCGTGACGGTTATTCCCTGACAGAGGTCGAAGACGGGCTGGTCCGCTCCGTCTATGTCATGGAGCAGTCCGAACCGCTGGTTCGGTCCGATACCTTCACCTATCACTTTCAAATTCGGGAAGATGCAGAGCCCGGAGATACCGTCTTTTCCGTGTCCGTCTATCAGGTGCTTTCTCTGGATTCCGAGTCTCTGCGCGGAATGGAGGAGCACCTGACTTTTTCGATCCTGCTGCCTCCCAGTAACGAGGCTTTTTTACTGTCCCTGATACCGGACAACGGCACACTGGAACCCGCATTTTCTCCCGACCGCTTTGAGTACACGGTAACCGTGCCGTTTTCCGTCACTGCTATGACCTTTTCCGCCGAGCCGGCCTCCGGCGCAATTTGCAAGGTGAACCGCAAAAATCTCGGCGCGGGCGGCAGCGACACGCTGTTTGTGATCACGGTCACAGCGGAGGATGGCAAGACGAAAGCGGAGTATCAAATCACGGTACATCGGGAGGAAAAAGCCGCTGCCGCTCAGGCAGAAGCCACCCCGACTCCAAACAAAACCGCAAGCCCCCAAAAGACCGATTCTTCAACGATCCGGCAGACTGTATCAGAGCAGCCAAATTCCACCTCTGCAGCCGCCCCGACAGCAACGCCTAAAACGACCGCCGCATCAACGGCAAAGTCCACCAATGGGCAGAAAAACGGGGCAGAAACAGAGACCGCGCAAACAGCAGCCCGTCCTTCTGTCACCGTTCGCGGCGGGAACAGCAGTGTTCTTCCGGCCCTTCTGACCGTGCTGGGCTTCGTCTTTGCCTGTGCAGTGTTTCGCCCGCTTTCCCACCGCTTGGCAAAATCGGGAAAGTCCGGCGGCAGTGAAACCGCCGGAGAAAGCGAAAACGACGAGGAGCATTGATCTTCCTCCGCAACAGCCTTGAAATCTGCGGCGGTGGTCAACATAGCTCAGCAGACACTTTTGCTCGCTTTGTCTTGCGGGATCAGCAGATCGGCGTAAAGGCGCGATCAAAAGAACCGGCCGGAATCCCATTTGGGGCTCCGGCCGGCCTTTTTGTGTGTTCCCGCGATCACACCCAAATTGGTCATGGTGGGGACGGCGTTGTTGTACCACTTGCCCTTCTGCGAAAAAATGCCATATCGATTTCCTCCAATCTTACTGGCAGAATGTGTGATATACATTGGAAGCAGTATAGTTCTGCGCTTTTCGATTGTCAATACAAATCCACGACAAATTTTCAATGGCTTTTATGTCACATTAGCAATCAAAATTATTCAAATTATATTATTAAATGATATCTATTTGTAATATATTGAAACGACACATTTGATGATATGATGACACATTAAGAGCAACTTGAGGAATTGAGGAGGTATGTGCCAATGGGGGACCCCTTAGTCATCAAAAAGCGGGGCGAGGACGGAAACCGGGTGATCACTGTGCGGATCCGGGAGGAGATTTTGTCAGAGCTGGAGCGGCTTGTCTCTGAAACCAACTATTCCCGGAATGAGCTGATCAACATCATCTTGAGCCACGGCGTCCAAAATATCAAGGTCGAATAAGCAGTGAGTATTTTGTGCTCCCCTTTCGTTAAGCTGCGGTCGGGCCAGCAGGTCGAGCCCTGCACCAAGCCGCTTCACGGAAACAGGAGTCATTTTGTGCTCCCCTTTCGTTAAGCTGCGGTCGGGTCAGCAGGTCGAGTCTTGCACCGAGCCGCTTCACGGAAACAGGAGTCATTTTGTGCTCCCCTTTCGTTAAGCTGCGGTCGGGCCAGGAGGTCGAGTCTTGCACCGAGCCGCTTCACGGAAACAGGAGTCATTTTGTGCTCCCCTTTTGTAAGCTGCGGTCGGGTCAGCAGGTCGAGCCTTGCACCAAGCCGCTTCACGGAAACAGGAGTCATTTTGTGCTCCCCTTTTGTAAGCTGCAGTCGGGTCAGCAGGTCGAGCCTTGCACCAAGCCGCTTCACGGAAACAGGAGTCATTTTGTGCTCCCCTTTCGTTAAGCTGCGGTCGGGCCAGCAGGTCGAGCCTTGCACCGAGCTGCTTCACGGTAAAAAAAGACGATGCAGAGGGCAAAAGCCTCCGCAGCGTCTTTTCTTTTTGCCGTTTTTTGTTCGGCGCGTCATTTTTGACCGGCAGCGGTATTGGAAAAAGGAACAGTACTGCGAAGCGCAGCGAATCATTTATCTGGGTAAACCGGCTTTTCGAGGGAAACGACCCCGTCGGAAATGGGGGTAACGGTCTTTTCCGCAAGATCGATCTCAAATCTTGCGGTCACCGTTTCGGTGTGGCCTTCCCAATTACTGGTATTGACTTGGGCGATCAGTTTGGTGACCCCTTGGGGGATAGCTTCCCCTGAGTAAATCAGCTTCCGGTAATATTCCGGATCTTCATCGCTGTAGTTTTCACTTCCGCTGTTCAGAGAAACGGATTGACCTTTTTCTGTGAACAGACTGATGCCGGAATAGAGATCGCCATAATACCCGGCAAGCTCACGGGGCACATCAATGCAGACCTCCGTCGTTGCCGGGGAGGAGAGGAGATACCGGAATTTCACATTGTTCTGCACGACGGTTTCAGTAATGCTGATGGTCTCATCCTGGAGGGCGACGGTAAATTCGGAACTTGCCGCTTCCAGAGTGCCGTGGGTCACGGTTTCCCCCTCGCTTCCGTAACTGTAATGGGTGGCGACATATTTTACCTGAATGTCACCCGTGCCGGCGGGGCGGAATTCCGGAGGGATTTTGGTGGAAATGGAATCGTTGACATATTTTCCGTCCTCCGTTTTAACCCACTTTCTGGCGTGCAGGGAATAGTCAAAATCCAACGGGACCCCGTTAATAAAGATGTCGTAATTCCATGCAGTCTGTTTTGCATTGGGGTCGAGGTCAGTCTCGATCTCGCCCGCACAGTACAAGGTCATTCCGTCATAATAAGCTTCTTTGACGGAAAACTTCAAGTTGCCCGCTTGTGTTGCCGTCACTTCATCGGCGACCGGTTCCATGCGTTCCGCAATAACGGCGCGGTTTTTGGCGTTATAAAAGTCAGAGCTGTCGTTTTGCGTGATTAGGCCGAACAGCCGGCCGAAAGCCCCGGAAGCGCCCACCCCGATGGCCAAACTGAAAACTAGCGCAACGGAAATCGCCAGGACCAGCGCACGCTTTCCCACCTTTTTCTTATGGATTGTCATAGAAGTCTCCTTTTCTCCCCGGACTCGGCGGTTTTCCGCCAGAATGGCCGACAGCATCCGGCTGTCTGCGGAACCGTGGGGTTCGATTTTGTTTAACGAATTGATGATGTTACGATTCTTCATCGAAATCATCACCCAGCCTTTCTCGAAGTATGATACGTGCTTCATGTAAGTAATTTCGGATCGTAGATTGCGGTTTTTTGAGAAGCTTTGCGATCTCAGCGCCGTTGTATCCCTCGTAGTAATAGAGGTACACCGCCGTCTTGTATCTATCCGGAAGCTCCAGGACAGTTTGGATCACTTCGTCTGTTTTGAGCTCCTCTGAGGGGAGGACATTACGGAGATCGTCTATGTTTTCCCGCCTGCGCCACCAATGACGGAGCGTGTTTTTGCAGACATTCGCCGCCGTTCTGATCAGCCATGCCTTTTCGTGTTCCGCGCTTTCAAAGGCAGGTCCCGCCTTGATCAGCTTGAAAAAAGTGTCCTGCACAGCGTCTTCCGTATCGGCGGTATTTTTCATGTAGGCAAAGCAAACCCGGTAGACAGTTCTGCTGTGGCGCCGGTAGATTTCCGCAATCTCTTTGTCCGTACGCAACAAAGAGTTTCTCATGTTGTTGTCCTCCTTTCACTATGGCAAAGGGGGCCGAACCCCAAACCGCCTCACAGCGGCCCTTTTGGTCGCTTTTTGCCCTTTCTTCTTTGGTGGGCGCCAGCCCACTCTGCAGAAGACACGACGTCGTCGTGTCTGAAATCGCAAAAACCACCTCAAAATTCCTCGCTGTGAGGTGCGCAGCAGTTTTTTCGGAGCAGATTTTTGTCGAGATAAGGCAAACGCCGCAGGGAATACTTGACGTATTGTCAAGGCGTTTAACGCCATATCGGCGGAAATCTGCCCGGAAAAACCGGCTCGGGGCTCGGCCTCCTTTGCCTTAAATACAATCGAAGAGGGCAAAGTGTCGGATTTTTCTTTTTTCAATTATACCCGGAGGGGCTTAGGAGGTCAAAACGGAGGTTCCGGGTATGATCGTGGAATTTTTGCCTTTCTCCACGGGATTTGCAAATGTGAATTTTTGCTCCCGTTCCCAGATAGAGGTTGCACAAAGGAAGAAAATGTGAGAAAATATGGATACGCCACTGTCCAGCGGTGTCCGTTCGGGCAGACTGTGAACCATTGGGATGTGACGTCCGGGCGGCCGTACCCATAAGCGGCCTGTCAGGAACATATACTATTTTGTAGCCTTAAAAGGAGGAATTCTTATGGGTCTGGAAATGATAGACGCGGGCTGGCTGTCTATCTTGCCGCCGGTGGTGGCCATCACATTGGCGCTGCTGACAAAAGAGGTGTATTCGTCCCTGTTCGTGGGGGTTCTGACGGGCATGTGCGTCTACTGCTTTTCCACGGGGGGCAATTTGCTGCAAGCGATTACATACGTCTTTGATATGACGGCGGGGAAGATCAGCGAAAACGGCTATATGATCATTTTCTTGGTGCTGCTGGGTTCGCTTGTGGTTCTCGTGTCCCGTTCCGGCGGCACGGACGCCTACGGCCAGTGGGCCATCCGGCGGATCCGCACGAAGCGCAGCGCCAAATTGACCACGGCCCTCTTGGGTCTGCTGATTTTTCTGGACGACGGCTTTAACTGCCTGACGGTGGGTACTGTTATGCGGCCCATCACGGATAAACACAAGATCTCCCGGGAAAAGCTGGCCTACCTGCTGGACGCTACCGCTGCGCCCATCTGCATTATCGCCCCCATTTCCAGTTGGGCGGTGGCAGTGGCCTCGGAGGTGGAGGAGGCGGGAGGGCTGAACGCCTTCATTCAGACCATTCCCTACAACCTCTATGCCCTTTTGACCATTGCCATGGTGCTGTTCCTGAGCGCTACCAATTTCGATTTCGGCCCCATGAAGCGGGCGGAGCAGGAAATCGAAAACGTCCCCGAAAGCGCCGGGGAAGAGGCGAAAGCGGAAACAAAGGGGACTGTGCTGGATCTGCTCCTGCCCATCTTAACACTGATCGTCACGGCGATTCTGGGCATGGCCTATGTGGGCGGATTCTTTGAGGGCGCTTCTTTCGCGGAGGCTATCGGGGAAAATCCCGTGGCCGGGCTGACCTTGGGGACCTTTGCGGGCCTTCTGGTGGCGCTCATCATGTACCTGCCCCGGAAGATCATGAACGCCAAGCAATTTGTGGACGGCTTTCTGGACGGCATCAAGACCATGATCCCGCCTCTCACCATTCTGATTCTGGCATGGGCGCTGGGCGGCGTGTGCCGTGAGATGATCGGCACCGGCAATTTTGTCAGTCAGGTCGTTTCCGGCGGACACCTTTCCATGGGCCTGATCCCGGCTATCGTGTTTGCGGTGGGGGCGTTCCTGTCCTTCTCCACGGGCACGGCGTGGGGGACTTTCGGCATCCTTCTGCCCATTGTCTCCATGATGTGTTCCGGCCCGGAGGGCGCGGCGGTGCTGATCCCCTCCTTGGGCGCGACGCTGGCAGGCGCTGTTTACGGCGATCATTGCTCTCCCATTTCCGACACGACGATTTTGGCTTCCACCGGCGCCCAGTGCGACCATCTCCGCCACGTGGAAACACAGCTTCCTTATGCCACGCTGGTGGCCTTCGTGTGCTTTGCAGGCTACTTGGTGGCGGGATTTGCCAAGAATCCATGGATCACCATAGCGGCGTCTCTGGTGATACTTGGGGCGGCGTTCACGGTGATCTCCCTGCTGCAAAAGCGGGGACAGAAAGCTGCAAGCAATCGCTGAAGAAACAGGCCAAAAAGTTTTACAATAAAGAAAGGACTCTGTCTGATGACAGAGTCCCTTTTCTTGCAGATCATTTTCAGTTGTTCGTGTCGGTATCCCGTTCCAGATACCGCATGAGCATGGAGGCTGCTTCGGCGCGGGTGGATTTGCCTCCGGGATCGAGGATGCCGTTGCCCTTGCCGGAGACAATTCCCTTCTCCAGCGCCCAGCGCAGGGCGATCTCCGCGTAGGAGCTGACCTTGCCGCTGTCCGTGAATCCGGCGAAGCTGCCGTTGGTGGACGGGCTGCCGGCATAGCGCCAGAGGATGGCCGCCAACTGCTCCCGGGTGATGGGAGAATTGGGCGAGAAGGTGGTGGAAGTCGTGCCCGCTACCACGTTATTCTCATAGGCCCACATGACTGCCTGATAGT
>JAFLRP010000191.1 GCA_022511515.1 Acutalibacter sp.
GCCTCTCTGGCGACCCACGGCGTCAATCTCGTCGATGAAGATGATACAGGGGTGGTTTTTCTTGGCCTTCTCAAACAGGTCACGGACACGGGATGCGCCCACGCCCACGAACATTTCCACGAAATCAGAGCCGGAAATGGAGAAGAAG
Source organism: Acutalibacter sp. (assembly GCA_022511515.1). Lineage (GTDB taxonomy): Bacteria > Bacillota > Clostridia > Oscillospirales > Acutalibacteraceae > Acutalibacter. The sequence goes on from JAFLRP010000191.1 coordinate 149, forward strand.
GGCACCCCCGCCTCTCCCGCAACGGCTCTTGCCAGCAGGGTCTTACCGGTGCCGGGAGGGCCTACCAGCAGCACACCCTTGGGGATCCTTGCCCCCAAAGAGTTGAATTTTCCGGGATTCCGAAGGAATTCCACGATCTCCCGCAGTTCCTCCTTTTCCTCATCCGCACCGGCCACGTCGGCAAAGGTGGTCTTGCGCTTTTCGTCGCCGATCTGCTTGACCTTGGCCTTGCCGAAATTCATCTGCTTGTCGCCGCCGCCCATGGTGCTGCCCAGCCGGCGCATCATAAAGATCCAGAAGATGATGAGCCCGGCAAACAAAATCAGCGTGGGCAGCAGGCTCAGGAACCAACTGGTCTCCACCGGACGGATGATGTCCTGCACCATTTTGGCGTCGGGATGGTTCTCATTGTACTGCCGAATATAGGGAGAAACGTTCTGATAGAACAAATCGATACTGGGAAGCTCGAAATCGATTTCCTTTGCCGACTCGTCATTCAGCTTCAGATGCAGATCTCCCGTACCCAGATTCAGCTTGTATTCCGCGACCTTGCCGGTCTCAAAGTAATCCACGATGTCGGAATACTTGTATAGTGTCTGATCCTGCCTCTGCCCCCGGAACAGGAACAGAATGATGAACAGCACTAAGAGCGGGATCCCCAAATACAGCAGAAGGGTACGCAGCGTTCTCTTGTTACTCAAAAAAGTGTCCTCCTAAAATCTATAGAATAAAATTTCCGTTTCTTTTTCCATTATTCGTATACAGAGGGCTTTAAAACCCCTACAAACGGCAAATTGCGGTACTTCTCGTCGTAATCCAGTCCGTAGCCTACAATGAAGGCGTCCGGAATCACAGAGCCCACATAGGTGGCCTGCAGCTCTACTTCCCGGCGCTCCGGCTTATCGAACAGAGCGCATATCTGCAGGCTTTTGGGATTTCTGTCCCGCAGCAGCTCCACCAAATAGTTCAATGTCTTACCGCTGTCCAGAATGTCTTCCACCAGGACGATGTCGTACCCGGACAGAGGGATATCCAGATCCTTGATGATTTTCACCACGCCGGATGTCTTCGTGCCGGAACCATAGCTGGAGGTGGCCATAAAGTCTATTTTCGCAGGAATGCTGATAGAGCGCATCAGGTCCGCCATGAACACCACGGAGCCCTTTAAGACGCTGACCAACAGCAGGTTTTTGTCCTTGTAATCTCTGGAGATCTGCTGACCGACCCGCTCCACCATCACGGCGATCTGCCGCTCGGTAAACAGCACCTCCTGAATGTCTTCCATCATCTCACTGCGTTCTACCATATCCGTTCCCTCCGCTTTTCATTCCTCATTTTGCCCTTGCAGAACTGTCACAAAAAGTGCCCTGCGGGTCTTTTCCGTCACCTGAAAGCCCTCAGCCGCTCCCGCGCCCTGGCAGAAGATCAGCTCTCCGCCCAGCTCCAGCAGGACGGCGCTTCTCCGAAAATCCGGCGGCATGCCCCGTTCCTGAAATACCTGCTTCAGACTTTTTGTGACCTTTCTGCCGGCAGGAGAAAACCTGTCCCCCTCCCGGCGGGTCCGAACAATTAATTCCTTGACCGCTAAATTAGCTAGTATTATATCATAGTCAACCGCATTTTGGAATAACAAATTATGAACTTTTTTCCACTCTTTTCCTGAATTTTTTGTGTCCTCTACCGGTTTTTCCTCCAAAAGCAGGGTCCTCCCATCCGGCAGAGGGATCTTTTTTGGAAAGAGGGACTGCTCCGACAGGGAGACGGTCAAAGAAAAAGGCTGTGCTTCCCGGTTTTCCGAGAGGGAAAGCACCCCTTGGGCGCATCGGGCCGTGAGATTCCCCGGCAGAGACACCGTCCCGCCCTGCTTACTGCACAGCAGCAGCGCGTCCAGATGTTTCTTTTTCGGCTCGGTGCAGCCGTTTTTCCCCAGCCACAGCCGCAGAGCGGTCCGCTGCAAGGCCTCTTCGGCGTCCTGCAAAACAGCGACAGAAAGTCCGTATTCCCGCTGAGCGGCAATGAGCAGCTTTTCCCCTTCGGTTTTCAGAAACTGCCTGTCCCGCTCCAGGAGCAGAGCAGTTTGGCCGATGGTTTGGATCACCCGGGGATTGAGCTCTTTCAGCACGGGCAGGACCTCCAGCCTGACTTTATTTCTGGCAAATTCAGCGGTCAGATTGGTGCTGTCCGTCACAAAGGGAAGATCAAAATGCTTGCAGTAAGCCTCGATCTCCTCTCTCGAAACAGAGAGCAGCGGACGCAGGATATTTCCCCTCTGCCGGGGAATGCCGCAAAGCCCGGAAAGTCCCGTGCCGCGACACAGATTCAGCAGGATCGTTTCCGCGTTGTCGTCTGCAGTGTGGGCGGTGAGGATACGGTCGTCCTCCCCCGTGACGAGGGATTGAAAAAACGCGTACCGCGCTGCTCTGCCGCATTCCTCCAGTCCCATGCCCCGCTCTCTTGCAAGGGCCTTGATATCCTGCCGTGAAACAACAAGACGGAGCCCCATCTTCCGGGAAAATTCCCGGACGCAGGCTTCGTCGTGTTCTGCTTCTTCTCCCCGCAGCATGTGGTTCAGGTGCGCCAGCACCATGCGCGAGGGTTCGATTTTTCCCTTCAGCCAGTGGACTAAAGCGGTGGAATCCGCGCCGCCGGAAAAGCCCACTACCGCAAGCCCCCTGTCCGGCAGGCCGGACAGGTCCCCCGCGGCAAAAAAAACCTCATTCATGGCGGATGACCTCCCGGGAGGTGAACCGCATATACTCCGGCTGCCAATGGACGGCAATAGTGTCTGTACCGCCGTGGCGGTTTTTTGCCACAATGAGCTCCGCAGCGTTTATATCCATGTCCTCGGTGATCGTTCCTCCCTCGCTGGTGGCGTTGTACGCCTCCCGATGAAGGAAGATGACAATATCGGCGTCCTGCTCGATAGAGCCGGAATCCCGGAGCTCGGAAAGTCCCGGGCGGTGATCCTTGGAACGGTCAGTGGCACGGCGAAGCTGGGACATGGCGATGACCGGCACGTTCAGCTCCTTTGCCATGATCTTCAAATTTCTGGTGATGTCCGCCACCTCGTTGACCCGGTTGTCGATGCGCCGGGCACTGTTCATCAACTGCAGGTAGTCCACGATGACCAGATCCGCTCCGCCCTTCAGACGGCGAAGCTTTGCTTTGATCTCCGGCACGGTGATATCGGGCTTGTCATCGAAATACAATTCGGCGTTGGACAGAATGTCCCCCGCTTCGATGAGCTTGACCCAGTCGTTGTCAGTCAGCTCGCCGGAACGGAGTTTGGTGCCCTCCACCACAGCCTCGCCGGACAACAGACGGGACACAAGCTGCTCTCTGCCCATTTCCAGAGAGAAGAAAGCCACCCGCCGCTTGGCGCTGATGGCGGCGTGCCGGGCGATATTCAGCCCGAAACTGGTCTTGCCCACGCCGGGACGGGCCGCTAAAATGATCAAGTCGGAACGGTTCAGCCCTGTGATCATGGCATCCAGCTCGCCGATGCCGGTGGGCACGCCCTTGTATTTGTCCCGATCCGCAGAATTCAACTGGTTCAGACGATCAAAGGTCTCCAATAAGATCTCCCGAACAGGCTGCAGCCCTTTCTGCTGCTTGTCCCGCCGGATCTCGAAAATGCGCTGCTCCGCCATGTCCATCAACTGCGAGGGATCCATGGTCCCTTCGCCGGCATCGCTCAAAATCTGCCGGGTCACCTGCATCAGCGTGCGCACTTCATACTTTCTGCGAACGGTCTCGGCGTAGGTTTTTACATTTCCCAAGGACGGGACAAATTGGGCGAGCTGAGTCAGATACACCTTTCCGGTGTCCTCGTCAAAGGCTTCGTTTTCTCTCAGCTTTTCCAATACGGTGACGAAATCCACCGGCTGGCCCCCGGCAAACATTTCAATCATCGCGCCGTAGATCAATTGATTGTTCACCGCGTAAAAATATTCCGCCTTCGGCAGGATGTCCAACACTTCACCCATACAGGAGGGCTCTAACAGGATTGCTCCCAGCACAGACTGCTCCGCCTCCAGACTAAAGGGCATGGAAAGCCCCGGCTCTGCCTGAATTTCCGGTTCGTAAGGCACTGTGATTCCCTCCTGTCAAATAGTGTTTTTCTGAATTTTTACATCAGTGTTTCGCATCTGCCGATTCGCACACGGCCACGCTCATGGTGGCGGTGATGCCGTTATAGAATTTCACGTCGAAATTGTAAGTACCGAAAGCCTTGATATCGCTTTCCAGTACGATTTTTTTCTTCTCCACTTCCACGCCGAACTGTTTCTTGATTTCTTCCGTAAGCTCTTTTGCGGTGACAGAGCCGAAGAGCTTGCCGCCCTGCCCTGCCTTGCCGTAGATCTTCACGGTCTTCCCGGAAAGGGCGTCGGCGTTTTTCTGAGCCTGCTCCGTTTCGGTCTTGATTTTGTACTCTCTGGCGGCCTCCGCGTTCTTCAGCTCGTTCATGGCCTGTGCGTTGGCTTCTTTTGCCAGCTTTCTGGGCATCAGAAAATTCCTGGCATACCCGTCAGACACATTGACAAGCTCTCCCTTTTTTCCGATGGACTTCACGTCCTGCAGCAGTACCACTTTCATATTTTTCCTTTCCTCTCTTTCCTATTGAATCAACCGTAAATCTCCGGTCTCTTTCCTGTTTGACAGGTTCAGCCCTGTGCGTCGATCTCCATGAGCTTGCTGTCCAGCACACGGACCAAAGCCCGGCGGGCGTCGCTCATGCTGATGTTCTTGATCTGCGCTCCGGCGCCGGTGAAATGACCTCCGCCGCCGAATTCCTCCAAGATCAGTTGGACGTTCACGTCTCCCAGACTGCGGGCGGAAATGTTCACATCCGTCCCGAAGCGGTACAGCACAAAGGAAGCCCGCACGCCCTGAATGGACAAGAGCTCGTCGGCAGCCTGAGCCGCCGCAATGCGCATATCCGCCAGATCCCAGTTGGAGGTGGCAATGGCGCAGCCCTTGTAGATCTCCGCTCCAAAGACAAGCTGAGCCTTTTGCTTGTAATTGTCCAGCGAATTGGAGAACAGCTTCTTCACCGTCACGGTGTCCGCCCCCCGTCTGCGCAGGAAGGCGGAAGCCTCAAAGGTGCGCACACCGGTTTTCAGCACGAAATTCTTGGTATCCAGCGCTATGCCGGACATGAGCGCCTCGGCATCCACACCGTCAATGGCGGAACCCCGGATATATTGCACCAGCTCGGTCACCATTTCCGAAGCAGAACTGGCATAGGGCTCGTGATAGAAGATCAAAGCGTTTTTGATATGGGAGACCATCATTCTGTGGTGGTCGATCACCACCACTCGGGAAATACGCTCCAAAAGCTCGCTGCTTTCCACCAAATTCACGGAATGGGTGTCCACCACGATGAGCAGGGATCGCTCCGTGGCAATTTGCAGCGCTTCCGCAGGACTCATGAACACCTGCTCCTCGCCGTATGCCTCATCGATTTTCTCCACCAGGGGAGATGCCAGCGTCTGCCCTCGATTGATGACGATATTGGCAGGCTTCTCCAACCCCTTGCGGATGGCCGCCCACATGCCCATGGCGGCGCCCACGCTGTCCAGGTCGGAATTTCTGTGGCCCATAATGAACACACGGTCGCTTGCCTTCACGTGATCGGACAGGGTGGCGGCAATGACGCGGGTCCGGACTTTGTCCCGCTTTTCCACGCCTTTTGATTGCCCGCCGAAAAACTCATAGGTATCGCCCTCCAGTTTGACGGCCACCTGGTCGCCACCTCTGCCCAGAGCCATATCCAGCGCCTGTCTTGCCCAGCGTTCGCTTTCCGCCACGGTATCTGCCCCACGGCCCAAACCCATGGAGACGGTGGCGCTCATGCCGCTGGCGCTTTTCACGCCGCGGACGTCATCCAGCACCCGGAACCGCCGCTGCTTGGTGGCTTCCACATGGGCGTCATCCGTGATAATGAGATACCGCCCGGAAGTGAGACGGCTGAAAAAGCCGCCCATCTCCTCCGACGCCCAGCGGCGCAGGACGGCTTCCACTTCGGCGGTGATGCGGGAATCGTCCCCGCCGGCGCTGTTGCGGATCAGTTCTTCCTGATTATCGAAAACCGCCACGCACACCACGGACTTCTTTTCCCGATATTCCTTGGCAATGGATTTGAAATACGTATCGTCTACGAAATAGAGAATCGTTCCGTCCTTGGAACGGATGCCGTACACGGTGTACTCCCGTCCCCGGTAGGAGACGGCAGCGCCCTTCTCCCCCATGACCTGCCGGAGGGTTTTGGGATAGATAAAGCGCATCACGTCCTGCCCCATATATTCCCCGCCTCCGCAAAGGGTGGAGATAAAGGCCTCATTCGCCCCCACGATGTCCCCGGCAGGGGCGATCACCGCCATGGGCAATGCAAACTCGTCAAAAGCGCGGCGCTCCTCGGCGGTCAAAACCTTCCTGGCGCTTTTCACCGCCAGGGACACATTTCGGCGGTACAGGATATCGGACGCAAGGAGGGAAAGCAAAGAGACTCCCGCCGCCGTCATCTCGATGATAGCAGCGATCTTGTTGTAGCGGAAGGTGATGAGAGCCATTACGACCATTCCCGCCGCCATCAGATAAAAGAGGGGAGAAATCACCCAAACTTTTTTTCCTCGCACGTCCTTTCACCGCCCTTTCGGTTTTTCTTCCGTCGGTCTTATACGTCCATCAAAATGGGAAGTATCATGGGATTGCGCTGTGTCCTGCGATAGACGAAGGAGGACAGTCCTTCCTTCACGTTCTGCTTGACCTCCGTCCAGTCGCGGATACGCTGGTCGGCGCAGTGTTCCAGTATATTATACACCAGCTTGCGCGCTTCGTCCATAAGCTGTTCGGATTCTTTCACATACACGAATCCCCGGGAGACAATATCCGGGCCGGAAACCACGTGACCGGAGCCGGAATCGATGGAGCAGACCGCCACGATCAGGCCGTCCTCGGCAAGGTGCTTTCTGTCCCGCAGCACCACGCTGCCTACGTCGCCCACGCCCAAGCCGTCCACCATGACGCTGCCGGCGGGGACGTCCCCCAGTTGGCGCATGTGGTCCTCATGGAGCTCCAGCACGCTGCCGATGGTGCCGATAAAAATATTTTCCTTTGGCATTCCCATGGCGACGGCAAGTCCGGCGTGCTTTTGCAGGTGCTTCTGCTCGCCGTGGACGGGAATGAAATACTTCGGCTTGACTAAGCCCTGAATCAGCTTCAGTTCCTCCTGACAGGCATGGCCGGACACGTGAACCTCGTACATGGATTCGTAAATCACCGTGCAGCCCTGCTTTAAAAGTTCATCCACCACCGCGCCCACGGTCTTTTCGTTGCCGGGAATGGGCCGGGCCGAAAGAATGATGAAATCGTTGGGATTGATGGCCACCTGCCGGTGGTCGGAAAAGGCCATTCTGCTGAGAGCGGACATGGGCTCGCCCTGACTGCCGGTGGTGATGAGCACCAATTGTCCCGGCTCATAGCGGTTGATGAGGTTCAAATCGATGAGCACACCGTCGGGGATATGAAGATAGCCCAGCTCGCTGGCGATGCCCATGACGTTTACCATGCTTCTGCCGGAAAGGGCCACCTTCCGGCCGTATTTCACGGCGCAGTTGATGATCATCTGCACCCGGCTGATGGAGGAGGCAAAAGTCGCCACGATGATGCGCTTCCCCTCCGCCCGCTGGAACAGAGCATCCAGCGAATTGTGGACGGTCTGCTCTGTCTGGGTGTAGCCCGGGCGCTCGGCATTGGTGGAATCCGCCAGCAGTGCCAGCACGCCCTCCTTGCCCAATTCGGCAAAGCGGGCCAGATCGATCATTCTGCCCTCTGCGGGGGTACAGTCGATTTTGAAATCCCCGGTGTGGACGACAATTCCGGCAGGGCTGTGAATGGCCAGCGCCACCGCGTCGGCAATGGAGTGATTCACATGGATGAATTCCACGTCCATGCAGCCCAATTTCACATGGGAGCCGGCGGGCGTGACGAACATTCGGACAGAGCCGTTTAAATTATGCTCCTGGAGCTTTGCCTCGATGAGTCCTACCGTCAGCGCCGTGGCGTACAGGGGAACATTCAGCTTTTTCAGCAGATAGGGCACCGCGCCGATGTGATCCTCATGGCCGTGGGTGATGACGATGCCTCTGATTTTATCCCGGTTCTTCTCCACAAAGGTGAAATCGGGGATCACCATGTCGATGCCCAGCATTTCCTCATCGGGGAAGGAAAGGCCGCAGTCCACGATGATCATGTCGTTCTGGCATTCGTACAGGGTGAAGTTTTTGCCGATCTCATTGAGGCCGCCCAGGAAGTACGCCCGAATAGGGGGCCGGGGGGCAGGATTATGTTTCTGTCTGCCCTTTCCTTTCTGCTGAGCATGCTCCGCCGCCTGCCGTGCCGCCCTAGTCTGTTGTGCAGCACGAGTCTGCGACTGTGCTCCGATGGGGACATTGCTCTGCCGCTGATTTTTGGGCTGAGCTGTCCTTCCGGCTGCGGCTTTACCGGTATTCCGTTTTTCCGAGGCCGCTGCCTTTTTCGTATTTGCCGCAGTTGTTTTCCCGCTTTTGGCGGTATTTTTCGCCGCACCCTTGGTGCTGCTCTTGGTGTTCGGGCGCTGCCCCCGGGAAGCGGTATTCTGCTTGCCGCTCGTCTTCTTCTGCCCTGCCGTGTTTTCGACGCGTGGGGCATCCACCGCGCCGCTGAGCACCTGGTCCTGCAGCTTGCCCAGACCAACCGCCAAATTCCGGCGGGGGTAATACTTTTTCTTTTCTGCCACTCGTTTTTCCTCCAGTCATTTCGTTGTGATAGCAGTATGTATGGCAGAGGCAGATTTGCGGATTTTCTGTTGTGCCGTTGAACTGCGCATAGTTGCGCCATTGCACAACACTACTGCCGAATCCCAAAGAAAAAGGAATAGCATCATAAGGCAACAGGAGAGACCCCCCGTTGCCTGAAGCGCCGGCTACTCGTTTCCGGCGCTGTCCTTTTCCGCTCGGCTGATTCGGCTTGGCCAACGGGGGCCAAGTCCAGCTCCCGTTGCCCCTCGGAAACCTTCGGCGTTTCCGAACAGCAAAACTTTGCCTTGCCTGTTTTTCACTGTATCAAAAGCGGTTTACCCGCCAACTGAACATAGTAACTGTCTTATTGTACCTATTTTCCTCTGCGCTGTCAAGTTTTGGGCGGGAGTTCGTCCTGCGGCCGACCTCCTCGAAGTTTCCTTTCGGAAACTTTCCAATGAGAGGTACATATTTGCCAATTTCACTGGGTCCTTTAAGGGGCGAAGCCCCCTAAAGGACTTCTCGCCCGCCGCATCATCAGAAAAAGCGCAGGAACTAACACGGGCGAAAGCGGAGACTGGGGGAAGCAGAGAAAACAGGAACGCTCCCCTGTTTCCAGTTTTTGCCGGAATCCCCGGGGCTATTCCGGTCTCTTGAGAGAAAAAAGTAAAATTTTTCTGAAAAGTCTCTTTCGGGTATTGAAAAGTATACTAAAAAGGTGTATATTATTCCCGGACAACTGAAATACTATGTTCCGATTACGATAGAGAAAGGTTGAACACTATGGAGCGATTTGTCTACGCGGACAACGCCGCCACCACTGCCGTTTCCCCGGAAGTGCTGGAAGCCATGCTTCCCTTCTACCGGGAAGTCTACGGCAACCCCTCCAGCCTGTACAGCATCGGGCAAAAGGCAAAATCCGCTTTGGAGGACGCCAGAGCCCGGGTGGCAAAATGCCTCGGCGCTGCCGCCAATGAAATCTACTTTACCGGCTGCGGCAGTGAAAGCGACAACTGGGCCATTAAGGGCGCTGCCCACGCCATGGCGAAGAAGGGAAAAACCCACATCATCACCACCGCCTTTGAGCACCACGCCGTGCTCCACACCTGTCAGGCGCTGGAAAAGGAAGGTTTCACCGTCACCTATCTGGACGTGCACCGGAACGGTGTCATTCTCCCGGAGGAAGTGGAAGCTGCCATCACCGACAAGACGGCGCTGGTCACCGTGATGTACGCCAACAACGAGATCGGCACCATTCAGCCCATCGCTGAGATCGGCGCGATCTGTAAGGCTCACGGGGTGCTGTTCCACACCGACGCGGTACAGGCCGTGGGCAATGTGGCCATCGACGTGAAGGCCCAGAACATCGATATGCTGTCCCTCAGCGGCCACAAAATCCACGCGGCGAAAGGCGTGGGTGCGCTGTATATCCGCAATGGCGTGGGCATTCGGAATTTTATGGACGGCGGCGCACAGGAGCGGAGCAAACGGGCCGGCACGGAAAACGTGGCGGGCATTGTGGGGCTTGCCG
>JAFLRP010000192.1 GCA_022511515.1 Acutalibacter sp.
GGTCACCGTGGGCTATCCCGACATCAAGGGGAGAGAGGAAATTCTGCGGGTACACGCGAAAGGAAAACCGCTGGCTCCCGATGTGGTGCTTTCCACCATTGCCAAATCCACCGCCGGCTTTACCGGAGCGGATCTGGAAAACCTGTTGAACGAAGCCGCTCTGTTGGCGGCAAGAAAGAATCATAAGGCCATCACCATGCCCGAGATCGAGGAGGCCACCATCAAGGTGGTGGTGGGCACGGAGAAAAAGAGCCGTGTCATGAGCGAAAAGGAAAAGAAGCTCACCGCCTATCACGAGGCCGGCCACGCCCTTGCCACCTATTATTGCGGCACTCAGGACCCGGTACACCAGATCTCCATCATTCCCCGGGGCATGGCGGGAGGCTACACCATGCACCTGCCCACGGAGGACCGCTCCTACCGCAGCCGGAATGAAATGCGGGAAGAACTCGTCGTCCTGTTGGGCGGACGGGTGGCAGAGGCGCTGGTACTGGACGATATCTCCACCGGAGCTTCCAACGACATCGAGCGGGCCACCAAAATCGCCCGCGCCATGGTGACCAAGTACGGCATGAGCGAATCTTTGGGCCCCATCACCTACGGCACAGACGATTCCAATCCCTTCCTGGGAAAGGAAATGGGTCACATCAGCAACTATTCGGAGCAGACCGCCTCCCAGATCGACGCGGAAATTCAGGCCATCATCTCCGCCGCCTATCAGCAGACGGAACAGATTTTGAAGGACCACATCGACGAGCTCCATCGGCTGGCGGGCGTGCTGTACGAGAAGGAAAAGCTGGACGGCGACGAGTTCCAGCAGGTCATGGACGGCATATTGCTGCCCGGCCATGGCCCTCAGGGGCAGTTGCCTGACAACGCGGAGGCGCAGGAGGAAAAAACGCCCGAGCCTGAGCAGCAGGGAGAGGAAACTCCCGCAGAGGACGCTCCTCCCGCAGAGGAGGCTCCCGAGGACAATTCTTAAAGACAAATACGGAGGGGGTCGTACCAACGACCCTCTCTTACTGCGATAAAACAGAGATTTTATGTAAAGCATTTCTGCTTTATGGTTAGAATAAAGCAGGGTGTTAGTATGAACTTGTGAATAGAAGAAAACTCAAAGTAAGGATAAGGAAAAAAATATGGCGAAAAAACAGGAATACGGAAACGACAGCATTCAAAGTCTGAAAGGCGCAGACCGGGTGCGGCTGCGTCCGGCGGTCATTTTCGGCTCGGACGGCATCGACGGCTGTCAGCATTCGATTTTTGAGATCCTGTCCAACTCCATCGACGAAGCGAGGCAGGGATTCGGCCGGGAGATTACCATTACACGGTTTCTGGACCATTCCGTGCAGGTGGAGGACCACGGCCGGGGCATTCCGGTGGACTACAACACCAAGGAGGAGCGGTACAACTGGGAGCTGGTGTTCTGCGAAATGTACGCCGGCGGCAAGTACAACAACGATTCCGGCGAGAGTTACGAGTATTCTCTGGGCCTGAACGGCCTGGGCCTTTGCGCCACCCAGTACGCTTCCGAATACATGGACGTGGACATCCGCCGGGACGGCTTCCGCTACACCCTGCACTTTGAACAGGGCGAGAACGTGGGCGGCCTGCAGAAAGAGCCTTACGGCAAAAAAGACACCGGCTCCGTCATCAAATGGAAGCCGGATCTGCAGGTGTTTACCGATATCAATGTCAGCACCGAATATTATCTGGACATTTTGAAGCGGCAGGCGGTGGTCAACGCCGGGGTGCGCTTCCATTTCCGGAACGAAACCACCCCCGGCAAGTTCGAGAACACCGATTTCTGCTATGAGAACGGCATTCTGGACCACGCCAAAGAGCTGGCGGGAGAGGAATTTTTGACCCCGGTCCAGTTCTGGCAGAGCGAGAAAAAGGTAAAGGACCGGGAGGATATGCCCCTCTACAACACGAAGATCAACGTGGCGGCGGCCTTTTCCAACAAAACCAGTGTGACGGAATACTACCACAATTCCAGTTGGCTGGAGCACGGCGGCGCGCCGGACAAGGCGGTGCGAAGCGCCTTTGTGAGCCAGATCGACGCCTATTTGAAGCAGAATAACAAGTACACGAAAAACGAGAGCAAGATCACCTTTCAGGACGTGGAGGACTGCCTGATCATCGTCATTTCCTCCTTCTCCACCCAGACCTCCTACGAAAACCAGACGAAAAAGGCCATCACCAACAAGGGCATTCAGGAAGCCATGACGGAGATGCTCCGGCACAATCTGGAAATCTATTTCTTAGAGAACCCCTTAGACGCGGAGAAGATCGGCAATCAGGTGCTGGTGAACAAGCGCAGCCGTGAGGACGCGGAAAAGACAAGGCTGAACCTGAAAACCAAGCTGACCGGCAAAATGGACATCACCGGCCGGGTGGCAAAATTCGTGGACTGCCGCAGCCGGGATGTGAACGAGCGGGAGTTGTTCATCGTGGAGGGCGATTCCGCTTTGGGCGCGGTGAAGCAGGCCAGAGATTCCAATTTTCAGGCGGTCATGCCCATTCGGGGCAAGATTCTGAACTGCCTGAAAGCGGACTACGACAGAATTTTCAAGAGCGAGATCATCACCGACCTCATTAAAGTGCTGGGCTGCGGCGTGCAGGTCAAGACCAAAGCCAACAAAAATCTGAACGCCTTTGATATGGACAGCCTGCGGTGGAGCAAGATCATCTTCTGCACCGACGCCGACGTGGACGGCTTCCAGATCAGGGTGCTGCTGCTGACCATGATCTACCGCCTTGCCCCGGCGTTGATCGAAGCCGGAAAAGTGTTCATCGTGGAATCGCCGCTGTATGAGATCACTACCAAAGACGAGACGTATTTCGCCTACGACGAAGCGGAAAAGGCGGAGTTTTTGCAGAAGCTGGAGGGGCAGAAGGTCACCATCCAGCGGTCCAAGGGATTGGGCGAAAACGAGCCGGACATGATGAACCTGACCACCATGAACCCCAAGACCCGGCGGCTCATTAAAGTCCTGCCCGGAGACGCGGAGTACGCTGCGGAGATGTTCGACATCATGCAGGGCGACAACATTCAGGGCCGCAAGGACTATATCGCCGAGCATGGAGCGGAATACACCGACGAGCTGGACGTAAGCTGACCTGTGGACAGCGAAAAGCCCACCTTGTGAAAGAAAGGATAAAAAAATGGCTAAGCGAGAACGACAAAGCGGTGAAAAACTGCCGAAAATGAAAGGATATATTGCCGGAGCCGGAGAGATCGTAGAGCAGGATGTGGGCGATACCGTCCGCAAAAACTTTATGCCCTACGCCATGAGCGTGATTTTGAGCCGGGCCATTCCCGAGATAGACGGCTTCAAGCCCTCCCACCGGAAACTCCTGTACACCATGTACAAGATGGGGCTTTTGACCTCCGCCCGGACCAAGAGCGCCAACATCGTGGGGCAGACCATGAAGCTGAACCCCCACGGCGATTCCGCCATTTACGACACCATGGTGCGCCTGTCCCGTGGGTACGAAGCCCTGCTTCACCCCTTTGTGGATTCCAAGGGCAATTTCGGCAAGGCCTTTTCCCGGGATATGGCATGGGCGGCGTCCCGTTATACGGAAGCGAAGCTGGACCCCATCTGTAAGGAACTGTTCCAAGACATCGACCGGGACACCGTGGATTTCGTGGACAATTACGACAACACCATGAAGGAGCCCACCCTGCTGCCCGCCACATTCCCCACGGTGCTGGTCAACGCCAACACCGGCATCGCCGTGGGCATGGCAAGCAATATCTGCCCCTTCAATCTGGCGGAGGTCTGCGAGACGACCATCGCCCTGATGCGGGACCCGGAAGCGGACTTGTTCCAGACCTTGCAGGCCCCGGATTTTCCCGGCGGCGGGCAGTTGATTTTCGACCGGGAGCAAATGCAGGCCATTTACGACACCGGCCGGGGCAGCTTTCGGGTGCGCAGCCGGTACACCTACGACAAATCCGAAAGCTGCATCGATATCACCCAGATTCCCCCCTCCACCACGGTGGAGGTCATCGTGGAAAAGGTGGTGGAACTGGTCAAGCAAAATAAACTGAAGGAAATCGCGGATATCCGGGACGAAACGGACTTGAACGGCCTGAAAATCACCATCGATCTAAAGCGGGGCGTGGACCCGGACAAGCTGATGCAAAAGCTCTTTAAGCTCACCACCTTAGAGGACAGTTTTGCCTGCAATTTCAACGTGCTCATCGGCAGCGTTCCCAGAGTGCTGGGCGTTAAAGAGCTTTTGGAGGAGTGGACGGCCTTCCGAGTGGAATGCGTCCGCCGCCGGACCTATTACGACCTGCAAAAGAAACAAGAAAAGCTCCATTTGCTCTTGGGCTTACAGGCGATTTTGCTGGACATCGACAAGGCCATCCGCATCGTCCGGGAGACCGAGGAGGAAAGCGAGGTCGTGCCCAACCTGATGATCGGTTTCGGCATCGACGAGGTACAGGCGGAGTATGTGGCGGAAATTCGCCTGCGCCACCTGAACCGGGAATATATCTTGAAGCGCACCGAGGAAACCGACGACCTGAAAAAGGAGATTGCTGAGTTAGAGGGCATTCTCCAATCCAAGGCCAAGGTGAAATCCATCATCATCAAAGAGCTGGAGGAAGTGGCCAAGAAGTACGGCAAGCCCCGCCGCACCATGATCCTGTACGCCGACGAGGTGGAGGAGATCGAGGTGACAGAGGAGGTGCCGGATTACCCGGTGCACCTGTTCTTCACCGAGGAGGGATACTTCAAGAAGATCACGCCCCTGTCTCTGCGCATGAGCGGCGAGCAGAAGCTGAAGGAGGGGGACAAGATCACCCAGCAGCCGGAAGCCACCAACAACACGGAGCTCTTGTTCTTCTCCGACAAGTCTCAGGTCTACAAGATGAAGGCCTCCGACTTCCCCGACACCAAGGCCAGCGTCTTGGGCGAGTACATCCCCGCCCGGACTCAGATGGACGAGGGCGAGCGGGCGGTTTACATGGCGGCCACCACGGACTACAGCGGCTTTATGCTGTTCTTCTTTGAAAACGGCAAGGTGGCCAAGGTGGAGATGAGCGCCTATCAAACCAAAACCAACCGGAAGAAGCTCATCAGCGCTTACAGTGACAAATCTCCCTTAACGGCGGCACTGTACGTGAAGGAGGACTGCGAAGTTCTGCTGACCGCTTCCACCGGCAGAATGCTCCTGTTCCACACCGGATTGATTTTGCCCAAGACCACCAAGAACACCCAGGGCGTGCAGGCCATGAATGTAAAAAAGGGCCAGCGGCTGCTTTCAGCAGTGCTCTATGAGGAGGGCATGCTGAAAAATCCTGCCCGGTACCAAAAGAAACTGCCCGCCGCCGGCGCCATGCCCGACGAGGCGGAGGTAGGAGAGCAGTTAAAGCTGTAACACTGCGCACCTGAAAATCACTTGACGGTTTTGCCCGTGACCCTTTGCGTATGATTGCTTTCGGCAAAAGGAAAGTATGAATACAAAACAAAAAAGGAAGGAGTTATTTTGTCATGAACTACGCAGACAGAAGAAAACACATTTTGGAGCAG
This sequence comes from Acutalibacter sp., assembly GCA_022511515.1. GTDB lineage: Bacteria > Bacillota > Clostridia > Oscillospirales > Acutalibacteraceae > Acutalibacter. The sequence continues at coordinate 5,550 of JAFLRP010000192.1, forward strand.
ATGGAGGAGCGCTCTGCCCTGATTTTGTTCTCCGGTATTGAAACCCACGTCAGCGCCGACGAATACGCCAAATTTGAGGCCAACAGAAATTTCTTCTATCTCACCGGTCTGCGCCGGGAGCGGATGATTCTGGTGATGGTGAAAGCCGACAATACCCCCAGAACGATGCTGTTCATCGAGGAAGCCGACCCCACCGCCGTGCGCTGGACCGGCAAGCGGGTCAGCAAAGACGAAGCCAAGGACGTTTCCGGCGTGGAGGAAATCTACTACCTCGACAGCTTTACCCCCATGGTCAACCGAATGATGTCTATGGGACTGGAAAATCTGTATTTCGACTGCGACCGCTATCAGTGGGACGATCTGCCCGATTACAATGCCGCGAAAGCCAAAGAGTTTGCCGGGAAGTACCCGGGTATGCGGATTCGGGACATTTCCAAAGAAATCGCCGCCATGCGCATGCAGAAGGACGAAACCGAAGTGGCTCTCATGCAGGAGGCCATCGACGTCACCGACAAGGCGCTGCAAAACGTCATGCGTCACCTGAAACCCGGTATGAAGGAGTATCAGGTGCAAGCGGACTTCGAGTACACCGTCCACTATGAGGGCGCGGACGGCATGGCATTTCCCACCATCGCCGGCAGCGGCGCAAACGGCACCATGCTCCACTACGGCACCAACCGGGACACCTGCGAGGACGGCTCTTTGGTGCTCCTGGACCTGGGCGCGAAAGTCAAGGGCTACTGCGCCGACATCACCCGTACATATCCGGTGAACGGGAAATTCTCCCCCCGCCAGCGGCAGGTGTACGATATCGTGCTGAAAGCCAACCGGGAAGTGGCCAAGGCCGCCAAGGCCGGGGTCACACTGGGCGACTTGCAAAAGCTGTGCAGTGACATTTTGGCTCAGGGCTGTATCGAACTGGGCTTGATCGAAAAGCCCGAGGAAGTGCGGAAATACTACATGCACGGCGTGTCCCACTATCTGGGCATCGACGTCCACGACGTCAGCGTAAACCGGCAGGGCGGACTTCCCGTAGGCGCTGTCATCACCGATGAGCCGGGCCTGTACATCGACGAGTGGGAGATCGGCATCCGCATTGAGGATGACCTGTTGATCACCGAGGACGGCTGCGTGGTGCTGTCGGAGCACATCATCCGGGACGCCGACGAGATCGAAGATTTTATGGCGAAGAACCGTCAGTAAAATCAATAGAAAACTTTTTCCGCCTTGGGCTTGCCAGCCTGAGGCGGATTCTGTTATACTGAACTTGCAAAATGGTTTCGCATTTTATCAACGGAGGGTGAACAAAAAATGAAATTTAAAAATCCCGTCATTCCCGGCTTCTACCCCGACCCCAGCGTGTGCAGAGTGGGGGAGGACTACTACCTCGTCAACAGCTCCTTTGAGTTTTTCCCCGGCGTGCCCCTCTATCACAGCAAAGATTTGGTGAACTGGGAGCAGATCGGCCATGTGCTGACCCGAAAAAGTCAGCTTCCGCTGGAGGGCTGTCGGAATTCCGGCGGCATTTTCGCCCCCACCATTCGGTATTATCAAGGCAGATTTTACATGGTGACCACCAATGTCTCCGGCGGCGGAAATTTCTTCGTGTGGACGGACGACATTCACGGCGAGTGGAGCGACCCCGTCTGGATCAAGCAGGACCAGTTGGGCATCGACCCCTCTCTGTTCTGGGATGACGACGGCAAGGTGTATTTTCAGGGCACTTTCTTCGACAGGGAAAGCGGCCGGCAGTGCATCGGCCAGAGCCAGATCGACCTCACGACGGGCGAGATGCTGACCGAGACCCGCCCCATTTGGTCCGGCACCGGCGGAAAGTGCCCGGAAGGACCCCACCTGTATAAGATAAACGGCTCCTACTATCTGATGATCGCCGAGGGCGGCACGGAGTACGGCCACATGGAGACCATTGCCCGCTCCGACAATGTGTGGGGGCCCTTTGAGAGCTGTTCCCACAATCCCATCGTGACCCAGCGGGACTATTCGCCTAGCTTTGCGGATTTTGCCGGTCGGACCCCCGACGTGATCCACGGCGTGGGGCATGCCGATTTGATCGATGACCCTGAGGGCAACTGGTGGCTCATGTTCCACGGCTTCCGTCCCTCAGTATCCATGCTGCACCATATCGGGCGGGAGACCATGGTTGCCCCGGTGACCTGGGACGCTGACGGCTGGCCTGTGGTAAACGGCGGCAAGCCCATTCACACGGAAATGGAATTGCCCGGGAATGAGGGCTGGATGACTCAAAACACCTTCGATTTTGCTGAGGATTTCACAAAAGAAGAAAAACTGCCCGTTCGCTGGGCGTATCTCAGAAATCCCATTGAGGAAAATTACCGGCTGGAAAACGGTCTGGTGCTCACCGCCGGAAAAGACGAGTTGGAAAGCGGCGGCGCTCCCACTTTTCTGGGTGTGCGCCAGCGGCAATTAAAGAGCACTGCGGAGACGGAGCTGGAGTTTGCGCCCACAACGGAAAAGCAAGAAGCCGGGCTTACCGTGTATCACACAGACGAGCATCACTATGACTTAGTCGTCACCCGGCGGAACGGCAAGCGAGTGGTCCTGCTGCGCAAGCGTGTCTGTGATCTGCTGACGGAATCCGAGCCCGTAGAGCTGCCGGAAAGCGGCAAGCTGGTCTTAAAAGTGGAAGCCGACCGGATGCAGTATCATTTCTTTGCCGGCGGGACAGAAGGGAAATTGCTGCCTGTCGGAGAGGGCCGCACTCAACTGTTGTCCACCGAGATGATGATGGGGACCTTCACTGGGTGTTTCTTCGGAATGTTCACACAGGGCGAGGGATCGGAGGTAAAATATACCCGCTTCACTTGTGAAAACACGCTGTAATGGGAGTGATATCATGAAAAAGGATCAATGCGCGCTGACACCTCCTATGGGTTGGAACAGTTGGGATTGCTACGGCAACGCCGTCAATGAGGAACAGCTTTTAGGCAACGCCCAATACATGGCGGAGCATTTGAGGGAATACGGCTGGGAATATGTGGTCTGCGATATCCAGTGGTCTGAGCCCAACGCCGGCAAGGAAAGCCCCTATTACGTGCCTTACGCCTGGCTGACGCTGGATGAGTACGGCAGACAAATGCCTGCGCCGGAGCGGTTTCCCTCGGCTGCAAAGGGAAACGGCTTTACAGAGATTGCCAAGAAAATCCACGATCTTGGGCTGAAATTCGGCATCCACATCATGCGGGGCGTGCCCCGGCTGGCAGTGCACAAGCATTTGCCGGTGAAGGGGACGAACACTACTTGCGACAAAATCGCTCAGGACAATTCCGTGTCCCGCTGGAATACGGATATGTACGGCGTGGATTGGACCAAGGAGGGCGCTCAGGCGTACTACGATTCCATCTTTGAGTTGTACGCCTCCTGGGGCGTAGATTTCGTCAAGGTGGACGATATCTGCAACACCAATGCCTATCCCACTAACCCTTACTCTGCGGAAAAGGAGATCGAGATGATCCGCCATGCCATTGACCGCTGCGGCAGGGATATGGTGCTGAGCCTGTCTCCCGGCCCGGCAGTGATCGAAAAGGCCTGGCACCTCCGGCAGAACGCCAACATGTGGCGGATCACAGACGATTTCTGGGACGATTGGGAGCTGCTGCTTGCCATGTTTGAGCGCTGCGAGGTGTGGGAGCGGCAGGTCTCTCCCGGCTGCTGGCCGGATTGCGACATGCTGCCTATCGGCAGTCTGCGCTTGAATTACAAGGAGTTTGAGGAGGCCCACGGCAGGGAATACCACCGGAACTGGACGGGATTCACTCCGGCGGAGCAGATCACCATGATGTCTTTGTGGTGTATCTTCCGTTCTCCGCTGATTATGGGCGGCGAAATGCGGAACAATGACGAGTTTACTCTGTCCCTTTTGACAAACCGTGACATTCTGCAAATGCACCGGCAAGGGGAGAACGCCCATCAGGTGCGCAGAACAGAGCAGAGCTGTGTCTGGAAAAGTCACGACAGCGCGGACGGTTCCACCTATGTGGCGCTGTTTAATTTGGCCGATACCGAAGTGGAAGTGGCCGCAAGCTGGGACGAGCTGGAACTTTCTGGGGAGTATATCGCAAAGGATTTGTGGAAACAGGAAGAATTGGGCCCGGTGTCGGGCGAATTGCTGCACACCCTTCCGCCCCACGGTGCGGCGGTGTATCGGTTAGAGTAAGCAAAATTGAGAAAAGTGCGCATCCCAAAAGAGGATGCGCACTTGTTGTGTGAATGACACCGCAAATTTCCGAAATGCCATAAAAAGGACTTGACATCTTTTCTCCAAGATGATACACTAAATAAGCTAAAATTCTTGGGAATATCCCAAGCAATGTAAAATCTCATAGGGGTATAGCTCAGTTGGTAGAGCAGCGGTCTCCAAAACCGCGTGCCGAGGGTTCGAGTCCTTCTGCCCCTGCCATCAAAAAGCGGCTTAAACACTGGGTTTGAGCCGTTTTTCTTTTTCTGTTTATCCTCGGCACGCGGTCATTTGTACCGCATTTTAGAGCTTCAATTTGTTTCATTTTTCGGTTCTGTTGTGTTCTGTTCGTACTGTTTCCGTTTGCTACATCATCAAAAGAGCATCAAAATTTTGGCGGAGCTTTCCCCATTTAGGGACCCTGTGCGTTTTACTGGTGGCTGTTTTTAGTTTGCCAACCTTCACATCCCGTCCCGTCTCGGCGGCGAGACCGTTGCTATTGCCAGCAATCTGTGTAATAATTAAAAGTACAATAAACTGGAAGTTGA